>DASUBV010000267.1:0-8246 GCA_035763085.1 Streptosporangiaceae bacterium | reverse complement strand
CACGCACAGCGGGGTTCTGCCGACGGCGGCGGGCTACCACCACTACCCCAAGCCCATCGTGGACATCGACCATTTCCGGTTCAGCGATTTCCAGCTGTTCGTGACCGACCCGGCGGGCCTGCCCGCGGTGGTGGTCCCGGTGGGCCGGCGCGGCAGCGGCGACGGCCGGGTCCGGCTGCTGGCCGCGCACCCCGCCTCGGCGTATGTCAGCCGGCTGGCGGGCGCGGGAGCGCCGGCGCACGGGGCGGGCGGCGCCGGCGCGGCGGCGGACGCGGCGCCGCAGGCTGCAGCACCGAAAGCAGCGGCGGCGGGTGGTGTCCGGGCGGCGGCCGCGGTCGCGGCGGAGCACCCTGGCCCGCCCGCGGAGCCCGATGTCCTGGACGCGGATGATCCGCTGGCGCGGCAGGCGTTCGCCCGTCAGTAACCACCCTGGATAGCGCCCGGCGCGGCGGGCTCAGCTCCCGGGCAGCCGGGGTAGGGCACGCGGGACAGGTCGCTGAAGCCGGGCAGGATGACGGTGGCCGCTCTGCCGTGCTGCTCGTACCGCAGCCGGAACTGGACCGGGTAGGCCGCCGGGCAGCGGACCAGCACCCGGACGCTGACGGTGAACCACGCGCTGCCGCCGGGTTGCACGGCCTGGACGGGCTCGGCGAGCGCCACGGGCAGCTCGCCGCAGGCCCCCCAGGACAGCCTGACGGGCCGCAGTCCGGACATCGCCAGGATCGCCTCGACCCGGCGCAGCCGGACCGGGGCCGCCGACTGGTTGAGGATCTGCACGCCCAGCTGCAGCGTGTGCCCCGATACGGCGGAGCACAGCCCCGCATCCTGGACCACGGCGGGAATGAACGGGCTCGCAGTCGCCGGCCGGATACCCGCCGCGGCAGACCCCTGCGAGCGCGGCCGCGGCGCGGCGGCCGCGCGCGCGTGCTGGTAGCCCGCCGCGTACCCGGCCGCCAGGCCGGCCACCAGCCCGGCGGCGGCCAGGATCACGGCCACCCACGGCAGTCGTCCGTGCAGGACGGCCAGCCGCCGGTCACCCAGCTCCACGAAATCATCCGGGTCGCCGGGCGCGCGGCCAGGTACCGGGCGCTGGCTGTCGTCCGGGCCGGTCACCCTGCCACCCTAGGCCGGTCACCCCGCCCCGCCGAGCTGCCCGGCAGAATGTCCGGGTGACCTTTCTTGCCACCCTGGAGGCTGGCTCAGCGCCGGTGCAGCTGCGGCTGGCCCGCGAGGATGACCTGTCCGCCCTCGTGGGCCTGCTGGCTGCCGACCAACTCGGCGCGACCCGCGACGCCCTGCCCGCCGATGGCGACCTGGCCCCCTACCAGGGCGCTTTCCGCCAGATCGACGCCGACCCGGCGCACCTGCTGCTCGTGGCTGAGGCCGGCGGCGAGGTGGTGGCCACGCTCCAGCTATCGTTCCTGCCCGGCCTGGCCCGCCGCGGCGCGCTACGCGCCCAGGTCGAGGCGGTCCGGGTTCGCGAGGACTACCGGGGAGGCGGGCTCGGCGCCGCCATCATGGCCTGGGTCATCGACGAGTCCCGCCGCCGCGGCTGCGCGCTGGTCCAGCTCACCAGCGACAAGTCACGAGGGCGCGCGCACCGCTTCTACGAGCGACTCGGCTTCACCGCCAGCCACGAAGGCATGAAGCTCGCCCTTTGACGCTGCTCAGCACGGCAGGTCAGGTTCCTAGCCGCGCGAGTTCCCCCGATGAGTGTCAGCAACTGACTATCAGCGGGGATTTCCCCGCCGCCGAGGCCAGTCGCCGTAGGTCACCTGGGTCGCTGGTGAGGATCCTGTCTCCGGAATCAGCTAGGAGTACGACGGTCGCGTCGATCGCATCGGTGGTGCCTGCTTCGCCCATCAGCTCGCCAGCCTCGCGACCATCCTGCTGGCTGACGACGCGGACGTCGACTGCACGCAGCAGTCGAGCCAGGCTGACCTGACGCCCATGACGGTCACGCCACACCTGGGCTACGACCATCGCGTTGCTACGCAGCACGAGCCCGTTCTGCCGAGCGGCCCGCAGCCGCGCCAGCATGGCACGGTCGCCACGATCGACCGCCACGAGCGCTCCGGCGTCCAGAACTACAGCACTCACGCGGCTGACTCACCTGCGCGTATGCCAAGTTCCCGTTCGGCACGGCTGATTTCTTCTGCAGTCAGGGCGCCGTGCTCGGCCTCCCAGGTGGCCAGGAACTCGTCCAGCGCCTCAGCCCGCAGCTTGCTCGCGGCCGCCTCTGCGAGCCATGCCGACAGTGGCTTGCCTGTCCGAGCTGCTGCCGATCGGATGGCATCGCCTAGTTCGGGATCGAACGACACGCTCATCTTGTCAACCTTCACCCTCTGATCCTACCGCGGTAGTTCCTACCATGGTAGGAACTGAATCCTGGAGGCGCCTTGAGCCCGAGCCCTGATGCATCGGGCCCGGTAGTGTGCGGAGCGTGATTACCGGAGTGCACGCGATCATGTACTCGCCGGCGGCGGAGCGGGTGCGCGAGTTCTTGTCCGGCACGCTGGGCCTGTCGTCGGTGGACGCCGGCGCGGCCTGGCTGATCTTCGCGCTGCCGCCCGCCGAGCTCGCCGTCCACCCCGCCGAGGCCGGGTCGCACCAGCTGTACCGGATGTGCGATGACATCCAGGCGACGCTCGCCGAGCTGCGCGGCAAGGGCGTTGAGGTGGCCCAGGATGTGGCCGACCGCGGCTGGGGGCTGATGGCCGCGATCCGGCTGCCCGACGGCACCGAACTAGGCATCTACCAACCCCGCCACCCCACCGCCCTGAACCAGTGACCGCCGGGTGTGGCTGGCGCGCGGCCAGCCAATCGCGCAGCTGATCATCGTTGCTCAGGAGGATCAGCTGCACCAGGCCCCAGTTTCCACGGTGATTCGGGGCGGCAGCCAGGTGGTCATACCATAGCACTTACTGCTCTAGGATCATTTGGGGCAGTGGCGCACCATTCCCCTCCATTGGACTGAGGACGCGCTCGGGAGCGGCTGGGCATCGGATGAGCACGGACGGAGTCCTTAGCGGGACTGGTCAGGACAGGAGGCGGCGGGTCCACCAGGTGCACAGGCCGGCCAGGACGACGGTGAGCACGAGGTAGATCACCGTCTCGTTGCGCTGCAGCGGCCAGAACCGGCTGGCGGGCTGGAAGGTGATCTGCTGCCGGTAGCCGAGCTGGGCCAGCCGGGCATAGCAGGCCTGGCTGGTGGCCGCGGAGCCGGCGGGGCACTTCAGCACCCAGGACGGCGGCTTGGCCGGCTGGCCGGCCGCATTGATGGTCTGCTGCGAGCTCACCCAGGCGCCGGGCCTGCCGATCACGGTCACGCTGTTGTTGACGTTGATGTTGAGCAGGTTGGCCGCGCTGATGACCTCGGTGCGCTGCTCGGCCGGGATCAGGTGCGGCCGGACGAAGGTCGTCATGCCGATCTGGACCACGGCGAAGGCCGTCAGCAGCAGGGCCATGGCCGGCAGGGTGCGCCGGACCGCGACGCCGATGGTCACGCCGAGGACGAAGAAGAACGCGGCGTAGCCGAGCGGGGCGATCCCGCGGGCGGCGAACATCTCCGGTGACAGCCGCGGGAAGACCAGCAGGCCGGGCGGCAGGATCCCCTTCTGGCTGGCGATGGCGGCATCGATCGGGCTGGCCCACCAGGTCACCGCCAGGCTGAGCAGCCCGGCGGCGGTCATGGCGGCCAGGCCGAGCAGGCTGAGCTTGGCGGCCAGCCAGCGGGTCCGGGTGGTCTGGGTCCAGGCCAGCCGGTAGGTGCCGGCATCCAGCTCGCGGGTGATCAGCGGGGCGCCCCAGAACAGGCCCATCAGGGCCGGCGCGGCGAGCACCGCCAGGCTGCCGATGATCCACAGCGCGCGGTCGGCGCCGCTGACCCGGCTGAGGAAGTCGTTACTGCTGCTGCTCGCCAGGTGCGCGAGCTGCGGGCCGGTGGCGGCGAGGATCGCGGCCAGGACGGTAATGGCGCCGAAGGTAACGGCGGCCTGGGTGCGGAACTGGCGCCAGGTCAGCCAGATCATCGGGTGACCTCCAGGGCGGGAGCGGACTGGCTCATGTAGGCCAGGACGAGATCTTCGAGGCCGACCGGGCTGAGCGCGGCGCCGGGCACGGCCGGGAGCGTGCCGGCCCCGGCCGTGGTGTCGTCACAGACGATGGCGGTGTCGTGCGGGCCGCCGTGCCGCACGGAGATGGCTTCCATCCCGGCCGGCAGCGCCGCGGTGTCGATGCGCGGCGCGGTGAGCAGCCGGTGACGGGCCAGCAGTTCGCTGACCTCGCCGGCGACCTGGACGCGGGAGGCGGCCAGGACGATGAGGTAGTCGCAGACCCGCTCGAGGTCGGAGATCAGGTGCGAGGAGTGCACCACGCTCAGCTCCTGGTCGGCGACGGTGTCGTGCAGGTCGCGCAGGAACGCGTCCCTGGCCAGCGGGTCGAGGCTGGCCACCGGCTCGTCGAGGATGAGCAGCTCAGGACGCTTGGCGATGGCCAGGGTCAGCGCGAGCTGAGCACGCTGTCCGCCGGACAGGCTCCCGGCGCGCTGACCCGGCGACATCCCCAGCCGCCTGATCCGGCTGGCTGCGAGCCTGGCGTCCCAGCCGGGGCTGAGCCGCGCGCCCAGGGTGAGGTGGTCGGCGATGGTCAGCCCCGCGTAAGCGGGCGTGTCCTGGGCCACGAAGCCGACCCTGGCCAGCTGGCCGCGGCCGCTGCCGGGCCGCCCGCCGCACACCTCGATGGTGCCCGAGGTCGGCCGCAGCAGGCCGGCGGCCAGGCTCAGCAGCGTGGTCTTTCCGGCCCCGTTCGGCCCGACCAGGCCGACAACGCGGCCGGCCGGGATGTCGAGGGTGCAGTCCGACAGCGCCCAGCGCCGCCGGTACCTCTTACCCAGTCCCCGGGCGCGCAGGACGGTGCTGATGGCACCGCCTTCTTTCGTCCCCGGGCCCTGCCGGGGAACGCTCTGGCTGCTTGTCCTCACGTCATGTCCTCCTGATAACTGCTGGCCCGCCGGCTCGCCGGCCGTCCTGGCGGCTGCCGCGGGCAGGCCGCGCTGGCACGCCGCTCACTGTGCCGGCCCGCAGGTGGCGGCAGCATCAGCCGGAAGTACGGTCCTGGCCGCGCGGGTCGTACTTTCGGCCGGCGCGGTCGCGGGGCTGGCTCCGTAGGCTGAGCGGCATGAGCGTGCTGGATCAGCGGGATCGGCTGGGGCGGCAGGGCTGGCTGGGGCGGGCGGCGCTGCCGGCGACGGTGGCCAGTGCCGGGCTGGCCATCGTGCTGGCCGTGGTGCTGGTCTACGAAGCGCAGTTGATTGCCCGGCACCACGGCAGCTGGCTGTTTGACCTGGCCGCCGGGCTGCTGGTGTGCGCGGCGGCGCTGGCCCGCGGGCGGTCCTGCGCGCTGGCCGCGGCGGCGGGCCTGACCGTCGCGGGCGCGGCCGAGCTGGCGGCCTGGCTGTGGCACCTGCCCGCTCAGCCGGACGCGGCCGCGGACCTGGCTCTGCTGGTGCTCATCGGCTCGGCGGCCAGGCGGCTGCCGCCCCGCCTGGTGGTGGCGGTCGCGGTGGCCGGGGCGGTCGTCGTGGCCGGGACGATCGAGCGGTACCTGGTCTTCATCTCGGCCGGGATTCCCAGCTCGCTCGCCGCGACCCGGCTGATGGGCCTGGGCTGGGGCGCCGCACTGGCCATCGGGCTGTGGCTGCGGCTGATGGACGGCCGCCGCCAGGCCACCCTCGAGGCCGTCCGCCGGGCCGAGCGCCTGGACCTGGCCCGGGAACTGCACGACGCCGCGGCGCATCACATCACCGGCATCGTCATCCAGGCGCAGGCGGCCCGGCTGGCCGCCGGGCAGCACCCGGGACGGCTGGCCGACGCGCTGGCCGGGATCGAGGCAGCCGGGTCGGACGCGCTCGGCTCGCTGCGCCGGGTGATCGGGCTGCTCCGGGATGAGGACGGCGACGACGGAGCGGGCGTCGCGCCGGGGCCGGGCGAGCTCAGCGAGCTGGTCAGCCGGTTCGCGGCGCGGATCCCGGGCGGCGGCTGCGACGTGCGGCTTCAGTTGCCTGACGGGCCCGCTGACTCCGGCTGGCCGCCCGAGGTGACCACCACGGTCTACCGCGTCGTCCAGGAGGCGCTGACCAACATCGCCCGCCACGCCCCGGCCGCCCGGTCGGTCACGGTGATCGTCGGGCACGACCAGGGTGCGGTGTCGGTGCAGGTCACCGACGACGCTCCGGCGGCCGGGGCGGCCCGGTTCCCGCACGCCAGCGGGTACGGGCTGCTGGGCATGCGCGAGCGGGTCGAGCGGCTCGGCGGCGAGCTCACGGCGGGGCCGGCCGCGGGCGCGGGCTGGTCGGTCGCCGCGACGGTGCCGCTGCCGGGCGGCAGCACGGCCGCGGCGGCCCGGCGCGGAGCAGTGACTGCGGCCGCGCCGCCAGGTTCTGCCGCGGCGCCGGCCGTGGCCGGCCCTGCGGCACCGGCTCGGCAGCCGGCGGCCGGGGCGGCCGTGCCGGGGCCGGCGTGACCATCCGGGTGCTGATCGCCGACGACCAGGCAATGATCCGCAGCGGCCTGCGCCTGCTGCTGGAGGATCAGCCGGACATCACCGTGGTCGGCGAGGCGGCCGACGGCGCCGAGGCGGTAGCCCTGGCCCGCCGGCTCCGCCCCGACGTGAGCCTGGTCGACATCCGGATGCCGCGGCTGGACGGCATCGAGGTCACCCGCGCGATCGCCGGGCCCGGCGTGGCCGACCCGCTCCGGGTGGTCATCGTCACGACCTTCGACCTCGATGAGTACGTCTACGGGGCGCTGCGCGCCGGCGCCGCCGGCTTCGTGCTCAAGGATGCCGGACCAGTGCTGCTCGCCGAGGCCGTGCGGGCGGCGGTGTCCGGGGACGCGCTGATCTCCCCCGCTATCACGCGCCGGCTCCTGCAGCACCTGGCGGCGAGCCGGGCTCCGGCCGCCGCCCGGCCGGCCACCCCGCTGTCGGAGCGGGAGACCGAGGTCATCCGCTCGATCGCGCGCGGGCGCACCAACCAGGAGATCGGCGCGGAGCTGTTCATCTCGCTCAGCACGGTCAAGAGCCACCTGACTAGCATCCAGGCGAAGCTGGGCCTCCGGAACCGGGTCGAGATCGCGGCCTGGGCCTGGGAAAGCCGCCTGGCCGACGCAACTGGAGGATGAGCTCATGACCGAGACCGCCGACGCCAGCCCGGCTGGCTGCTTCGTCTGCCGCAAGCATCGTGACCGGGCCACGCTGATGCCCGGTGGCGCGGTCGCCGAGGATGAGCTGACGCTGGTTTCCCACATCGTCACTCCGGACGCGCTCGGACAAGACGGCAGCACCGCCTACCTCGGGCACCTGTTCGTCGAGCCGCGGCGGCACGCAGCGGGCCTGGCCGACCTGACCGACGGCGAGGCGCGCAGCATCGGCCTGTGGTGCAGTCGGGCCAGCCGGGCGCTGCGCGAGGTGGCCGCGGCGGAGCACGTGTACGCGGCAGTGATCGGTGACGGAGTCCCGCATCTGCACATCCACCTGCTGCCGCGGTTCGCGGGCACTCCCCGCGAGTACTGGTGGACGCGCGTGGATGAGTGGCCGCAGGCCCGGCGCGGCGGCGTCACCGAGATCACCGAGCTGGTTGCCGAGCTGCGCAGCTACCTGGCCGCCCGCGACTCAGGCAACTAGCCGCCGCTCAGCCCGGGCACAGGTGACACGGCAGCGACGTCCGCAGGGCTGGCGGAACCAGTCGGGATGACCCCGCCCGCCAGCGCGACGCCAGCCTGGGCGAGGCAGTCAGCGCCCAGCACCAGGCACAGGTCCCGGGAGGCAGGCAGATAATGGGCTGCAGCGGCGCGCGCAGCTGCGGTAGACCTGATTGACGTGCTGAGCTCTGCCGTTATCCATCCCTCCCGCGCTGGACCTGGCCGCGAGCAGACTTTCTGCGGGCAGGCACGACCATGACGGACTGGGTGCTGGCCCACACGCCGGAGTGGCTCGGCTACTTCACCAGCCGGGGGCACGACCCGCAGCCGCTGGCGGCCGGCGTCGAGGGCGCCATCTACGACCTGGGAAACGGCCTGGTCGCCAAGGTCTGGCGGGATCGCGAGATGGCCTCGCTGGCGGAGACGCAGGCGTTCTATGCCGACCTCGCTGCCGCGGGCCTGCCCTTCCGGACCCCGGAGATCCTGAGCATCGAGCAGGTCAGCGGCCGGTCGGTCACCTACGAGCGCAAGCTGCCCGGCCGGCAG
>DASUBV010000266.1:0-4353 GCA_035763085.1 Streptosporangiaceae bacterium | reverse complement strand
GACGGCGCGGGCAGCCCCGCCGGGCGCACGGCCCGGCGGATCCCTGATCATGCCTGCGACCAGAACCCGCTGGCCGGCTTCGACCCCGGCACCGGCTCCTCCAGGGGTCTGGAGGCGGCGTCGCCAGGGGCACTGGAGGTTCCAGGGTGGGCCCCCGGCTAGCGCGGCGCCCGGCGAGCACTGACCCGGCGGGCACCGGCGCGGCGAGCACTGACCGGCGGCCAGTGACCCGAAGCCGACGCGGCGGGCACTGAGCCGGTGCGCTGACCGGCGCGCTGGCCCGGCGGCGCAGCGAGAGGATGAGCAGATGGGCAGTCCCTGGTTCGAGACAGTCGCGGAGGCGCAGCGCCGTGCCCGCCGGCGGCTGCCATCGTCGGTCTACAGCGCGCTGCTGGCCGGCTCGGAAAAGGGCGTCACCCTGGCCGACAACCTGGCCGCCTTCAGCGAGCTCGGCTTCGCCCCGCACGTGGCGGGCCTGCCGGCCAGCCGCGATCTGGCCACCAGCGTCATGGGCGTCGACGTCGCGCTGCCGGTCATCATCTCGCCGACCGGCGTGCAGGCCGTGCACCCCGACGGGGAGCTCGCCGTGGCCCGCGCCGCCGCCGCGCGCGGCACGGCGATGGGCCTCAGCTCGTTCGCCAGCAAGCCCGTCGAGGACGTCGTGGCGGCCAACCCCAGGACCTTCTTCCAGACCTACTGGGCCGGCGACCGCGACCAGATGGCCGCCCACCTGGAGCGGGCCCGCGCGGCCGGGGTGGCCGGCCTGATCGTCACCCTGGACTGGTCGTTCTCCAACGGCCGCGACTGGGGCAGCCCGGTCATCCCCGAGCGAGTGGACCTGAAGACGATGGCGCGGTTCGCGCCGCAGGTGCTGCGCCGCCCGCGCTGGCTGCTCGGGTACGCCCGGACCGGCCACGTCCCGGACCTGACCGTGCCCAACATGGCGCCGCGAGGCGAGCCCGGCCCGACGTTCTTCGGCGCCTACGGGCAGTGGCTGTCGGCTCCCCTGCCGAGCTGGGATGACATTGCGTGGCTACGTCAGCAGTGGGGCGCCCCGTTCATGCTGAAGGGAATCATCAGAGTCGACGACGCGCGCCGGGCCGCCGACGCGGGGGTGACCGCCATCTCGGTGTCCAACCACGGGGGCAACAACCTGGACTCCACGCCGGCCACGATCCGGGCCCTGCCCGCCATCGCCGCGGCTGTCGGTGACCAGGTCGAGATCCTGCTCGACGGCGGCGTGCGGCGCGGCAGCGACGTGGTCAAGGCACTGGCGCTCGGCGCCCGGGCGGTCATGATCGGCCGTGCCTACCTGTGGGGCCTGGCCGCCAGCGGGCAGGCGGGCGTGGAGAACGTGCTGGACATCCTGCGCGGCGGGATCGACTCGGCGCTGCTGGGACTAGGCTGCGCGGCGGTCGGGGACCTGTCGCCGGCCGACGTGGTGATCCCGCCCGGCTTCACCCGCGCGCTGGGCGTCCCGCCTGGTGACGGAAGCAGGTAGCGCCATCAGCTCCCCGGCGCCCCGGGTGGCCCTCGTGACGGGCGCGGCGCGCGGCATCGGCGCCGCCACGGTGGCCGCGCTGGCCGCGTCGGGCTGGCGCGTGGTCGCCGCGGACCGGTGCGCCGGCGACCCCGAGCTGCCCTATCCGCTGGGCACCCGCGCCGAGCTGGACGCGGTGGCCGCCGCTGCCGGGCCCGGCGTCATCGCGGCCGAGGCCGACACCCGCGACCTGGGCGAGCTGGCCGCCGCGGTCGAGCTGGCCGAGCAGCGCTGGGGCGGGCTGGACGCGGCCGTCGCCGCGGCCGGGGTCATCGCCGGGGGAGTGCCGGCCTGGCAGGTTCCCCCCGGCCAGGAGCGCGCGGTGCTGGACATCGACCTCGGCGGGGTGCTCGCACTGGCCCGGGTGACCGTGCCCGCGCTGCTGCGCCGGCCCGAGCCGCGTCAGGGACGGTTCCTGGCCGTCGCCTCGGCCGCCGCCACCCGCGGGCTGCCGATGCTGGCCGCCTACTGCGCGGCCAAGGCGGGCGTGGCCGGCTTCATCCGGGCCCTGGCCGCCGAGCTGGGCCCGACTGGCGTGACGGCCAACGCCGTCAGCCCCGGCTCGACCGACACCCCGATCCTGGCCGAGAGCGCGCGGCTGTATAACCTGCCCGGCGCTGCGGCGTTCGCCGCGCAGCAGCCGGCCGGCCGGCTGCTGCGGCCCGAGGAGGTGGCCGCCGTGCTGGCATTCCTGGCCAGCCCGCAGTCCAGCGGCATGACCGGCGCCATCGTCCCGGTGGACGGCGGCCTGGCCCTGTGACCGCCCGGTCGGGCAAGCCCGGGCAGCCCGCCGGGCAAGGCGCCCGGAACAGGAGGCGGCCGGGCAAGCCTGGCCGCCCGGGGCGGCTCAGCTGGGCTGCCCCGCCGCGCTCCCGTGCGGATCCGCCGCGTCCCCGGCTGGTGCGTCCCGCGGACCTGGGCCTGCGGCCGGGTGCCGGGCTGCCCGGCGGAATGGCGGTCGACCTGGACGCTGACACCCGGCAGCTCACCGGGGACGTGCTGTTCGGCGGGTCGCCCGCGCGGGCCGTGCGGCTCAGCCCGGCCGGCCGGGCGGCCCTGGAAGAGTTGCGCGGCGGAGCCGTCGTGTCAGCGGCCGGAGCGGTGCTGGCCGCGCGGCTCGCCGACACGGGCCTGGCGCATCCCCGGCCGGGCCCGGCCACGGCCGCGCTGGACGTGACGGTCGTGGTGCCGGTGCGCGACCGGGCCGCCGAGCTGGACCGGTGCCTGGCCGCCGCCGGCTCGCAGTACCCGGTGCTGGTGGTGGATGACGGCTCAGCCGACCCGGCCGCGGTGGCGGCGGTGTGCGCGGCCCGCGGGGCGCGGCTGGCGCGCCGGCCGGCCAGCGGCGGCCCCGGCCCGGCCCGCAACACCGCGCTGGCGCAGGTCAGTACCGAGTTCGTCGCATTCCTGGACAGCGACTGCGTCCCGCCGCCCGGCTGGATCGCCGGCCTGGCCGGTCATTTCGCCGACCCGCTGGTGGCCGCTGCGGCGCCGCGGATCGTGGCCCTGCGCGCCGCTGGCAGCCCGGGCGATCCCGGTGCCGCCGGCGGGACCAGCGGCAGCCTCGGCCCTGACGATCCTGACGCTGCCGGCGGCGGCCGCGGCGATCCTGGCACTGCCTCTGGAGATGGCGGCTCTGGTGATCCTGGCGCTGCCGGCATGCTCGACCTGGGTGACCGGCCGGCCCGGGTAGCGCCCCTCACCCGCGTGTCCTACGTGCCGACGGCTGCACTGGTGGTCCGGCGTGCTGTGATCGGCGAGGGCTTCGACGAGACGCTGCGCTACGGCGAGGACGTCGACCTGGTGTGGCGGCTGACCGGGGTCGGCTGGCGGGTGCGGTATGACCCGTCGGTCCAGGTGGCGCACGCCGATCCGGCGGGCCGCGGCGCGCTGCTCGCCCGCCGGTTCCGTTACGGCAATTCCGCCGCGCCGCTGGCCCGCCGTCATCCCGGCGCCCTCACCCCGCTCATCCTGCAGCCCTGGCCCGCGCTCACCATGGCAGCCCTGCTCGCCCGCCGGCCGGTCCTGGCCGGAGCCGCGTTCGGCGCGTCCACGGCGCTGCTTGCCCGCCGGCTGCGCGCCAATGGCCTGCCCGCGCAGGGCCTCGCCCGGCCGATGGCCGGCGGTGTCTGGCAGACCTGGCTGGGCACCGGCCGCTGGTGCGGCCAGTTCGCGGCGCCCGCCGTGCTTGCGGTGCTGGCCCGGCCGGGCGGCCGCCGCGCGCGGACCCGCTGGGGCCGCCGCCTGGCCGCTGTGTCCCTGCTGGCCGGGCCGCCGCTGGCCCAGTGGGCCCGCGACCGCCGCGCCGCCGGGCAGAGCACCGGCACCGGGTCTGGGCAGGCGCTTGGCCATGGCCGCGGTCCTGGTCCCGACCCCGGCACTAGTCCTGGCTCCGGCCCCGGTCCTGGTTCTAGCCCTGCCCCCGGCCCCGGCTCCGGTCCCGGTCCTGATCCCGGTCCCGGTCCTGGCCCCGGTCTTGATCCTGGTCCTGGCCCTGGCCCTGGCCCTGGCCGTGGTTCGGGTCCTGGCCCCGGGCGCGGGCAGGGCTCTGGCCCCGGCGCCAGTCCTGGCGGCCGCCTGGCGCGGGACGTGCTCGGGGCGCTGCGCCAGATCGCGGAAACCCTGGCTGAGCAGGCCGCCTACGGCGCGGGGGTGTACGCCGGCTGCCTGCGGGAGCAGACCCTGGCCCCGGTGCTGCCCACCGTGTCGCGCAAGCCTTTCGAGGGCCTGCGCAGCCGCCGCGAGACCGGCTAGCCTCCCTGCCGCGCCCCGCGCCCCGCGCCCCGCGCCCCGCGCCCCGCGCCCCGCGCCCC
>DASUBV010000265.1:0-5699 GCA_035763085.1 Streptosporangiaceae bacterium | reverse complement strand
CCGCCCCCCACCTCTCTCCCGGGAGCGGCCGGCACTGATGGCCTGCCCCCGGCCCGGCATCAAGCCAGGCCGGCAGTCCTCACCCTGCGGACAAGGTGGCTGGCACGGGGGAACGTCTACAGCGGGTCGGCGACGGCGCTCAGCTCGATGTCGAAGATCCGGCCCCCCATCCACTTCGCCCTCGTCAGCCCGAAGGCGGCACGGTCGATACGGGCGGTGGCGCGGGCGCGGAATCCCCGGCCCATAGCCTGGACCGAGTCGATCTCCAGTGTCACGGGCCTGGTCACTTCACGAACGGTCAGCTCGCCGGCCAGTGTCCAGCGGCTGTGCACCTGGCTCAGGGTGCCGGCCCGG
Source organism: Streptosporangiaceae bacterium (assembly GCA_035763085.1). Lineage (GTDB taxonomy): Bacteria > Actinomycetota > Actinomycetes > Streptosporangiales > Streptosporangiaceae > DASUBV01. Next base: position 5,345 of record DASUBV010000265.1, on the reverse strand, counting down.
TAGCGCAGTTCCGGGTACGTGTCGGCGTGCAGGAACCGGGCCGAGCGGATGTCGTCGTCCCGGCGGGGATTATCGGTGCTGAAGGACGCCGCGCTGATGGCGGCGGTCACGGCTGCCTGCGGGACGGCCGCGTCCAGGTCGATCTGGCCGTCGGCGATGTACATGGCGGCCGACAAGGCGTGCAGGCCGAACAGCCGGGTCCGCAGCGTGACCGATGACCGGGCCGGATCGATGATGTACCGGCCCGGGGCGGGAATATCGATTCGCCGGATTTCGGCCTGGGTGTCAGTCATGGGCAATCTCCCGCTCCTAGTACGCCGGGTCGTGACGGGCCTCGGGTGGGCTGTCGAGTACGGGCAGGTCGAGCCGGCTGAGGCGGTCGGGGTCGGTGATCGCGTCGATCTCGGTGATCCGCCCGGCCACGGAGGCAAAGCCAAGCAGGGCGACCGGCTGGCCCTGGTAGCTGACGACCGCGCCGGCGGCCCCGTTGACCAGCGCCGGGCGCACCTGGACTGCGGGCCCGATGAACCTGGCGGCGCGTCTGGCGACGGCGGCGGCACCATGGAGCACCGCCGAGGCTTGCGGGCGGGCGCCCCCGTCGGCGATCAGCACGGCGTCGGGGTCTAGCAGGGCTGTGAGCTTGCCGAGGTCGCCGTCGCGGGCGGCGGTAAAGAAAGCATCCACAAGCGCCCGCTGGGCGGCGCGATTGGGGTCAGGGGCGCGGTACCCCGCTCCGTGCACCTGGCGGCGGCCCCGGCTGGCCAGCTGCCGGGCTGCGGCCTCCGAGCGCCCGACCATCGGGGCGATCTCGGCAAAGGGGACCTCGAACAGGTCGTGGAGGACGAATGCCACCCGCTCGGCTGGTGCCAGGGTGTCGAGTACCACGACCAGCGCCAGGCCGACGGAGTCGGCCAGCAGGGCCTCGGTCTCCGGGTCGGCGCCGTCCTCGCCGCTGACGACGGGGTCGGGCACGTGCATGCCCACCGGGTCCTCCCGCCGCGTCCGGCGGGAGCGCAGCGTGTTCAGGCAGACCCGGCTGACGATGGTGGTCAGGAAGCCGCCCAGGTTGTCCACGCCGTCGGCGTCTGACTGGCTGAACCGGACCCAGGCGTCCTGTACCGCGTCATCGGCGTCGGGCAGCGAGCCGAGCATCCGGTAGGCCACCGCCCGCAGGCGCGGCCGGTGCTCCTCGAACACCGCTGCCAGCCAGGCGCCGTCACCGGCCGGCTGCTGCATCGTCACATTCCCCCCATCACCGCGTGTCATAAGTAGTGACCCGGCAGGGCCCGCTGGTGTGACAAGGAGAGCCATGATGCAACGCCGAATAACATGCCCGGCGTTCAGCTTTCCCGGCGTCGCCCGGTGCTAGAGGAGATCCTCGGCGAGGTTCGCCGCATCCCAGCTATCGCGAGCCCGCCAGGAAGCAAAGGGCTTGTGACGACATCGTCACAATGCCTTATCGGTTTACCCGGCACTACGGAGCGTAGAGAATTCTGCACTTACGATCGTGATGTGGCAGCCGGATGGACTGCCTGCCGGGGAGACTTGATGTGGAGTGCCAGGCCTATCTGCGGATGCTTGGCCCTGTTCAGGTAAGGGTCGCTCAGAGCTGGCAGACGCCGCGCGGAGCACAGTTGCGCCTGCTGATGGCATTCCTGGCTTTGTCGGCCGGGCAGGTGGTGTCGGCTGACGACCTGGTTGACCTGCTCTGGGACGAGCGGCCGCCGCGGTCGGCGCGAGCCAGCCTGCAGATCCTCGTCACTCGCCTGCGCAAGTCCCTGGCCGGAGTTCCAGACTGCACGGCCCGGCGGTATGGCGAGGGCTACTGCCTGCAGGTGGACCGGGGTCTGGCGGACGTACACGTGTTCCGGTCGCTGATATCCAGGGCACGTGAAAGGCCAGACAGCCACGCGGCGATTGCCATATTCGATCAGGCTCTGCTGCTCTGGCGGGGCCCGGCACTGGCCGACGTCCCGGACACGGTGCGGGTGCGCGCAATCCGTTCCGGGCTGACGGAAGAGCATCTGTCTGCCATCGAGAGCCGGTTCAGCTGTCTCCTGGCAGCGGACCGTGATGCGGAGGCGGCCGAGGAGATCCCGCTGGTGCTCGCCAGTTACCCGCTGGCCGAGCGACTGGCCGGACTGCTCATGATCGCCCGGTACCGGGTCGGGCGCCAGGCCGATGCGCTGAAGGTGTTCCGGGACCTGCGTGACCGGCTGGCCGGTGAGCTCGGCGTTGAGCCGGGGCCCGAGTTGCAGCGCCTGCACCAGCGGGTCCTGGCCGGCGACCAGGCGCTGGCTGCACCGGACAGGCTGTCCTGGCTTCCGCTCCGCACCGGGGGCGCGGGCGTCCTGGCCCGCGGTCACGAGCCGGCAGGGGGTTCCGGCCCGGCCAACGGCCAGGGTCAGGCGAATGGATACAGCCCGGCGATCGCTCACCGCCCCGCCGGCGTCCACGGGCCCGCTGACGGTCCGGGACCTGCTGACGCCCCGGCAGCGGACAACGATGTCCCGCAGGCGCGGCGCTGGCAGCCCGCGAGCCATGCGGGCCAGCCAGGAAGCAGGAATGGTCACGGCCAGGCCGTGCCACCTCAGGGATTGCCGGCCGCCCCGGCGCACTTCGTCGGCCGGCACCGTGAGCTGAGCATGCTGGCCCGCTGGCTGAACGGCGGGGAGGCCCCCGCAGAGCCGGTAACGCTGGCCATCACGGGGATGGCCGGGGTGGGAAAGACGGCCCTGGCCCTGCACTGGGCGCACCAGGTGCGGTCACGCTTCCCCGATGGCCAGTTGTATGTGAATCTGCGCGGGTTCGACCCCTCGCCCGCCGCGATGATGCCTGGCGAGGCGATCAGCGGGCTCCTGGAAGTGCTCGGCGTGAGCCCCAGCCGGGTCTCTGCCCGGCTGGATGCGCAATCCGGGCTGTACCGGAGCCTGCTGGCGGGCCGCAGAATGCTCATCGTGCTGGACAATGCCCGGGACGAGGCCCAGGTACGTCCGCTCCTGCCCGGCTCGTCAGGCTGCGCTGTGATAGTGACCAGCCGCAACCAGCTCGCGGGGCTGGTGGCCGCCGAGGGCGCGCATCCCCTGAGGCTGGACGTGCTTGCCGGACCAGAAGCACGCCAGCTGCTGGCCAGCCGCCTGGGCGCGGACAGGGTCGCGGCCGAAGCTGAGGAGGTCACCGAGCTGACGGCCCTCTGCGCGCGCCTGCCGCTCGCCCTGGCGATCATCGCGGCCAGGGCGGCGCTCCGGCCGTCCTTCCCGCTGGCCTTGCTCGCCACCGGACTGCGGGATCTCCGCCGCCGGCTGGACGGGCTGGACGCCGGGGAGCAGGCGGCTGACGTCCGGGCCGTGCTGTCCTGGTCGTACCGGCTGCTGAGCGAGCCTGCCGCCCGGCTGCTCCGGCTGCTCGCGGCGCATCCCGGCCCGGACATCTCCGCTGCCGCGGTCGCCAGCCTCGCGGCTGCTCCTGAGCCCCTGGCCCGCGACGCGCTGTCCGAGCTGACCCGGGCCAGCCTCATCCTGGAGCACTCGCCCGACCGATTCGCACTCCACGACCTCGTACGGGCGTACGCCGCGGGCCTGTGCGGCGAGGCCGAGACCGGCAGCGCGATGGGCCGGGTGCTCGACCACTACCTGCATACTGCACGCGCCGCGGTGAGACTGGCCTACCCCCACGCCCACCGGGTCAGAGCGTTGGCCCCGGGCTGTGAGCCGCCCGAGCACCTGGGTGCGGCCGATCAGGCCCTGGCCTGGCTGCAAGCTGAGTATCCCGTGCTGGTGGCTGCTGCCGCTGTCGCCGCTTCCAGCGGCTTCGATGCGCATGCCTGCCAGGTTTCCGCTGCCCTATCGGAGTACCACGCCCGCCGCGGATATTACCGGGATTGGGAGCGGTGCCAGCGGCAGGCGCTGGCGGCGGCCGTCCGCCTCGGGGATCAGAACGCGCAGGCGGTGGCCCGCCAGCTGCTGGGTGAGGCACTGATTCAGCTGGGCTCGCTGCAAGAGGCGCGCGATTGCCTGCGGGAGGGGCTGCGGCTGTTCCGCGACCTGGGTGATCCCGCCGGCCAGGCGGACTGCCATTGCAGCATTGCCCGCATCTGCGAGCTCGGTAAAGACCACAGCCAGGCGCTCTATCACGCCCAGCTCGCGCTCACGCTGTACCGCGCCGCGGGCTACCTGGCCGGGCAGGCGGCTGCCCTGAACGCGATCGGCTGGTACTACGCGCAGCTCAGCGATGGCCCGCGGGCCGTGAGCTACTGCGAAAGGGCCCTGGATCTGCATCGCAAGACGGGCAACCGCTTCGAAGAAGCCGTGACCCTGGACAGCCTGGGTTACTGCTGCCACCAGTCCGGGCAGCACGGCCAGGCCGCACAGTACTACCAGCAGGCGCTGCGCGCTTATGCCGATTCTGGTGACCGCTTTTACCGGGCCCAGACGCTGATCCACCTGGGCGACACCCACCGGGCCGGCGGACAGCCCCGGGCGGGCCGGGATGCCTGGCAGCAGGCCCTGGCCATCCTCGACGACCTGCACCATCCCGATGCCCACTCGGTGCGTGCGCGACTAGACGGCGAGGCAGATGATCCGGGCAGCCCGGCGGTAGTGGTTTCTACCTAGCCGCGTGCCCGGGTCGCTGGTGGCGGCTTGCCGACGTCAGGCCGGCATCAGGCCGATGGCAAGCACTGCGGGGGAGGCTAGGCCTGCGCGGCTGCCTGTCCCCCCAGAGGGCCAGACGGAACAGGCAACGTGATCGCCGCTGTCCGCTCTCGATGCCTGGACTCCTGCGAGAGCGGACAGCGGTCCGCATTGCCGGTCAGTGGCACGGCCGCGCCATGGCAAGGAGCGCATATGTATCGGATCAGAACCAAGATGCGGCTCGTGGGAGCTGCCGCGCTGACAGCGCTCGCGCTAGCGGCGGCAGGCTGCAGTTCAGCCGGCGGTCCCTCGGCCGGCAGTCCCACTTCGCACGGGCCGGCGGTCAAGGGCGGCACCGCGAAGGTTGCGCTGCCACCAGGTGTGACCTACAACTGGATTTTCCCGTTCTATGCCATCACCAACGCGAGTGTGTACAACTCCGTGCAGTTCCAGTGGCTGATGTACCGGCCGCTGTACATGTTCGGTAACAACACCAACGACAACGTGGCGATCAACTACCCGCTGTCGCCGGCCAACAAGCCGGTCTACTCCAACGGCGGCAAGACGGTTGCTGTCACGATGAAGGGCTGGAAGTGGTCGAACGGCGAGCCGGTCGACGCTAAGAGCCTGGTGTTCTACATGAACATGGTGGAGGCGGAGAAGGCGAACTGGTATGCCACGACGCCGGGGCTGCTGCCCGACAACGTGACGTCC
>DASUBV010000264.1:0-10911 GCA_035763085.1 Streptosporangiaceae bacterium | reverse complement strand
GTCGTCGGACAGTGCGTCCGGACCAGAGATATCCGGGTGCAGCGGGTCGGGCGGCGGTGCGCCGAGCGGGACAGCGGGCGGGATTGCGCCCACCACCGACCTGCCTGATCCGGCCGATGGCTTAGGCGGGATCGGCGGGATGTCGGCGGTCAGGTCGTCCGGGGCCGGCGCGTTCCAGCCTGCTGTCCGGGCGCCACCGGAACCGGGAGCCGGCAGGGCAGGGTCATCCGGCCAGGGCGCGCGATGATCAGCGGACCGGTCGCGTGCCGGGCCGCGGGTGCCCGGGTCGCCCGCCCGCCGGGCCGGCTCCCACCGCGACCTGCCGAGTCCCGCGGCCCCGCCGGGGCCAGTGCCCGCGCCGGAGCCGGCACTCCTATCCCGTGCCGGGCTGGCCGGCCGGGCGGGCTCCCAGATGGATCGCGCGCTTTCCCCGGCAGGCCCGTCCGCCGCCGCCCGCTGGCCGGAGCGGCCCTGGCCCCTCAGGCTCTCGCCTGGCACCCGCTTGGCGGGGAACGGCTCGCCAGGGAAACGCTCCGCCGGGATGCGCTCGCCGCCGGGCCGCGCGCCAGGCCGGCTCTCGCCGGAGTACGCGGCGCCCGACCGCGCATCGCCGGACCGCACACTCCCGGACCCCGCATCGCCGGACCGTGCGTCCGCCGACCGCGCATCGCCCCGCTGCACATCCGTCGGCCACGCATCCCCCGGCCACACGTCTCCGGACCGCGCGTCTCCGGACCGTCCATCGGCGGACCGCAGGCCGCCGGGGCCGGGATCGTCAGAACGGAGATCGGCGGGCGTCAGGCCACCCGGGTGGCGGCCGGCGGGCGACGCGTCGCCCGGGTACCGGTCACCCGAGACCGGGCCCGCGGTGAACCAGTCGTCGGCACCGAGCTGGCTGACCGGCTCGGGAGTCAGGACCGGCGCGCCCGCCGTGGCGGCCGGGCTCACGGGGACCTGCGCAGCGGCGCTGCCCTGGCCGGCCACGGCCGGGGCCAGGTCCTTACGGCGGTCCCGCTGCCACCAGCGCAGCCGGGGCATCGACATCAGCAGCAGGGCCAGCACGGCGGCCAGCGTGATCACGGCGAAGGCGAACAGCGGCGTGCGGAAGGTCGAGAACCAGACGATCAGGCCCGAGAACATGGCCGCCCACAGGTACATGATCAGCACGCTGAGCCGGTGCGAGTGCCCGATATCGAGCAGCCGGTGGTGCAGGTGCTTGCGGTCGGCGGCAAACGGGGACAAGCCCGCCCGGGTTCGGCGCACCACCGCCATCAGCATGTCGGCGTACGGGATGACCAGGATCGTGGTGGGCAGCAGCAGCGGCAGCACCTCGGGGAACCGGTTCACCGCGCCGGTGAGCGTCCGGGGGTCCAGCGAGGTGATGCTGGAGATGGGCACGTAGGCCAGCAGCAGCCCGAGCAGCATGGACCCGGTGTCGCCCATGAAGATCCGGGCGGGGAAGAAATTGTGCGGCAGGAAGCCGAGGCACATGCCCGCCAGCAGGGCCGAGGCCAGCGTCGGGGCGGCCTCCGCGGACAGCCGCAGCGTATGGGTCAGCGAGTAGTAGTACAGGAAGAAGGAGATCGCGGCGATAGCCACGATCCCGGCGGCCAGCCCGTCCAGCCCGTCGATGAAGTTGACCGCGTTGATAGTGGCCACCACGACCAGGACGGTCAGCACGAGTGCCTGGTTAGACGTGGGCGAGAAGGTCCCGCCGCCGGGCAGCGGCAGCCAGCCCAGCTCGGTGCCGCTGGCCACCAGGATCACCCCGGCGGCCACCTGGCCGGCCAGCTTGCTGATGGCGTTCATGCCCCAGCGGTCGTCGATGACGCCCATCGCCACGACCAGGCCGCCGCCCAGCAGCAGCCCGATGGCCATGTTGCTGCCCGACAGCACGCTGTCCAGCGGGGACATCTGGCCGGCCACCAGCAGGCCGACCGCCAGCCCGGCGTACATGGCCAGGCCGCCCAGGCGCGGGATCGGCACGACGTGCACGTCGCGGTCGCGGACCGCCTGCTCGGCCCCGGCCTTGATCGCCCCGCGCCGGACCAGCGGCGTCAGGATGTAGGTGACGGCGGCCGTCACCAGCAGGGTGAGAACGTACTCGCGCACCGATCACCAGGTCTGGGCGGATGAGGCGGGCATTGATGCAACTCTAGAGCAACCCGGGGTGACATCAGGCCCAGCGGCTAGCTGCCGGTGTCCCCCGACGCATCCCCCGGCACGTTCCCCGGCGTGTCGTCCGACGTGTCCCCCGGCGTGTCCTCCGGTACGTTCCCCGGCGCGGAGCCCGGCGTGTCCCCCATCGCGCGGACCCCGGCGATCTCCCGGAGCCGGCCCATCGAGATGGCTCCCGGGCGCAGCAGCCGCGGCGCGTCGCCGGTCAGGTCCACGATCGTGGAGGCCTGGCCGCCGGCCGACGGGCCGCCGTCCAGGTAGACCGCCACCGAGTCGCCGAGCTGCTCGCGGGCCTGCGCGGCGGTGGTCGCCGAGACCGAGCCGCTGAGGTTGGCGCTGCTGACCGCCATCGGGCCAGTCTCCCGCAGTAGCTCCAGGGTGACCTCGTCCTGCGGCATCCGGACCGCGACGGTGCCCTTGGTGTCACCCAGGTCCCAGCTCAGGGTCCGGGAGGCCCGGCAGACAATGGTCAGGCCGCCCGGCCAGAACTCGTCGATCAGCTGCTGGCCATACGGGCCGAGATCCTCGACCAGCGCCGAGGCCGCCCGGACGGTGCCCACCAGGACCGGCGGGGGCATGTCCCGGCCGCGGCCCTTGGCGGCCAGCAGCGTGGCCACCGCCGCGGGGCTGAAGGCGTCCGCGCCGATCCCGTACACGGTGTCGGTGGGCAGCACGACCAGCTCACCGCGCAGCACCGCGTCGGCCGCTGCCTTCAGGCCCTCGGCCCGCTGAGTCTCGTCGGAGCAGTCATACCAGGCGCTCATAGCCGCTCATCCTTGCATGCGCCAGGCGGCAGTGACGAACCTGTCCCGCCCGGCCAGGTCGGGGTGGTTGCGGGTCTGCCGCCAGCCCTTCTCCTCGGCGAAAATCCAGTACACCGCCGGTCCCTGCGTCTCGCCGTGCTCGACCGCGACCAGTCCGCCCTGCCGCAGCAGCCGCCGCGCGCTGGCCTCGACGACCTCGATCGCGTCCAGCCCGGCCGGGCCCGACCACAGGGCCGGCGCAGGGTCATACTCAGCCACCTCGGGCGGCAGCGCGACGCCCGCCTCGATGTAGGGCGGGTTGCTGACCACCAGGTCGACGCCGCCGTCGAGCTCGGCCAGCGCGGTGGCGAAATCCCCGGCGTGCAGGGTGACCCGGCCCGCCGTGTGCGGCGCGGCCTCGGCGGTCCTGGCGATGTTGCGCGCGGCCCACTGGCGGGCCTGCGGGTCGGCCTCGACGGCGTGCACCCGGGCGCGAGGCACCTCCTGCGCGATGGCCAGCGCGATCGCGCCCGAGCCGGTGCCCAGGTCGGCCACCACCGGCTCGGCGACGTCCATGGCAGCCAGCTGCTCGGCGGCCCAGCCGGCCAGCATCTCGGTCTCCGGGCGGGGCACGAACACGCCGGGCCCGACGACCAGGTCCAGGTAGCGGAAGTAGGACACCCCGGTGATGTGCTGCAGCGGCTCCCGGGCCTCGCGGCGGGCGATGTTGTCCCAGAACTGCGGGTTGAAGTCGGCGTCGGCGACCAGGTGCAGCTGGCCCCTGCTGACCCCGTGCAGGTGGGCCGCGATGAGCTCGGCGTCGGCGCGGGGCGAGGAGATGCCGGCCTGCGCAAGCCGGGCGCAGGCCCTGGCGATCTCGTCGAGCAGCAGGCTCATTCCTCGTCGGCGCCTGCGATCTTGTCGGCTCGGTCGGCCTCGACCAGGGCGTTGATCACCGCGTCCAGGTCCCCGTCGATGACCTGGTCGAGGTTGTAGGCCTTGAAGCCGACCCGGTGGTCGGAGATCCGGTTCTCCGGGAAGTTATAGGTGCGCACCCGCTGCGACCGGTCCACGTCGGCGACCTGGCTGCGCCGGGTCGCGGCGGCCTGGGCATCGGCCGCCTCCTGCGCGGCGGTCAGCAGCCGGGCGCGCAGGATGCGCAGCGCCGACTCCTTGTTCTGCAGCTGGCTCTTCTCGTTCTGGCAGGACACTACGATCCCGGTCGGCACGTGGGTGATCCGGACCGCCGAGTCGGTGGTGTTGACGCTCTGCCCGCCGGGGCCAGAGGAGCGGAACACGTCGATCCGCAGGTCGTTCGGGTCGATGGTCACGTCGACCGGATCGGCCTCGGGCATGACCAGCACCCCGGCCGCCGAGGTGTGGATCCGGCCCTGCGACTCGGTGACCGGCACGCGCTGCACCCGGTGCACGCCGCCCTCGTACTTCAGCCGCGACCAGGCGCCCTCGCCGCGGCGGCCCTTGATCGCGACCGTGACATCCTTGTAGCCGCCCAGCCCGGTCATCGTCGAGTCGATGACCTCGGTCTTCCAGTGCTGCCGCTCGGCGTAGCGCAGGTACATCCGCAGCAGGTCGCCGGCGAACAGCGCCGACTCATCGCCGCCCTCCCCCGCCTTGACCTCGAGGATGACGTCCTTGTCGTCATAGGGGTCGCGCGGCACCAGCAGCTGCTCCAGCCGGGCCTGCAGTTCCGCGCGCTGCCGGGCCAGGTCCTCGGCCTCGACCGCGAACGAGGCGTCCTCGGCGGCCAGCTCGCGAGCGGTCTGCTCGTCGGCGCCGGCCTGCTGCCACTGGTGATAGGCGGCGATGATCGGCCCCAGCTCGCCGTACCGGCGGCCCAGCGTCCGTGCCCGCTCCTGGTCGGCGTGCACCGCCGGGTTGGCCAGGTCCTGCTCCAGCCGGGCATACTCGGTCGCCAGGTCGGCAAGCCGCTCAAACACGCCTACCTCCTGTGCTGCTGGATGGGTGCGCAGCCCGGATCACCCGGCCCGGCGTGGCCGGGCCGTCGGGACTGCTGAACAAGCGTGGCCGGAAAGCGGGCCGGACGGCGCGATCGCGCCGGAGCCCGGGCCCTGCGGCCGTGTGCTGCTCCAGGGGGCACCCCCTGGAGCAGCCCGGGTGCCAGGGCCCGCCCGCCGGACCCCGGATCCTACTTGGTGCCGGCTGCCTTCTTGCCGAACCGGCGCTCGAACCGGGCGACGCGGCCGCCGGTGTCGAGGATCTTCTGCTTGCCGGTGTAGAAGGGGTGGCAGTTAGAGCACAGGTCGGCATGGATCACGCCGCTCTTGGCCGTGCTCCGGGTCTTGAAGGTGTTCCCGCAGGTGCAGGTCACCGTCGTCTCAACGTACTCGGGGTGAATTCCCGGCTTCATCTTGTGACTCCTGGTTCCGCGATCGCCGGGTCGCCTGGCGTGTCACGCCGGCGTGAACCGGTATCGCATGGGGTTGGCGTCCAGTGTGCCAGACGCGCTAACGCTCGGGGGCACCGGGAGATTCCCGTGCCCAGGGCCGCGTGAGGCCGGCCCGGGCAGACTGCCGGGCCGGCCTTACGCCGCTGCTAGGACGCGCCGAGCGTGGTCTTCTGCACCTTCAGCAGGAACTCGGCGTTGCTCTTGGTGTCCTTCATCCGGTCCATCAGGACCTCCAGCGCCTGCTGCGGCTCCAGCGCGTGCAGGACGCGGCGGAGCTGCCAGACGATCTTCAGCTCCTCCGGCGACATCAGCAGCTCTTCCTTACGGGTGCTGGACTGGTCCACGTCCACCGCCGGGAAGATCCGCTTGTCGGCGAGCTCGCGGCGCAGCCGCAGCTCCATGTTGCCGGTGCCCTTGAACTCCTCGAAGATGACCTCCTCCATCCGGGACCCGGTCTCGATGAGCGCCGTGGCCAGGATGGTCAGCGAGCCGCCGTGCTCGATGTTGCGCGCCGCGCCGAAGAACCGCTTGGGCGGGTAGAGGGCGGCGGAGTCGACACCACCGGACAGGATCCGGCCGCTGGCGGGGGCGGCCAGGTTGTAGGCCCGGCCCAGCCGGGTGATGGAGTCGAGCAGCACGACCACATCGTGGCCCATCTCGACCAGCCGCTTGGCCCGCTCGATGGCCAGCTCGGCCACCGTGGTGTGGTCATCGGCCGGGCGGTCGAAGGTCGAGTGGATGACCTCGCCCTTGACCGTGCGCTGCATGTCGGTGACTTCCTCAGGCCGCTCGTCAACCAGCACGACCATGAGGTGGCACTCGGGGTTGTTCTTGGTGATCGCGTTGGCGATCGCCTGCAGGATCATCGTCTTGCCCGCCTTGGCCGGCGAGACGATCAGGCCGCGCTGGCCCTTGCCGATCGGGCAGACCAGGTCGATGATCCGGGTCGTCATGATCGACGGGTCGGTCTCCAGGCGGAGCCGGTCCTGCGGGTACAGCGGGACGAGCTTGGCGAACTCCGGACGGCTCTTGGCCTGCTCCGGGTCAAGTCCGTTGATCTTGTCCAGGCGGACCAGCGCGTTGAACTTCTCCCGGCGCTCGCCCTCGCGCGGCTGCCGGATCGCGCCTTCCACGACGTCGCCCTTGCGCAGTCCGTACCGGCGGACCTGCGACAGCGAGACGTACACGTCGTTGGCGCCGGGCAGGTAGCCGGTGGTGCGGACGAAGCCGTAGTTGTCCAGCACGTCCAGGATGCCGGCGATCGGGATGAGGACATCGTCCTCGGTGATCACGGGCTCGGCGTCGCCGCCGCCGCGCTCACGGCGCCGGTTGCCGGAGTTCCGGTTGCGGAACCGGTCCCGGTTGCGCCGCCCGCCGCCGCCCTGGCCGCCGCCATCCCGGTCGTCGTTGTCGCGGCTATCGCGGTTATCGCGCCCGCCCTGGTCACGCCCGCCCTGGTCGCGGTTGCCCTGGTCCCGGCCGCCTTGCTGGTCGCGGTTGCCGCCGCCCTGGCGGTCCTGCCGGCCGCGCTGGCCGTCACCGCCGTCCCGGCTCTGCTCGGAGTTGTCGCCCGCGGCGCGCGGCTGGTCATCGCGGTTGCCGTCGTCGCGGCGCCCGTTGCGCCGCCGCCGGTCGCCGCGCTGGCTCTCGCCGCCGGACCGGGCGTCGTCGCGCGCGCTGGTGTCTGTCCCCCCGCCGACGCTGCCGGCGCCGCTGGTCACCGGGGCGCTGGTCACCGCAGTGACCTGCGCTGCGCGCGGTGCCGTTTCCTGCGCCCGGCCGCCCATGCCGCCAATGCCGCCCGCCTGCGAGCTCTCCCCGACCCCGCCTGCGTTCCCGGCGCCCAGGCCGGACTGCGTCGATGTCTGTGTCTCCATGGCGTCCCGCTCACGAGGGCGGGTCGAGCCGGCTCCCGCAGGCGCGCCCCGCTGGACTGAGTTATCGGATAGTTCACGCTGATCGCCAGACGGCGTGCCCGCTGCCCTGGTGCCCGGCGCGGCCGCGGTGGCCTGCCCCGCTCCGCCGCCGCCCCGCTGGCGCTCCTCGATGGCCGCAATCAGCTGGCCCTTGCGCATCCGCGCGGTCCCGGTCAGGCCGAGCGACTGGGCGAGCCGCTGAAGCTCGGGCAGCAGCATCCCGGAAAGACCCTTGCCAGCCTGCCTGCCCTTGCTGGGCGCGGCAGCCGCACTCGTACCGTCGTCCGCGTCCGGCCAGGAGCGTACCGCGCCGGCCTGCGCTGGGGAAGTCCCCGCCGCCGGCGCCACGCCGGCAGCACCGGCGGAGCGGGACAGACCGGGAGAATCCTCAGGCTCGCCAGTCGAGCCGGAGAACAGATCGATGGTTTCGCTCACTAGGGGGTCCTTCCACCCAGGGTGCGGGCCCGGCCGCAGGTGCGGCCGGCTCATGCCCGCTGTCGCGTGTTGTCCGCGGCACGAGCCGCGCTGCAGGCTCCGCCGCTCTGCCTGGCCCGCTGGCCCGGAACGAGCCGAGCCGTCGCAGTGCGGCATCTGTCTGACTGCCCGGCACGTGGATCGCTGGCATCCAGGCCCTTGGCATGGACCGGGCGTACATGGAATCCCCGCGACAGGTGAATGTCAGTGAAAGCCGCGCACCTGCGACCGCCATATGGCTGACCGACCGGAGCGCGTGCGAGCACCTGTCCCCGCAGCGGGGCATCTGGTGCAGCTACGAGCTTAACACCAATGGGACCCACGGTATTCCTTCAGAGCTGTCCCTTACGACCGCAAGGGGCCGGCAGCCATGGCGTAGCCAGTCAGGACATGCCTGGCTAGGGTCCGCCGACACGCCTGCGGGTACGCTCGCGCCAGTCCAGAAATGGGAACCGCCGACTGACGCCTGGCTCCGAAGGCCATGCTTTGGCTGTCGACATCCAGGGGGCTTACACGGCATGCGGTACCCGTTTCGATGGCGCTTGAACCGCCCAGTCATGAACAGCCTGGCCCAGGCTGCCCGCATACTTCTAACTGACCCGCGAACCTACTTCAACCTCGCGTTTCTCACAAGCCTGCCGAATCAGGCATGATCGCCACGCCGGTCAGCAGCAGCCCGGCGGCCAGCGCCGCGGCGGTCGCGCCGGCCAGCAGCAGCCGGGCGCTGATCCCGGCCGCCGTGCGCGGCGCAGCGGCTCCGCCGAACGGCAGCGCCGGGCAGGCCTCCCGGCAGTCCAGCCACGCCGCTGACACCTCTTCCAGGTAACGGGCCAGGTCAGCGGGCCGGGCCCGGCGCGCCGCCCCGGCCACCCGCTCGCCCAGCCAGGACAGCTGGCCGAGCAGCGCGAGCTCAGCCGGCTCGCCGAGCAGGCCCGCGAGCCGCTCCCCCGCCAGGCCCGGCTCGCCGTGCCACAGCCCCAGGTCAGCAGCCCGGCGCCGGGTGGCAGCCGCGTCGGCCTGCGCGAACGTGACCGCATACCAGGGGTTGGCGAGATCCCTGGTGGCCAGGGTCCCCGCGGACGGCCCCTGAGCCGGCCAGGACGCGCTGCGGGTGAGCCAGTAACGGACTGCGTCAGCGCCGGCGAAGCTCACCGCGCTGGCCACGGGCCCGGCCGGCGGACCGGGCTGCCGCACAGCGGGCCTGTCTCGTTTTGCATCGGCCTTTGTACCGGTGCCGTTCTCGTCTGTACCGGTGCCGTTCTCGTCGTCATCGGGCGGACGGCAGCCTTCCGGCAGCGGCGTGGCCGCGGCCCGGCGCAGCCGCGCCGTCACGGCGGCAGCCTGCGCCCGGCCCGCCTGCGGCCAGCCGGGCTGGCCCGCGAGGTCGGGCAGCGGCGGACCGGGGCTGCCGGGCGTGCTGGCCGGGACGCGCAGCGCCGGGTCGCCGACCGCGCCGCCGCACGCGCACGACAGCCCGGCGCGGCTGACCCGGACGGCGACATCGGCCAGCGTCGCGGGAGTGACCTCGATGGTGAGGTAGCCGGCCCCGGTGACCTCGGCGGAGCTGACCCACGGCAGCTGGGCCACGGCCCCTCCCAGCCCGGCGGCGACCTCGCGCGGCTCACGGCCGGCGATCCGGCTCAGCGTGAATGGCAGCGACGTGGCGTAACGGCGGGCCATTGCCGCGGCGCTGCCGGGCACGGACGGCGGCCATTCCGGATTGGCGGGGCCGGGCGCTGACGAGCCAGGCGGCGGGAGGCTGGGCGGCGGGGCTGGCGGCGGGAGGCCAGGCGGCGCGGGACGCCAGGTGCCGCTGGGGACGACCTGGCCGGCCTGCGGCGGCAGCTCGCCGGCCGCGATGGCTGCCCGGACCGCCGCGATCAGCCCGGCGGCCAGGTCGGCAGGGATCACTCGCTCAGCGTAAGGGGATGCCAGCCGGCCCCGCCGGGCCCGGACCAGCCGGACGGCGGGTCAGTCGAAGGCGCTGCTCGGCGCGCCGGCCAGCTCGCGGACCACGCGGATCATCTCCAGCGGGTCGAACGGCTTGGTCAGGTAGGCGTCCACGCCGATTTGCTGGCCGCGGCTCCGGTCGTCCTCCTGCGCGCGGGCGGTGATCAGGACGACCTTGATGGTGGCGGTCTCCGGGTTGCGACGCAGCTGAGTGGCGGTCACCCAGCCATCCAGCCGCGGCATCATCACGTCCAGCGTGATGACGTCCGGTCCGACCTCGGAGACTTTTTCCAGACAATCCCGGCCGTCTACGGCCGTGACGACATCGAACCCCTCAAGCGTGAGGTTCACGGCGATGAGCTGGCGGATGACCTCGTCGTCATCCACCACCAGCACCCGGCCTAGTCCATGCGTCACCCGCGTGAGGGTATCTGCTCGGCCCGGCGGATGCGCGGCGATCGGGCGCCGTGTCCGCAGATACTTAGGAGTCCCTCGAGACTGGTAGTGTTTGCTCCGCCCGCAGGGAGTACCCGCGGGACGAGCGCCAGCCCCCATAGCTCAGGGGATAGAGCAACGGCCTCCGGAGCCGTGTGCGCAGGTTCGAATCCTGCTGGGGGCGCCCGCCAAACCAGGCCAGATATCTGCTGACCTGCTCGTTTGCCAGATCGGCCAGTTCCCGCGTAGGCAGCCAGATGCCACCAGATGCGGCCATCCGTCGCGGTTCCCGGAACATACGCGGAACGAGAGAACGATCATCGGCGCAGGTCAGTCCCGCCCGAGCGCGTCTTCCATCGCGCCGAACCAGCGATCATCGTCGCCGTCGATGCAGTGCGTGTAGATGCGGTGCAGCACCTCGACCGTGTGCCCGGCCCACTCAGCCACCTGCGGCGGAGGTGCCCCGGCGTTGAGCCGCCAGGAGACCCCGGCGTGCCGGAAGTCGTAAGGCTTGCTGGCCAGCGGGGACGCCACCTGGCTGGCCGTGAAGGCACGCTTGCGGGCCTTCTGGAGCACGTGCCACAGCGTGGACGGCAGGTAGATGCCGCCCCGGTAAGTCTGGAACAAGCGACCGTCCGGCGCGGTGCCGTACAGCTCGACATGCTCGCGGATCATCGCGACTAAGACGGGCGGGACGGGTACCCGGCGGATGGCGTTACGGGGACCGCCCTTCGGTGCACGGGCCTCGTGGACCTCACCGTCGTTGGTCCAGTCCCGTCCTGCCGCC
>DASUBV010000263.1:0-3392 GCA_035763085.1 Streptosporangiaceae bacterium | reverse complement strand
CTGAACCGCTCGTCGTGCGCAAGCGCATAGTCCAGGCACTCGGCCCGCACCGGGCACCCCAGGCAGACCCGCTTGGCCTCCCGAGTCGACCCGCCCTTCTCCGGAAAGAACGCCTCGGGGTCGGTCTGCGCGCACAGCGCGCGATCCTGCCAGCCCAGCTCTTCGGCATCATCGGCGCCGATGTCGAACCCCTCGTGCACCAGCGAGACGATGATGTCTGCCACAGCGCACCTCCTGCCCGATCCAGATCCCCGTTGCCCCCGCAGCCATGCCCCGGCCGGGGGAATTACACAAGTGAAATTACACGCGCGTGTCTTGCCTCGCGTCAAGCGGGATACGTGATAATGGCCACCCTGTTGCGCGGTGATGACCGCAAAGTCCGGCTGAGATTTTTTGCCGGCGGCGCCGGCGATCCCGCCCGGTTCGGCAGCCCAAGCAGGCAGACTCCCGGCATGTCCGGGGACCCGCGGCACGGGCCCGCACGGGGGCTGCGGGGGGCACATGCCCCGGCTGGAGGGTCCGGGGGGCGTGGCCCCTGGACTGACGCGGGCCATCGGCTGGGGGCCCAGGGGGTGGCCCCCTGGGCCGGCACTCGCCGCGGGTTGCGAGACTTCCTCAATGCGCATCACCGTACTGGCCGGCGGCGTCGGGGCCGCCCGCTTCCTGCGCGGCCTCAGGGCCGCGGCGCCGGACGCCCGGATCACCGTGATCGGCAACACCGGCGACGACATCGTCTTGTTCGGCCTGCACGTCAGCCCTGACCTGGACACCGTGATGTACACCCTGGGCGGCGGCATCAGCGCCGAGCGCGGCTGGGGCCGGGCCGATGAGACCTACACCGTGCTGCCCGAGCTGGCTGCCTACGGCGCCGGCCCGGACTGGTTCACCCTCGGCGACCGGGACATCGCCACGCACATCACCAGGACCGCGATGCTGCACTCCGGCGCCACCTTGTCGGAGGCGACCAGGCAGCTGTGCGAGCGGTGGCAGCCCGGCGTGATCCTGCTGCCGATGACCGATGACCGCGTCGAGACGCATGTGGTCATCGACGAGGGGAACGGGCCGCGCTCGGTGCACTTCCAGGAGTGGTGGGTACGGCTGCGGGCGGCGGTGCCGGCCCAGCAGATCGTGGCCCAGGGAGCGGCGGCGGCCCGGCCGGCCCCGGGCGTGCTGGCCGCCATCGAGGGCGCCGACTTCGTGCTGTTCCCGCCGTCCAACCCCGTGGTCAGCATCGGCACCATCCTGGCCGTGCCGGGCATCTCCGAGGCGCTGGCAGCCCGGACGGTCGTCGGAGTCTCCCCGATCATCGGGGACGCCCCGGTGCACGGCATGGCCGACGCCTGCCTGACCGCGATCGGCGTGCCGACGACGGCGGCTGCGGTGGCCGCCCACTACGGCGCCGGGCTGATCGGCGGCTGGCTGGTCGACGGCCGGGACAAGGCGGCCGCCGACGCGCCCGAGCTGGCCGGCATCGCGGTCCGCGCGATGCCCCTGTACATGACCGACCTGGCGGCGACGGCCGAGATCGCGCGGGCGGCGCTGGAACTGGCCGCGGAGCTGGCCCGATGACCGGGCCGGACGGCGCGGCCGAGCTGACCGTCCTGCCGGTCGCCGGCCTGCCCGAGATCCGCGCGGGAGCTGACCTCGCCGGGCTCATCACGGCCGCCGCGCCGGGCCTGCGCGACGGGGACATCCTGGTCGTGACGTCCAAGATCGTGAGCAAGGCCGAGGGCCGGGTGATGACCGGCGACCGGGAGGCCGCGATCGACGCCGAGGCCGTCCGGACGGTGGCCCGCCGCGGCCCGACCCGGATCGTGGAGACCCGGCACGGCCTGGTGCTCGCCGCGGCCGGCGTGGACAGCTCCAACACCGCCCCCGGCACGGTGGTACTGCTGCCCGCCGACCCGGACGACTCGGCGCGGCGGCTGCGGGCCGGCATCGCCCGGCTGGCGGGCATCAGCGTCGGCGTGATCATCAGCGACACCCTGGGCCGGCCGTGGCGGACCGGGCAGACCGACACCGCCATCGGCGCGGCCGGGCTGCTGCCGCTGCGCGATCATCGCGGTGCGGCCGACACCTTCGGCAACCTGCTCGAGGTCACGGTGGCGGCCGTCGCCGACGAGATCGCCGCGGCGGCGGACCTGGTGAAGGGCAAGGCGACCGGCGTCCCCGTGGCGATCGCACGCGGCCTGGCGGAACTGGTCACCGCCGAGGACGGCCCCGGCGCCGCCGCGCTGATCCGGCCCGCCGCCGAGGACATGTTCCGGCTGGGCACCGCGGAGGTGCTGGTCGCCCGGCGCACCGTCCGGGAGTTTACGGCTGAGCCGGTCGACCCGGCGGCCGTGCGGCGGTCCATCGCCGCGGCGCTGACGGCCCCGGCGCCGCATCACAGCGAGCCCTGGCGGTTCGCCGTGCTCGAGTCCGCGGCCGTCCGGACCGCCCTGCTGGACGACATGCTCGCCGCCTGGCAGGCCGACCTGCGAGCGGACGGGTTCACCCCGGAGCAGATCGCCCGCCGGGTGCGGCGCGGCGAGCCGCTGCGCCGGGCACCGCTGATCATCGTCCCGTGCCTGGCCGCCGAGGCCGCGCACGCCTACCCCGACGACCGGCGGAACGCGGCCGAGCGGGCGATGTTCCTGGTGTCGATGGGGGCTGCGGTACAGAACCTGCTCGTGGCGCTGGCCACCGAGGGCCTGGGCTCGTGCTGGGTGTCCAGCACGCTGTTCTGCCAGCAGGTAGCGGCCGGCGCCCTGGACCTGCCGGCCGGCTGGGAGCCGATGGGGGCCGTCGGAGTCGGCCACCCCGCCGCGCCGCCCCGGCCGCGACCCGACCGCGACCCGGATGGCTTCCTGCTGACTCGCTGACCGGCTGCGGGAAGCGGCGATCGCCCGGGCGAGCCGGAGGGGTGCCGGCGCCGCCTGGACTGAGGAGCCTGCGACGAGGGAAGGCGGTGCCTCATAGGCGCCCCGAAGCGAGTTGGCAACGCGGTGTTGCCTGGCCTGCCCCGGGCTGGCGCACCGCCGCCTTTCCCTGATAAGGGCGGATAGTGCGTAATGTCGCCTGATTAATTACTGAATGGTAACTCAAATGGCATTGACCAGTAGTCCAGCATTCCGGGGACGGATAGCGACCGCACGACGGCCGCCTTCATGACAGAGAGTGCTTACCGGCGAGCCGCACAATGTGGCCGCCTCCCGATAGGAGACCGCACGACGGCCGGCAATCGCCCCGATGCCGCCGCCGGCTGTCATTTCCCGCCGTTGCCGGCGAGATCCGGCACCGCAGGGCGGCCGGGTCCCAGCAGGCCCTGGGGGATCCTGGGGCGGCGCCTCTGGCTCGGGGGTAATCCCCCGGGGGGCAGGGCAAGGCCGCCGTTGCCGGCGAGATCCAGC
>DASUBV010000262.1:0-2607 GCA_035763085.1 Streptosporangiaceae bacterium | reverse complement strand
TTCCCCGGCAGCCTGAGCGGCCGGCTGCGCGACCAGCTCACCTTCCTCATCGAGATCGACCAGATGAAGGCCGTGCTGCGCCAGTCCCCGCTGGTCGCCGCGCAGCGCCGGGAGAACGACGCCGAGCATTCCTGGCACCTGGCGATGATGGTGCTCGTGCTGGCCGAGTACGCCGACGAGCCCGTGGACGTCGGGCGGACCATCGAGCTGGTGCTCGTGCACGACCTGGTCGAGGTCTACGCCGGCGACACGCCGCTGTACGACGCCGCCGCGGTTGCCGGGCAGCGCGACCGGGAGCTCGCCGCGGCGGACCGGCTGTTCACGCTGCTGCCTGCCGGTCAGGCCGCCCGGCTGCGCGAGCGGTGGGACGAGTTCGAGGAACGGCACACTCCGGAGGCCCGTTTTGCCAAGGCCATGGACCGCCTGCAGCCGCTGCTGCTGAACTGGATGGCCCGCGGCGGGACCTGGCTCAGCTTCGACATCACCGCTGACGACGTGCGCGCCCGCCAGGTGCTCATCGCCGACGCCAGCACCCGGCTCGGCGACGTCGCCGGCCAGCTGATCGACGAGGGTGAGCGGCGCGGCTGGGTGCCGCCCGGCGCCCGGCTGCGCGCCGTGGGCGGCACGGGGGCGCAGCACCCGGCCTGACGCCGCCGCGTCAGCGGGTGACATTCTCGCGACCGCGCTGGCCGGCCTGACCTCATGCGCCATTTACCTCACGTGCCGTTGAACTCGTAAGCTGCGGAATTATGCGTGTTCTGCCGGCCAGGGGCCCCGTTGCCGAGGGAGGCGGGCTCTGGGCGGCGCACCGCCGGCCACTCACCGTCGGCCTCGTGCTGACCATCACCTTCATTGCCTCCGAGGCGCTGGCCGTCATCACGGTCATGCCCGTGGTCGCTCATGACCTGGGCGGCCTGGATCTGTACGGGTGGGTGTTCAGCGCGTTCATGCTGGGCAGCGTGGTCGGCATCGTGCTGGCCGGCCGCGAGACCGACCGCCGCGGGCCCGCGCTGCCCTACATCGCCGGCGTGCTGTTCTTCGGGGCCGGGCTGCTGGTGGCCGGCCTGGCGCCGTCCATGCCGGTGCTGGTCAGCGGCCGGGCGCTGCAGGGCCTGGGCGCCGGCGCCGTGCCCGCCGTCGCGTACGTGGCCATCAACCGCAGCCTGCCCGACCAGCTGCGGCCCAGGATGATGGCGACATTGTCCACCGCCTGGGTCGCGCCCGGCATCGCGGGCCCGGCGGCCAGCGCCGCGGTGGCCCACCTGTTCGGCTGGCGCTGGGTGTTCCTCGGCCTGGTGCCCGTGGTCGCGGTGACCGGCTCGCTGGCCATCCCGTCACTGATCCGGATGGGTGCCGCGCCCGAGCGCGCCGCCGGGACCGAGCACCGGGTCTTCGACGGGCTCGGCGCGGCGGCCGGGGCCACCTTGCTGCTGGCCGGCCTGACGACGCTGTCGGGATCGGGCACCGGGCTGGTCGTGGGCGTGATCCTGGCCGCCGCCGGGCTGGCCCTGGGCATCCCGGTGCTGCGCCGCCTGCTGCCGCCCGGCGCGCTGCGCGCCCGGCCCGGGCTGCCCGTCACCGTGCTCAGCCGCGGCGTCATCACCTTCGCCTTCTTCGGCGCCGACGCCTACGTGACGCTGGTCATCACCACGGTCCGGCATTACCCGCCGGCGCTGGCCGGCGTGGCGGTGACCGCCGGCACGCTGACGTGGACCGCCGGCTCGTGGACCCAGGCCCGGCTGTCCGAGCGCTGGTCGGGCCGGCGGCTGGTCCGGACCGGCCTGGCCATCGTCATGGCCGGCCAGGTCGCCATGGCGGGCGTGCTGCTTCCCTCGGTGCCGATCGCCGTCGCGGTGGTGGCGTGGGCCGTAGCGGGCTACGGCATGGGCCTGGGTTACGCGCCGCTGTCGCTGCTGATGATGCACCAGGCCCCGGCTGGCCGCGAGGGCTGGGCCGCGGCCTCGCTCAACCTGTGCGATGTGCTCGGCACCGCGATTGGCACCGGCGTCGGCGGCGCGGCCGTGGCCGCCGCGGTGCGCAGCGGCCTCTCGCTGGCGGCGGGCGTGGGCATCGCCTTCGCCATCTGCGGCGCCGTGTCGCTCGCGGGCGTGGCCGTCACCCACCGCCTGCCGAACCGCGTGCTCAAGTCCGCGCCGGTGCCGGTCGATGCCGCCGACCCGGCAGCGCAGGCGCCGTTAGGTTAGGTCCATTCCGTCCCGACCGGGGCGTCGGCAGCGAGCCCGAGCGACCGCATCGCCTTGCGGTAGGCCACGGCCACCGCGTCGAACTTCAGGTGCAGCTCCGCGGCCAGGTCAAACGGCACCCGCTCGGGCCGCTGTGATTCCACCACGACCTGGTCCTGGCCGAAGATCGTGTCCTCGAACTCCTGGATGACCCGCTCGGGCTGGTCCAGGTTGTAGTTGCGGCCGATCACCACGTAGCCCTTGCACCTGTCCGCCGCGACCGGCTGCGAGGCGAAGAAGTACACCATGCCCCGCTCGCCGCCCCAGCCCAGCCGCAGCGCGATCGTGTACGGCAGGTGCAGCTCGTAGCGGCTGTGCCGTTCCGGCGGCCCGGCCTGCTCGTTGCCGAACACCGGGAAGTCCT
>DASUBV010000261.1:0-31805 GCA_035763085.1 Streptosporangiaceae bacterium | reverse complement strand
TGCGCACGCGACTCATCTGGTAGATGAACTCCGGCATGTAGTTAAGGGTAGGGGCAGCGGGCCAGGGGTTGCGCCATCGGCTGACCCGTGGCCCGCCAGCCGCCCGCTCTCACGCCTGTGCCAGGGCTCTCTCCTTCGCCTTGGATTCTCTGGCGCCCGGCTCCCTGGCGCCCGGCTCCCTGGCGTCGGACTCCCCGGCCCCAGGCTCCCCGGCCCCAGGCTCCCCGGCCCCAGGCTCCCTGGCCCCAGGCTCCCTGGCCCCAGGCTCCCTGGCGCCCGGCTGGCGGCTGGCCCGGCGCCGACCCCTTGCGGCGTCCTCCGCTTCGCCCGGGCGGGCGGATGGCCCGGTGCCACTGGCGTCGCCGCCGGCATCCGCGGCCCGCGGCCCGGCGGGCTCCAGCTCCGCACCGATCGTGCCGGCACTGATGACGTCAGCGGGGTCAGCGCCTTCCGCGCCGCCCAGGGCACCGTTGAGGCCAGCATCCTCGGCGGCCTGGAACTCTGCCGCCGTCATCCCGGTCTGTGGCCGCACCCGGTGGAAGGTGGCGATCCCGTGCGACAAGTCATGCCCCACGGAGATGGCGTCGATCTCGACCACCGTGCGCTGCTGCCCGTTCCTGGTCTCGAAGTCGCGCACCGAGACCCGGCCGCGCACCACCACCGGGTCGCCCTTGCGCAGGCAGGTGGCCGCGTTCTCGGCCAGCTTCCGGTAGACCTGCACGGTGGCGAACGAGGTACCGGCATCGATCCACTCACCGGTGGCCCGGTCCATCCGCCGCGGCGTCCAGGCCACCCGCATCGTGACCGCCGGGATCCCGGACCGGGTCTGTTTCAGGGCCGGCTGGGTCGCCACGTACCCGCTCAGGCTGATATGCGCCTCGTTGAACATCAATCCTCCAGGGCCGTCGGCAGCCGCGGCATCATGCCGCCGCCTCTGCCTCCACGGTCCCCGGTGCCGGCCCGGGCGGCCCGCCGTCCGCCGGCCCTGTGCACAACTCGCGTCAGCCCGCCGCACCTGTGGACAGCGCGGACCGAGCCCGCGGGCAGTCGCTCTACACTGCCCCTCGACCTCGTCAGGCCCGTGCCTGAGGGCCGATTGCGTGCGGTGGCGCCGGCAGCGCCGGCACGGACGGCCCGGCCGCTACGCGGCGACCAGCTCGGCGGGTTCCGCGATCACGTCCACCAGGGCGCCGTTGCGCATCACGGTGACCGCCAGCGGCCGGCCGATGGCATCGCTGAACATCAGCCGCTGCAGGTCCTGGGCCTGAGCGACCGGCTGGCCGCCGGCGCTCAGCAGCAGGTCGCCCGCGCGCAGGCCCGCCCGGGCCGCCGGGCCGGCGGGCACCACCTCAGCGACCCGCAGGCCCTCGGCGCGGCCGACCCGCTGGCGCAGCGCAGCCGGGACCGGTGCGGGCACGCAGACCAGCCCCAGGTAGGCCCGGCGAACCCGGCCGTCGCGCATCAGCGCGCCGATGATCCGGCGGGTAGTGGCATTGACCGGGACGGCCAGCCCGAGGCCGAAGCCCGCGACCGCCGTGTTGATCCCGACCACCCGCGCGCGGGCGTCGGCCAGGGCTCCGCCCGAGTTGCCGGGATTGAGGGCGGCATCGGTCTGGATGACGTCCTCAACCAGCCGGGCGGCGGCGCCGCTGTGCGTGGGCAGGGACCGGCCCAGCGCGCTGACCACGCCCGCCGTGACCGATCCGGACAGGCCCAGCGGGCTGCCGACGGCCACCACCAGCTGCCCGACGACGAGATCGTCGGCCTCGCCGAGCTTGGCGGGCTCCGGTGTGTCGCCGTCGGCCCGCAGGACCGCCAGGTCGGACAGCGGATCAGCGCCCACGACTGAGAACTGCGCGCCGGTGCCATCGGCGAACGCCACGGTGCCGTGGGCGGCGGAGCCCACGACATGAGCATTGGTCAGCAGGAAGCCATCGGGGGTGAATACGACGGCGGAGCCATGGCTCTCGGCACGGGCGCGGGCCCGGGGCACCCGCACGCTGGCCACCCGCGGGGTCAGCTCGGCCGCCACGCCGGCCACGGTCCGGGAGTAATCGTCGAGGCGAGGGTCAGGATCCATGTAAGCTCCTCTGCTCGGATTACAACATTACAGAGAAGTACGAGTGCTGGCTACCTGGCCGGCGGCGGGCGCCGGAGCAGGCTCATCCGGAATGGCCCAGCGCCACCCGCAACTCGGCGCGGAAGCGCTCCAGCTCCGAGAGCTCCTGCTGCGCCGGGGCCACGACCAGCTCCTGCGCCACGCTGGCCATCCGCTCCTGCATGGCCTCGGCGACCTGCTCGTTCTCGCCGATCGCGGCATTGCGGACGGCATTGACACAGGCTGACGCGGTCAGCCAGCCGAGCACCAGCATGGCGGCGATCAAGATCACGATCAGCGGCAGGAGGGCATCGTCGCTGAACAGGCGCGGCACGCCGCTGGCGACGCCGAACACCCCGAACACCAGGATGGACGCGACCCAGGCGATCCCGACGATCACGCAGCCCAGCAGCAGTCCCTGCCAGACACCGATGGTGCGCCACCAGGCCGGGATCGAGTTCTCGGCAGGCAGCGCCTCGCCGATCTGGGCGCCGAGGGCGCCCGGAATGGCCTCCGCCCGGGACCGGATCGCCGCCCGGACGGTCTGCGACCAGGGCCGGGGCAGGCCCGGGCCTACCTCGTCGGCGAGCTGGGTCAGGGCGTTGTCGATCTCGGCCTGCTGCGCGCCGGACGGCCCGGTCGTGACGCCGCGCAGTTCCGCCCACAGCTTGCCCAGCCGGATCTTGCGCACCGGGTCGCGGCGGATCAGCCGCTCGACGATCCAGCTGACCGGCCAGCCCACGTAGTCAATGGCCCGCAGCTCGCGGGCGCTCTGCAGGGCGTCGCCGATGGCCGCCACCCCGGCCGCCCGGGCGAACGCGCCGGCCAGCTTGCGGGGCGAGGCAGCCAGCGCCGCGGCCGCCGACCTGCCATCGGTGGCCCGGCCGGACGGCGCCGCCCCGCCGGGCTGGGCGGGCTGCCGGAGCCCGAGCGGGTCCTCGCCCGCGTACGGCAGGAACCGGCCCGCGACCGCGTCGACGTCGGCCGAGATGCGGGCAGCGGCAGCGCGGCGGGCGGAGACGGTCTCGGTCAGCAAGGTGCGCAGCTCGCTGACCCCGGCGCCGGTGAGCGCGGAGGTCACCACGATCTGCACGTCGTGCAGGTCCTCGGCGTCCAGCAGCCGCCGCAGGTCGTTCACGCAGTCCTCGACCTGCTCTGGCGCGAGCAGGTCAGTCTGGTTCAGCACCACGGCGATGACTTCCGCGTGCCCGGCCAGCGGAACCAGGAAGCGCCGGTGCACGGCGGCGTCGGCGTACTTCTGCGGGTCCAGCACGAAGACCATCAGGTCGGCTAGTTCCACCAGGTGGTCGACCTGCTCGCTGGCGTGCGCCATCACCGAGTCATGGTCGGGCAGGTCGAGCAGGACCAGGCCGGTGAGGGCGTTCTCGCCGCTGTCCAGGGCGCTGGCCCGGGCGTACCGGTAGCGGCGCGAGACGCCCAGCCAGTCCAGCAGCGCCCCGGAGCCCGCCACGCCCCACACGCAGGCGTGCACGTCCCTGGTCACCGGCCGGGTCACCCCGGCCGTCGAGAAGTCCGCCCCCGCGATCCTGTTGAACAGCGAGGACTTGCCGCTGCCCGTGCCGCCGGCCAGCGCCACGACAGTGTGCGCCGAGGACAGCCGCAGCCGCTGCCCGGCCCGGTTAAGCAGCTCGCCGGCGTCGTCGATCAGCTCCGGGCTGATCGCGTCGGGGCCGCTGCGGGCGGTGCCGATCTGAACCAGCCGGGCCAGCGCGCTGAGCCGGGCTGACAGCTCGCTGCCTGCCCGGAACGCGGCCCGCTGCTCGCCGGCCGCGGGACCGGGCGGCGGGTGTGTCCCGGCACTCGCGCCGGGCGGGAGACCCGCCGCCGGGCCCGGTGCCGGGAACCCCGGTGCCGGGCCTGCCGCAGGGCCCGCAGCCGGTGCTGCCGGGCCGGGCGCGCCGACGGCGGTCACGCCGGGGCCCTCGTCGGGGGGCCACCCTGCCGGGCGCTCCCGCGCTGCCTGATCCATGGCGCTCACCTTGCGGCCTCAAGGGCCTCACTGGCCGCCACGAGCTGGGCGGCTACGGTCTCGTCGGGGGTTCCAGCGGCGTCGATGACCTCGCTGAAGCGCTCCTGCTCGACATCGAACAGCGCCGCGACGCGCTGCCGCAGGTCCTGCCGGGCGCGGGCGGTGAGGTCACGCAGCAGCCCGGCGCCGAACAGCGAGCTGAGCAGCCGCTCGGGTCCGGCCTCGGCCTCCTCGCCGCCGCTGGCCGCGCCGCGCGGCGTGCCGAGCACGCCGATCATCAGCACCAGCGCCAGCGACTCGGTGTCGAAGGAGACCACCCGGGCGATCGAGCGCTTGGTCACGTTCTCCGCCTGCACCAGTTCCAGCATGTTGTCCTGCCAGCCGCGGATCGCCTTGCGCGCCGCCGCGGCCAGCTCCGGTGACGCCTTGCTCAGGGCCGCCGCGTCCACGGGCTCGGGGCCGCCCTCGTCCCTGGCGTTGTCGGCCATGCCGAGATCGGCCAGCGCCATCGCCAGGTAGTCCGAGGCCGCCGACCGGCCCGCCTCGGCTGCCGCCGCCAGGTCGCTGAGCAGCACCGCGCCCGCCGGATGCTGCTGCCAGCGGCGCACGGCGTCCTCAGCCGCCCGGTCGGCAATCGCCGCCGTCGCCGACTCCAGGCTCGCCCGCAGTCCGGCGCGCAGGGCCCCGGCCCGGGCCGGCATCCGCCGCTTCTTCTTCGACTTGCTGGCGCCGGCGCGGCCGCGGCGCACCTGCAGGGTGCGCATCAGGTCGCCGGTCCCGGCGAAATCCTGCCAGCGGGCCAGCACCTCGCCGCTGACCAGCGAGCCGTCCGAGGCGGCCGCGATCAGCTCGTCCAGCCCCGCGTCGTAGGCGGCGCGCACCGTCTCACGCAGTTCCTGGCGCAGGGTGAGCTGCGTGCTGGCGTGGCTGGCCAGGGCCGGGATCCGGGTCCGGAAGGTGTCCAGCATCCCGGACATGGTCTGGGTCAGCACCGCCACCCGGCGGTCGTCGCCGGCCGCCGTCGCGGTGAGCCACTCGCGCACCGGGCGGGCGATCTCCTCGGGCAGCATCGCATTGGTGACCATGGTCTCGGCGATCAGGAACCGCTGGAAGCCGGTCAGCCCGTTGGCCTCCAGCATGGCGTCGAAGTGCGCGCGCAGCTGCGGCGCGGCCGACGGCGGGACCCGGGACAGCACCACGGCCAGCGCGGCGCCGCGGTCGCGGGCGTCCTGCAGCAGCTCCCACACGGCCGCGTCAGCGTAGCGGCGCGCCGAGGTCATGAACAGCCACAGGTCGGAGGCGTCAAGGAACTGGTGGGCGAAGTCGCGGTGCGCCTGCACCACCGAGTCGATGTCGGGGGTGTCGAGCAGTGCCACGCCCTGCGGCATGCCCTCGCTCGCCGCCAGCACCAGCAGGCCGTCCCGGCCCGGCATGGCCAGGCCCTGCTGCCGGACCCGGGGCAGGGTAGGCAGGAAGACATTCTCGGCGAACCAGTGCGCGTCGCCGGGGTGGCAGGCCAGGACCGGGCTGTTGGTGGTGGGCCGGCGGATCCCGGTCTGGCTCACCTGCTTGCCGACCAGGCTGTTCATCAGGGTTGACTTGCCGGCGCCGGTGGAGCCGACCAGGGCGACCAGGATCGGCGCCCCGGACTGACGCAGCCGCGGCAGCAGGTAGTCGTCGATCTGGCTGAGCAGCTTGCGCCGCTCTGCCCGGGCCTCCGCCACGCCGGGCGCCTCCAGCAGCAGCGGCACCGTGACGATGGGGTGCCGCAGCGCCAGCAGTGCGTTCTCCAGCCGCCGCGCGTCCACCTTGACGTACGGCTCGGTCGGCGGCTGCACGACGTCGCCGGGACCATGCCCGGCCGGGCTGGCCGGCGCGGGCGGACTGCCGCCCGCCGGGCTCAGCGGAACCGGCCTGCCGCCAGCGGGACCGGCGCCGCCCGGGCTGCCAGGACCGCCGCTGGCCGGGCCGGGAACAGCGGAACCGGGGCCGGCCGGACGGCCGGCCTCCGGGACGGCATCAGGGCCGGCAGCATCAGGGCCGGCATGCGCTCCGGGCCAGGTCCCCGGCAGCGGCGGCCCGCCAGCCGCAGCTCCCGCTGCGTGCGCCCCGGCGGCGTGCGCGCCTGCCGCCCGGCTGGCCGCGCCGGGCCGGCCAGCCGCCTGGCGGCCGCCGGAGGCGAACCGCGCCGCGCCGTGCAGGCCGGTGGCAAACGGGGAGCCGGCCTCCCGGGCCGCTGCGCCCGCGTGCGCGCCGCCATACTGGCCCGTGTCCGGCCGAGCGTGGCCTGCGGCCGGGCTGGCCCCGGCCGGGCCGGCTGTGGCCGGGCTGCCTACGGCCGGACTGGCAGTGATCGGGCTCGCAGTGGCCGGGCTCCCAGTGGCCGGGCTCGCAGTGGCCGCGGCGGGCGCCTGCGGGGAACCGGGGACCGCGCCGGGGTGGCTGGCCGGCGGGTCAGGGACGGGCACGCCAGCATCGCCGGTGCCGCTGAGCGGCACCGGCCCGGCGCTCGCGCCTTGTCCCTCAGTCATGTTCCCTGGGGCCTCCTGCCCAGCCGAACCCCCCGCCACTGCCACGTCTACTCGCTCGTCACCGCGCTTCCCGCTCGGTCATCATCCGCGTCCCAGCCTGTCCCGGCTCCCGCCGCTGCGCCATCGCAGTTCCCGGCACCTGCGCGACCGGGCTTGCCGTCCTGCCTGCCGTGCTGCTCCGCGCGGCCGGGGCCTGGCCCGCACGGGCGCGGCTGCCGCTGACCGGATCGCCCGCCCGAGTGCTCAGGTGGCGACAGTATCCGGCCTTGAGGCTATTGTGCGCCGCGAGGGAAGATTACCCGCCGCGATGCCGTAAACAGGAGTTGTCGCGATAGTCCCGTGCAGATCATTGTCGGTGCGCGGGCCCGTGCCGCGCAGCCATACGGGCAGGGTCGCGGCGAGATCTCCGGGCCGGTCAGCCGCCTGCGGCGGGCCCGCGGCGCCGGTCGGCCGCGTCATCCTGCCCCGCCCCGCCCGGCCCGCCGCGCGCCTGCAGCGCCGGGGCCAGCAGCGCGCCGAACGCCGCCACCGCCACGGCGGCGCCGCCCTTCTCCGAGACGTTGCTGACCGACGGCACGCCGGTCGCGCGCAGGGCGTCCTTGGCGGCCGCCGCGCCGACAAAGCCGACCGGGAAGCCAACGACGAAGGCCGGCTCCACTCGGCGGGCAAGCATTTCCTGCAGCGCCGGGGCGCTGCCGCCCACGACCCACACCGCGCCCGGCCCGGCGTCACCGAACGCCAGCCGCACGGCCGCGGCGGCCGGGCTGATCGCCGCCGTCCGGGCCAGCCGCTCGGTGAGCGGCTCGCCGAGCTTGGTGATCACCGGGCAGCCGGTGATCCCGGCCGCCACCATCGCCGAGTCGACGATGACCGGGGCGCCGGCGGCCAGCGCCGCCACGCCGGCCTCCAGGGCCTCCTCGTGGCACACCAGGTCGGTGAAGTAGTCGAAGTCCGCGCTGGCGTGAATGACGGCCTCGGTCACGTCGCGGCTGAATCTCGGCAGCTGCGTCAGGTCGATCCGGGACCGCAGGATGCGGTACGACTCATCCTCGGCCGCGGGCATCTCCCGGGGTGCAAAGCCCGGCACGGTCACTAGCTGCTACCTCCTTGCCCGGGCGCCTGACTATCCCGGCGGCGCCGCCCCGCCGGCGCGCACGGCAGCGAGGCCGCCGCGTGCCCGCCCCCGGCCCGCGATCTACCAGCATGGCACAGCACGGCCGGCCGGGCCGGCCCATCGGCCGCTCATGCGGGCCGCCGCCCGGCCGGCCAGCCGTCCGGGACCTGTGGTTGGGTTGGAATGCTTCGGTCACTTAAGTACCTCGGTACACTGCTGGGGCGCGCCCGCTCCCGGGCCTGCGCACCTGACCGGGCGTCGGCGGCGCAACCGGGGAGCAGCGGCCCAGGCGGACGGCCACAGGCGGCCCCGGGCTCACCCCCATGGCGGCGCTCAGCACCCACGGGAAAATTGCTGGCCATTGATCACCTGCGAACGGAGCGTCATGGGCAAGAAGCACCATGCCCCGGTCCTCGTGACCAGCGCGCCCGCTCGCGCCGGGCGGCGCGGCGCGGGCTCGCTGGCTGGTCAGGCCGCCGGGCCGGCGCAGCCGGGCGCGGGCCGGCCGGGGCCCGATATTGTCATCCTGAATGGTTCACGCGCCGTTACATTGGAGAAACCCTTTGTGACGAGCGCGCCAGCTCACCTAGGTGAGATGCCGACGGTCCTGTCTGGCTTCTCGCTCGCCCGCATGACCGGCTCTCACCACCAGCAGGACCTTATCTCGGGCCATGCCACCGGATGGCTCGCGTTCGCGGAGGCAGCGCAGTGACTGTGACCCAGGATGACGATGTCATCGACAATGCGGCCGTTCGGGCCTTCACTGACCAGTACGGCAGCCGGGCCGCCCAGCTGCCGCCGCTGGCGATCGTGATCGCCGCCTATAACGAGGAAGGCGCGATCGGGCCGGTCATCGAGGCGCTGCCGAACTCGGTCTCCGGCCTGGAGGTCGCCAAGATCGTCGTGTCGGACGGCTCGATGGACGCGACCGTCAAGGACGCCGAGGCGGCCGGCGCGCTGGTGTGCGACGTGCCGGTGAACCGGGGCCAGGGAGCCGCGCTGCGGCTGGGCTACCGGCTGGCCCGCGAGGGCGGCGCCCGGTACATCGTCACCACCGACGCCGACGGCCAGTACAACCCGGCTGAGATCGAGGCCCTGGTCGCGCCGCTGCTGGCCGGGCAGGCCGATTTCGTGACCGGCTCGCGCACCAAGGGCAGCGAGGAGACCACCGACCCGGTGCGCAAGCTCGGCGTCCGGGTCTTCGCGCTGACCATCAGCATCCTGACCGGGCAGCGGGTCAGCGACCCGTCGTTCGGCCTGCGGGCGATGCGGGCCGAGGTCACCGGCGCGGTGATCCTGCGGCAGCCGCAGTACCAGGCCGCTGAGCTGCTGATCGGGGTCATCACCCACGGCTACCGGGTGGCTGAGGTGCCGGCCACGATCCACAAGCGCCAGGTCGGCGAGAGCAAGAAGGGGCACAACGCCTTCTACGCCCTGCACTTCGCCAACGTGATCACCGGGACCTGGTGGCGCGAGCGCCAGCGCCGCGCCCGCGGGGCCTAGGCTCCGGGCCCGCGCAGCAGGCCCGGCATGCGAACGGGCTGGCGCCGCCCGCGGCGGTGCCAGCCCGTTGCCGTGCGGGGAGGCTAGCGGCGGGCGCGCGGATGCGCGTGCCGCTGGCCAGCCATCTCCAGCCGGGCCGACTGGTCGTGGCCGCTGACCCGGGACGGGGCCGGATGCGGACCGCTCCCGTTCGGGGACACCGCGCCGTTCGGCGATACCGCGCCGCCGGGCGGGACGGCCCCGTCGCGGCGGGCAGACCCGTTCGGGGACGGCGGGGCCGGGGTCCTGGCGTGCTGGCCCGGTAGCCTGCCCTCCCGGTTGGCGAACAGCACGTAGTGGAAGATCGCGAAACGCGCGACGAACGTGACGCAGTTGGCCAGGAAGTAGGCGCCGTTCACCACGGCGACGTGCTCCCAGGTCGAGTGGCCCATGCCCTTGGACCAGATACTGGCCTCGTGGCTGATGAACGACAGGAACGTCCAGGCGGCCACCGAGACCACCCAGAACGGCAGGGTCTCGCGCAGCAGGTCCGGACGGCCCTTGCGCTCCCAGGCCCAGCGGCTGAGCAGGTAGCTCACCCCGGCGCCGACGATCGAGGCAATGAAGGCCGCGGTCCCGGCGCTCATGCTGATGACGCCGACCAGCAGGGCCAGGGAGAGCTGGCTGGACCCCAGCGCGGCCAGGGAAACCGGGACAAACCGCATGAACCGCTTGCCCGGCTCGCTGCGCAGCTTGCGCCGCAGCGGCGCGGGGAGCAGGTGCCAGGCGGCCTTGCCGACTTTCAGGGGTGCCCCAGCCATGAATTTCCTCGTCCAAGAGTTTGCGATGTGCTGCGACCGCAACTGCCAGTGCGACAGGACGCCTGCGTGTCCAGCTCTACAGTACGGGAACTACGCACTCGCTTCGGCAGGTTCCCCGTTACCAGGCTGATGACACCAGCCTCGCGGGATCAGATCCGCCAGGCCCCTGGCCGGGGCGCTAGTGCAGGCGGCCGCCCAGCCGCTTCGGGCCGCGCCACGTGCGGCCGGCCCCGGACACGGTCCACAGGCCGCCGCTGCGGCCCTTCCAGAACACCTGGAAGGAGCCCCAGCCCCGGCCGGCAGCGGCGAACGGGGCGTCGCCCAGCTTGCCCATGTGCAGCCGCGCCGGCTGGTGCCAGCGGCCGGAGTTCCGGTAGGTCAGCTGCCACAGCCGGTGGTCAGTGCCCCGGAAGAACACCCGGGCCGTGGAGTCCGCGGCGACGGGCCAGGGCGAGCCGGTGATCCGGCCGCCCAGGCTGCGCGGGCCCTCGGGCCGGTGCCCGGGCCGCAGGAACGCCGACCACACGTGATGCGGCCGGGTGGAGCCGCGCCAGACGACCTCGACCGCACCGCTGGGCAGCGCCGTGGCCCGCGGCGAGCCGCCCAGCGGCCCCATGCCCAGGCTCTGCGGCCTGGTCCAGCTGCCGCCCAGGCGCCGCTGCACCCGCCACAGGCTGTGCTTGCCGCTCCTGCCCTCCCAGAACACCTGGACCCCGCCGTAGCGGTTCTCCACCGGCGCGGGCGGCCCGGCCAGGTTGCCGCCCAGCCGCTGCGGGCCGCTCCAGCCGTGCCCGGGGTTGTACTGACCGTGCCACAGGTGGGGATCATGCGACCCCTTCCAGAACACGTCGATGACCCCGTTGGGCGCCGATACCGCGCGCGGCCCGCTGCCCAGGTCCCCCATCAGGCCGATCTTGCGGCCGCGCTGCCAGCCCCGGCTGGTGCGCTTGACCAGCCACAGCGCCCCGCTGCGGCCGCGGTAGAACACGTCGAGCCCGGACGCGCCGACCCGGACCGCCGACGGCTGGGAGCCGAGGTCCCCGCCCATGTCGACGGCGGGGCCCCAGGTGCCGCTCGCGGCCCGGGGCTTGCGCCACAGGTGGTGGTTCCTGCCCTCATAGAAGACAGCCGCCGACTCGGCCGCCGCGGAGCTCTGCATGGTGCCGCCCGGCGCGGCCAGCCGGATGCTGAGGTAATCCTTGTCGATATCCAGAGTGTGGCCGCCGAATGTCTGCGTGTCATTCCCGCTGTACTGGTGCATCCGGTGGGTGCGCGGCCATGCTTTCTTCCCGTACACGCTGTCGGAAACATTCGCCGACCCATTCCACAGCGCATCATAAATGGCATCGGGCATGGCATAAGCGTGCTTGCCGTACTGCCGGGCCAGGTCGATGATCCCGGACCGGGAGCTGCTGTAGACGCCAGACCGGTAATTGAGCCGGTGCAGGCCCTTGGTCCAGGCGGACAGGAAGCGCAGCGCCGCGCCGGTTCGCCTGGCCGGGTAGGCCTCCATGTCGTAGTAGATGGGGGTGCGCGGGCCGAAGCCGAGCGCGCGGGCATCGACGACGGCGTCCGCCGCCGCGCGGGCGCCCTGCGCCTTGGGTGACCTCAGCTCGCCGAAGGCGGCCTGCGGCCCGGCGTACATGGGGAAGAACCGCCAGCCGCGCGCAGCCTCGCGGCGGACCCAGGCCTGGGACAGGTTGACCTGGTCACAGGCCCGGTCCGAGCCCCCGATGTAGATGCCGACGGCGCCGTAGGGCGAGTGCCGCCACCAGGCCCGCATGGTTCTCGGGCTCGGCGCGGCGCAGGAGTCGAACCCGCGGCCGCGGTAGTTGGCCACGCTCGCGGGCAGCTCGGGCGGGCCGACCTGGATAAACCTGCCCGGCAGCGGGCGGGAGCCCTGGCTCAGCGCGGCGGCCTGCCCGTCCTGGCTGGCCGATCCGCCCGCGCTGCCCGCAGCGGCGCTGTCGGCGACGGCCGGGTTCGGCGGGGTGATCTGCGGGGCGGGCAGGCCCGCCAGCGACAGCATCCGGTACAGCACGTTCGGGTTGGTGCTGAAGGTCGCGGTGACGCGGATGCGCGGGGCGGTGACGGTGATCCGGCGCGAGACGGGGTTCTCCTGCGATGAGCGCCGCGCCGCAGCCGGGCCGGCCTGCACCAGGACCGCCTCGGTCGTGCCGAACAGCCAGCTCGGGCAGGACTGGTCGGCACCCGGCGAGCCGAGGTAGACGGCGTGCCGGTCGTAGCGCACGCAGGTGGCCGGGTGCCGGGCCAGGTCGATGACGGGCCACGCGGCCGGCACCTGGAAGGTGTATCCCTGGAACTGGACCCGCCGTAAGGCCGCGCCTGCGCGCGCCGGCGCCGCCGCGGCCGCCTCGGTGCGGGCCGCGCCCGTGGTGCGGGCGGCGCCGGCCGCGCGGGCATGCCCCGCGGTGCGTGCAGGCCCCGCGGCGCGGACGGATGCCGTGCCGGACACCCGGGTGCCGGCCGCCGCAGGGCTGGCGGCGGCCGGGCCGCTCGCGGACACGACCAGCCCGGCCGCGGCCAGTCCCGCGGCCATGGCTCGCGCCGGGCGTGCTGCCGGTGTCAGCCGGAGAGCGCGCATGCTCGCTACCGCCTTCTCGTAGTGCCCGGATGAAGCGGCCAGCAGGCATGGCCGGGCGGCCGCCTTACGCGGGCCGCCCGGGCAGCCGGCTAACGGGCCGCTTCTGCCACTGACCGGGTGCTGTGGGTTACCTGACGCGTGCGCGGGCGCACGCGGTCGGCCGGGCCGAGAGCGCGGCTAATTCCCCGAAATGCATGACTAGCGAGAACCTCCCCCGTCAATGCGCCCTGTCCCCCCGACAGGACACGCGTAGCACCCGGCCCGGCACGGTGCCCGGAATCGGCATTCCCGCACAGCGCCCCCGCGCGGTGCCAACCCGGCACACCGGCCTTTACGCACTGGACTTTCCGGCCGCGGTGTTACCGGAATTCAGGTTAGTTGGCTGCCCGGAGGAGCAGTGGCCGGCACGCCGGCCGGGCGGTATTCTCCGCCCGGCGGATGCCGGCCCGCCGGCGCTGCGCCTGGCTGCCTGACGCGGCGGCCTGGCGGGGGTCACCTCGTTACTGCTGATCTCCCGGTGGATCCGGCGGCCGAGGATGGCGCGCTCCGCCACCGTCCACGAGGTCGTGGTCAGCAGGTACAGCCCGGCGGCGAGCGGGACGAACATGGCGACCACCACGGTGATGTACGGCAGGACCCTGGCCAGCCGGGCCGCCAGGCGCTCCGCGGCGGCCGCCGGCCCCGCGCTGGCCGGGGCGGCGGGCCCGGCGGGGCGGGCGGGCAGCGGCGCGGCCAGGCCCGGCTGCCCGAGCCGGCGGGCCAGCCGGGCCGAGGCCCAGCCCACGCCGGCCAGCAGGGCGAACAGCCCGATGAACACCAGGCCCTGGGTGCTGAGCACGGCGGCGGTCCAGTGCAGGCCGAGCGGGGCGCCCAGCAGGTGATGCGCCAGCAGGTCGTTGGCGTGGCCGCCGACCTGCGGGGACAGGAACAGCCGGTACATGATGCTGAAGAACGGGAGCTGGGCCAGCAGCGGCAGGCAGCCGGTGAGCAGGCCGCGGCCCTCGCGCCGGTACAGCTCCGCCAGCTCGCGCTGCAGCTTGTCGGGCTGGCGCGCGTACCGGCGGCGCAGATCCTGCACCTGCGGCTGCAGCCGGGCCTGGGCAGCCTGGCCGCGCATCGCGAAGTAGCTGAGCGGGACCAGGGCCAGGCGGATGGCGATGGTGAACACCACGATCGCCGCGACGGCCGCGAGCGGGCCGGCGACGGGCGTGAGGAACTGCACCAGCGCGGTGACAACGTAGTAAGCGACGCTGACGCCAGCGTCGAGGAATCCGAGCATGACTGCACCCTCCAGCGGGCCGGGAAACGGAAACGGGCTGGAGGCGGCCGGCGAGCGCGCCGCGGCCCGGCCAGGCGGGCGGCCGCGCGCAGGCATGCTGGCGCGGGCCCGGGGTGCCGGGCTGGCTCAGGCGGAGATCAGGCGGCCGCCGGGGCCGATCCGGGAGCTCTGGGCCGCGGCCGTCCGGCGGCATCGGGATCCAGCAGTCGCTGGAACGCGGCCCGCCACGCCTTCTCCCGCAGCGCCGCGGCACGGCCGGGCAGCGGGCCCGCGGTGACTGGCCGGACGGCACGGCCGCGGGCCAGCACGGCGATGACCATGCCGACCAGCGCCAGCGCGGTAATCGCCAGCAGGTCACGCGGGGTGGTAATGGCGATGGCAAGGCCAGCGAGGTATCCGCCGAGCTGGCTTAGCTCGGTAAGCTCCCACGGATACATGGCGGCCTCTCCCCCCAGGGAGTCCGGGGATTCCCCCGGCCTGAGGCTCCGGGGGTCATCCCCCGGGGTCAGCAGTCCCGCCCGCCAGGCGGCGGGCGTATGTGCTCGAGCGTACCCGGCGGCCGGCGGCGCCGGTCAGGCCTCGCCGGGCCGGTACACCAGCAGCCGCTCGGACCGCTTGCGCAGCATCAGCGACGACTCGCCCTGGACCGCCTCGCCGTCCACTGACAGCAGCACCGGGGTCCCGTCCGGCGTGGCCACGTGCAGGGAGCTCGCAGTCCACTCCCGGTAGACGCGCGACCGGCCCAGCGTGCCCAGGGCCACCGCGGCCAGCAGCCGGACCCGCGCCAGCGGCTTGTTCCCGTCGATGAGGCGGATGTCCAGCCGGCTGTCGCTCAGGTCGGGCCGGTAGGACGGCGCCGCGCCGCGCGGCTCATACCGGCAGTTGCCGGCGAACAGCAGCCACATCCGGCGCCGGTGCCCGTTGACCACCAGGTCCGCCGGCCGGCTGTCGCGCAGCACCCGGGCCAGCGCGACCAGGACGGCGGGCCACTTGCCCAGCTCTTCCTCATAATCCTGACGGGCGCGCACCAGGTCCACGTA
The DNA here is from genome assembly GCA_035763085.1 of Streptosporangiaceae bacterium. Lineage (GTDB taxonomy): Bacteria > Actinomycetota > Actinomycetes > Streptosporangiales > Streptosporangiaceae > DASUBV01. The sequence goes on along the minus strand of DASUBV010000261.1, from coordinate 16,845 downwards.
GATGCCGGTGCTCGCGGTGTTGACGAATGAGCGCTTGCCGGCCCTGGCCACGTCGACCAGCACCGAGTCGCCGGCCCGCAGCGCGGCGATCGCGTCGGCCACCGACCGAACCCCGAGGTCGGCGGCGAAGTGATTAAAGGTCCCGGCCGGGACCACCAGGAGCGGCAGGCCCCGGTCGACGGCCAGCCCGGCGGCCAGCTGGACCGAGCCGTCGCCGCCCGCGACGCCGAGGATCCTGGCGGTGTCCGCCGCCTCGGTCAGCAGGACAGGCAGTTCGGCGCCGTCCTGCGCCACCACGATGCGCGCGTCCGGCAGCTCGCTGCGCAGCAGGTCGGCGAGCTCGGCGGTGGCGGTCCCGGAGCCGTTGTTCACCACCAGGACCAGTCCCTGGCCGGCGGGCGCGGCCGGCGCCTCCCGGCGCGGCCGGGCCGCCTCGGCGGGCTCCAGCTGACGGCGCGGCCACCAGCGCAGGGTGAGCAGCCCGGCGGCCGTGCCCACCGCGAAGCCGGCGAGCACATCGGAGGGGTAATGCATCCCGGTGACGACCCGCGACATGCCGACCGCTCCGGCCAGCATCCCGGCCGGGGCGGCCAGGCCGGGCAGCTCCAGCGCGACGCCGGTGGCGAACGCGGCCGCCGAGGCGGCATGCCCGGACGGGAAGGAGGTGGTGTGCACGCCGCTGACCCGCCGGGCGGGCGGCACCTCGCCGGACGGCCGGACCCGCCGGGTCAGGTTCTTGGCCACCACATTGGTCGCCGCGCTGGCCAGGGCGATGCTGGCCAGGCCGCGCAGCGCGGCACGGCGGGCCCACTTGTCGCGCGTCGCCCCCAGCGCGGCGGCGATGCTCACCCACAGGACGCTGTGGTTGGCGGCCTCGCTGAGCCGCGGCATGACCTCGTCCAGCACGACCGAGTCGGTCGCGGCCAGCCGGCCTAGGATGACCCGGTCGAGCGTGCCGACCCGGCCCCGCACCGGCCACCGGCCGCGGGTTGCCCGCTTCACCGCTACTGACCTCCGCGTTCGCCAGGCTGCCGGGGCTGTGCTAGCCAGGGTGCCCGACCCGGCCGCCATCATGCGCCGCGACGCGCCGCCGGCCGGCGCGGGCGGCCCGGGCGAGCGGCTGCCGCGGGCGGCTCCGGCGGCCGGGCGGCCCGGTCAGGCGGACGCCGGCCAGGCGGACGCAGGCCATTACCGGGAGCATTCGCCCGGTTGGCCCGGTCGCGGCAGGGCAGGTGGAAAGGACAGCCCTGCCGCGCCAGTATCAGCGGCCCGGCCGCCGGGCTGACGGGAAGGAGCAGCCCAGATGGCGAGCCGGTCACTGCTGCCGGGCGAGCGGCGGCCCGGGCAGGCTGATACGGCCGGGGCCGCGCGGCAGGCGGGGCGGGCCGGGCAGGCCGCCCGGCCGCCGCTGATGCTGGCCGCCGGGCTGCTGCTGCTCGCGTCGGCGGCGTCATTCGCCGACGTGATCGCGGTCCGGCCAGTCCGGCCACCGGTGGCCGGACTGGACCGCTGGTGGCTAGGCATTGTCACGACCTGGCAGTCGGTCCCGCTCACCGACGCCGGAAAGGTGCTGAGCCTGATCAGCGGGCCGTCGACCGGCGGCCCGGTCATCATGGCGGGCCTGGGGCTGTTCCTGCTGCTGCGCCGCCGCTGGCGGGCTGCGCTGTTCACGGTGCTGGCCTGGGCCACCGCATCGCTGCTGTCCGTGCTGATCAAGCACCTGGTGGCCCGCCCGCGCCCGCCGGGCCCGCTGACCCACGTCGGCTTCGGGTCCTTCCCGTCGGGCCATGTGATCAGCGCCGTAGTCATCGGCCTGGTGCTGACCGCGACGCTGGCCCGGCCAGGCCGCCGGGTGCTGGCCCTGGGCTGGGTGGCAGCGGAAGTGCTGGCGGTGGCAGCCTGCCGCACCTACCTGCACGCGCACTGGCTCACCGACACTGCCGAGAGCGTGCTGGTCGCGACCGGCATCGTCGTGACCCTCTGGTGGTACTTTGCCCCGATGCTGGAAGGCGAGCGGGCCGGGCTGGACCGGCCGGCCGGACCCGGCGGCGGGCCAGCCACACCCGGCAGCGGGCCGGCCAGCCCGGAAGACCGGACTGACCTGGTTCGCCGCGGCTATGACGCCTTGTCCTACCGGTACCGCGGCGACGACGATGAGGCCGGGCCGCGGTACGGGCCCTGGCTGGAGCGGCTGCAGAGCCTTGTGCCGGCCGCCGGTCATGTCCTCGACCTGGGCTGCGGCTGCGGCGTCCCGGTGGCCCGGACGCTGGCGGCCGGCGGGTACCGGGTGACCGGCGTGGATATCAGCGCGGTGCAGGTGAGCCGGGCCAGGAAGCTGGTTCCGGCCGCCGCGTTCGTGCAGGCCGACGCGACGCAGCTCGAGTTCGCCGCCGGGTCGTTCGACGCCGTCGTGAGCCTGTACGCGCTGATCCACATGCCGCTGGCCGCGCAGCCGGCCCTGCTGGCCAGGGCCGCAGGCTGGCTGCGGCCAGGCGGCTGGCTGCTGGCGGTCGCGGGCCAGGGTGCCTGGACCGGGACCGAGGACCACTGGCTGGGCGGCGACACGGTGATGTGGTGGTCACAGGCTGACGCCGCGACCTACCGGCGCTGGCTGGAGGACGCCGGCCTGGAGATCACCGAGCAGGGATTCGTCCCGGAAGGCGACGGCGGCCACGCCCTGTTCTGGGCCCGCAAGCCGCCCGGCTGAGCGCCCGGCCAGCCTCGCCTGCCAGCGGATGGCCAGCCGGCCGGCGCCGCATCAGCGGGCGGCTGCTCAGCCCGCGCGACCAGCGGGTAGCCGTTCAGCCCGCGCGACCAGCGGGTGGCCGGTCAGCCCGCGCCGCCGACCGCGATCAGGGCAACGGAGGCGGCAGCGAGGACGAGCCCGGCGATCCGGACCGGGGTCAGCCGCTCCCCCAGCAGCAGCCGGGCCAGCAAGATGGTCGAGGCCGGGTACAGCGAGGTGATCACCGCCGTCACGGCCAGCAGGCCCCGGTGCGTCGCGATGAAGAAGCACAGGCTTCCCGCGGCCCCGGTGACGCCGGTGACGGCAGCCAGCCAGCTCGCCCGGCGCGGCGGCAGGCGCAGGTTGCCGCGCACCGCGCCGAACCCGGCGACCATGACCAGGGCAGCCATCTGCGCGATCGCCAGCGGCCACAAATCGTGCGCGGAGCCGGCCCGGTTGAGCCCGATGAACAGCACCCCGAAGCCGGCCCCGGCCACCAGGCCCCACAGCACCCCGGCCGCGTGATGCCCGGTGCTCGCGGTGCTCGCGGTCCCAGCCGGGCTGCCGGCTCTGGCCGGACCAGGATCGGCGTCCGGGCCATGGCCGGGGTTCGGGCCGGGATCCGGGTTCGGGCCATGGCCGGGGTTCGGGTCCCGCGCACCGACCGCGCTCCCTGGACTCGCCGGGGCGCCGGCATCGTCGAGGACCGGCCCGGCCGGGCCGGTTCCGCTCACTGCCGGGCTGGCGTGCCCCGATGAGCTGGCCGAGACGCCGATGATGGCCGGCAGCGCCAGGATGATGCCGGTCAGCGCCAGCACGGTCGGCCGCTCGCCGAAAGCCAGCCCGGCCAGCACCGAGAACCCCGCCGAGGCGACTGCGCTGAGCGGCCCGGCGACGCTGAAGGCCGCGTGCCGGAAGCCCAGGTAGAGCGCCATCGCGCCGATTACGCCGCTCACCCCGCCGACGACGCTCCAGGCCACCGACTCCCACGACGTGTGCTGCGTGCTCACCCACGGGACGGCCACCAGCAGCACCGCCACGCTGACGGCCTCGGCCAGGATCGTGATGCGGATCACGCTGGCGCCGCGCGCGGCCAGCCCGGCCGCGAAGTCCGAGCTGCCGTAGCCGAGCGCCGCTGCCAGCGCCAGCAAGATCGTCAGCACGCGAGGCGGTCCTGGCGAGGGCGGCGGGCAGGCATGGTCACGACCCTAAGCGGCCGGAACCCGGCGGCGGCGGGCCGGCCCGCCGGCCAGGGGCGGGTGCCCAGCTCAGCGCGATCAGCCGCTAGCCTGCCTATGCTGCCGGCGCCATCGCCGCGACGGCCCGCGCGGGGGCGCGGAACGGGGGTGACCAGGCCAGCCATCAAGCGGAGCCAGGAAGTGCGCCTCGGGCAGATCGTCATCGATGTCGCTCCGCTGCGCGAGGGCCGCGACTTCCGCTGGGTGTTCGCCGGCCGGCTGGTATCCAACGCGGGCAACGCCGTGGCGGTCACCGCGGCCAACTGGCAGGTCTACGGGCTGACTCACTCCTCGCTGGCGGTCGGCATGCTGACCCTGGCCGACAGCATCGGCATGCTGATCGGGCTGCTGGCCGGCGGGGTACTCGCCGACCGGTACGACCGCCGTCAGGTGCTGTTCGCCACCCGGCTGCCGCAGGCCGGGCTGTCGGCGCTCATGCTGGTCAACAGCCTGTTCGCGCATCCCGCGCTGTGGCCGCTCTATGTCCTCACCCTCGGTATCGGCCTGCTGTCCGGTCTGGGCAGCCCGGCCGCGACGGCCATGGTCCCGGCCCTGGTCGCGCCCGGCCGGCTGGCCGCTGCGATGGCGCTGAACTCCAGCGGCGGCCAGCTCGGCAACCTGGTCGGGCCTGCCCTGGGCGGCTTCCTCATCGCCGGTCCCGGCCTGCCGGTCTGCTACGGGATCGACGCCGCCGCCTTCGCCGCGTTCGCGCTGGCCATGCTGGCCGTCCGCCCGCTGCCGCCGACCACGGAGGTGGCCCGGCCCGGACTGCGCTCGATCGCCGAGGGCTTCCGGTTCGTCCGGCACAACGGAGTCGTCGGCGGGATGCTGCTCGTCGACACCAGCGCGATGATCTTCGGGATGCCGACCGCGCTGTTCCCCGCGCTGGCCGCCGCGCACTTCCACGGGCAGGCGACGACGTTCGGCCTGCTCACCGCCGCGCCCGGGCTCGGCGCCATCATCGGCGGGGCGACCAGCGGCTGGACCAGCCACCTGCGCCGCCCCGGCCTGGTGGTCATCGGCGCCGGCATCGTCTGGGGCGGCGCCATCGTCGGGTTCGGCCTGGTCCGCAGCCTGGTCGCGGCGCTGGCGCTGCTCGCGCTGGCCGGCGGCGGCGACCTGATCTCCGAGGTGCTGCGCAACGCGCTGCTGCAGCGCTACACCCCCGACCCGCTGCGCGGCCGGGTAAGCAGCCTGTACCTGGCCCAGGTGAACACCGCGCCCGCCATCGGCAACGTCGAGGCCGGCGCGGTGGCTCAGCTGTTCTCGCCGGTCGTCTCGGTGGTCAGCGGCGGCCTGGCCTGCGTGGCCGGCGCGCTGCTGCTCGGCCTGGCTATCCCGGCGCTGCGCTCGGCGACCCTCGCCGAGCCCGAGCCGGAGCCGGGCGCCGCTCCCCCTGGCGTCACTGCCTTGCAGGACTAGCCGCCGGCGAAGCCGGCAGCGCGTCCGCGAGGACTGCCGGGCCCCCGGCCTGCGACGTGCCCGCTGGCGGTCGCCGGGACCGGGTCCGGGCCGTGAGGATGGCGATATCGTCACCCGCCCCGGGCCTGCTCGCGCCGACGGCGCGACAACTGTAGGCGCCGTGGCCCGAGCCGCACCTGCTGGCCGCGGACATGAGTTCCGCCTACCCGGCCGGGGCTGCCCGGCCGCGATGTGGCGCGGTGAGAGGGATGTGCCGGAAGATGTCAGGCCGCCGAGCTCGCCGCGATGCGAGAGACCGGCCTGATGTGGGCGAAGGCGCTCCGGGCGTTCCAGGTGGGGAAGGCTCGCACGAGCCAGGAGGGGCCGTGCAGCTGGATGCGGCGGTCGCGGGTGGCTTCGGCCCAGGTTTGCTGACCGGCGTGCCACTTGACGAAGGCTTCGGCTTCCGCGGTGACGTAGAGGTCCTCGTCGAGGCCGGGATAGGTCTTGCAGATCTCGGTGTCTTTGTGCTCGATCAGCAGCCAGTACCGCTCGGGGCGCTGGCGGCCGGTGAAGTCGAAGCGGATGACGAGCCGCCGGTCCGGGAGCCGGTCCCGGCGGAGCATGTTGCACATCGACCATAGCGCCACAAAGGGATCAAGATGCTCGGGAGCGATCTCGAGCCAGGCCGCGCCCCACTCGCCGAGCGACACGCAGACCTTGAACAGGTCCTGACCCGCGGGCGTGAGCTCGTAGCGGCTGCCGCGCCCGTCGGGCTTGGGTGCCGACCCGACGATGCCGAGCCGTTCGAGCTGCTTGAGCCGCTGCGAGAGCAGGGTGCGGGACAGCCCGGGAGCGCCATCCAGGATCTCGCCGAAGCTTCCGCAGCCCAGGTACAGATTGCGGACGATCAGCGGCGTCCAGCGCTCGGCGAAGATCTCCGCGCCGCGAGCGATGGGGCAGTACTGGCCGTAGGTCCGCATGATGCCAGTGTTACGCGGCTGCCTTCAGCTGGGAAGTCCAGATTCTTGACTTCACGGCGGCGGCCCGCGGTGGTGCGATGGGGCCATCGAGAGCGGCGGACAACTAGCGAACCGATCACCGAAACAAGGCGGCCACGTGCGCGAGGGGGCAACCGCCATGGAGATCGAGGCGTTCCGGGGCCAGCTGATCACCGCTGACCACGCCGATTACGACACCGCCCGGGCCGTGTGGAACGGCGCCGTCGACCGGCGCCCCCGGCTGATCGCCCGGTGCAGCGGGACCGCCGATGTGGCCGCGGCCGTGCGTTTCGCCCGTGACCGCGACCTGGCGACCGCCGTTCGGGGCGGCGGCCACAACGTGGCCGGCACTGCGGTGTGCGACGACGGGATCGTTATTGACCTGTCGGCCATGCGGGCGGTATGGACCGACCCCGCCGGCCGCACGGCCCGGGTGCAGGGTGGCGCGCTGTGGGGCGACGTCGACCACGAGACGCAGGCTCACGGCCTGGCCACCACCGGCGGCATCGTGGGCCACACCGGCGTCGCCGGGCTCACCCTCGGCGGCGGCATCGGCTTCCTGATGCGCAAGCACGGGCTCACCGTCGACAACCTGCTGGCCGCCGAGGTGGTCACAGCCGACGGCAGCATCCTCGAGGTGTCCGCCGGCGATCATCCCGACCTGTTCTGGGCGCTGCGCGGCGGCGGTGGCAACTTCGGCGTCGTCACCACGCTTCAGTTCGCGCTGCATCCCGTCGGCCCGGTCGTCATGGCCGGGCCCATCTTCTGGGCGGCTGAGGCCACCGGCGACGTGCTGCGCTTCTACCGGGACTTCTCCGCCGACGCGCCCGACGAGCTTGGCACCTTCGTCAGGCTTGGCACGGTCCCCCCGCTGCCGGACATCCCCGAGGACCTGTACTGGCAGCCGGCCGTCGCGGTTGCCTGCTGCTACGCCGGCCCTGTCGAAGACGGCGAGCGGGCGGCCCTGGCCCTGCGGCAATTCGGGTCGCCGCTGGCGGACCTGATCGCGCCCTCGCCGTATGCCACCTTCCAGGGCGGCTTCGACGACACCGTCCCCCATGGATGGCACTACTACTGGAAGGCTGCGAACCTGGCCGGCCTCTCCGAGGACGTCATCCGCGTCATCGCCGATCACGCCTACCGCGCTGGCTCGCCCCGGTCGTACTCGGGGATGTTCCACATGGGCGGGGCGGTCGCCCGGGTCCCCCGCGACGCCACCGCTTATGCAGGCCGCGACGTGACCCGCAACATCATCATCGACGCGGTGTGGCTTCCTGAGGAGTCCGCCGGGCACGCCGCAGCTGAGACCGCGTGGGCCCGGCAGTTCCTCCAGGCCCTCCAGCCGCACCGGGCCGGCGGCGTGTATGTCAACTTCCTGGACGCCGACGACGACACCAGCCGCGTCCGGGAAGCGTACGGCGATCACACCTACCGGCGGCTGGCCGAGGTCAAGGCCAAATACGACCCTGACAACGCTTTCCACCACAACAAGAACATCCGCCCCGGCTGAGCAAGGCTGGCGACGACCGAACCGCGGATCGTCGCCCCGGACGCCCCGGACGCGGGCTGCGACCAGCCGGATCAGCGTGTCCTCGCCATCAGCTGATCCAGGCCCGTCAGGCAGCGGCCAGACTCTTGTAGACGCCGTCGATGACCGCCATCTTGCGCGGGTCGTCCAGCAGGTTCATGCCCATCCGGTTCATCACGTAGGCATAGGCCACGCCCGCCTCCGGGTCGGCGCCGACCGCCGAGCCGCCGAAGCCGTCATGACCGAACGCTTTCGGGTTGGGGCCGAAGTGCTGGCCGCTGCCCAGGCCGATACCCAGCCCGAACTCCAGCGGCACGCCGAGCACCAGGTCGGTGTAGACGCCCTCGCCCGCGCGGGCCAGTTCCAGGGTGCGCGCCGAGACCAGCCGCTGCGAGCCGTCGGCCACCGCCCCGTAGATCGTGGCCAGCGCGGCCGCCGTGCCGTGCCCGTTGGCGGCCGGGATCTCGGCCATCCGCCAGTCCGCCTCGTTGGCCTCGTCGCCGGTCAGCGCCGGGTTGACCAGGGCGGCCATGGCCGCCGGGTGGGCGCTGGCGTAGGCCTGGGCCAGCGCCGCCTGCTCATCCTCGGTGGGCCGCACGCCCTGCAGCTGGCTGCACCGGCCAAGCTCGGGCTCGGGCAGGCCGATGTGGAAGTCGGCGTCCAGCGGTCCGGCGACCTCCGCGGCGAAGAACCGGCCGCAGGTCTGCCCGGCGATCCGCCGGATCACCTCGCCGACCAGGTAGCCGTAGGTGATGGCCTGGTAGCCGGTCGCCGTGCCGGGCGGGAACAGCGGCTCCTGGGCGGCCAGCAGGCCGGTGATCTTCTCCCAGTCGTAGTAGTCGGTGACCTGGACCGGGACCGCCAGGCCGGTCAGCCCGGACTTGTGACTCATGATCCAGCGCACCGGCATCCCGGCCTTGCCGCCAGCCGCGAACTCGGGCCAGTACCGGGTCACCGGCGCGTCCGGGTCGAGCTCGCCGGCGTCGATGAGCCGCCACGCGCACAGCGCCGTCATCGCCTTGGTGGTGGACCAGACATTGGTCAGCGTGTTCTCCTGCCAGGCGCGGGTCCGGCCGGGGTCGGCCCAGCCCGCCCACAGGCTCACGACCTGCTCCCCGCCGGAGACGACGGCCACGCTGGCCCCGATCTCGTCGCGCTCGGCGAAGTTCGCCGCGAACGCGGCCCGCACCGGCTCGAAGCCAGGCGCGCAGGTCCCGTGAATCTCGGTCTGTCCGTCGCTCATCGGCATGTCCTTCTTCCGTCAGCTTCGTGCGGAACCCGCGGCCTTCAAGCCGGGGAGGATCTCAGCAGGCCCCTCCCTGAGCGTGCGGCGGCCTGGCCGGTTATAGCCAAGGCGGGCGCCGCGCGGGTGGTGCGATGCCGGCGCCTTGCAGGGTTGGTATGCCGGGCAGGGGCAGTTTGTCAATGGATGCCGGATGGACGCCGCCGGGATGAGGTTCGGCGACCGCGCTGTTGCACCGCGTATCAGGCGGCCGGGCGGCGCCGTCCACGCGACGCCGTTGCGTATGCTCGCGCGACGGAGCCCGGCCGTACGTCGACACCGGAGGGAGCCCGCGTGACCGGGCGGATCTTGCTGATTTCCGGGAGCACGCGCGGCGGCTCCACCAATACCTCGGCGCTGCGCACGATCCAGGCTGTAGCGCCGGACGGGGTCACCGCCGAGCTGTATGACGGGCTGGCCGGGCTGCCGGCGTTCAACCCCGACCAGGACGGCGCGGACGTGCCGGCGCCAGTCGCCGTGCTGCGCGAGCAGATCGCTGCCGCCGATGCGGTCGTGGTGTGCACGCCGGAGTACGCCGGCACCCTGCCGGGCAGCTTCAAGAACCTGCTGGACTGGACCGTCGGCGGCGGCGAGCTCTACGGCAAGCCGGTGGCCTGGGTTAACGTCGCCAACACCGGCCGCGGCGGCGGTGCCCAGGAGACGCTGCTGACCGTGCTGGGCTACGTCGGCGCGAGCATCGTCGAGGATGCCTGCCGCCGGCTGCCGGTGTCACGGGAGTGGGTCGGCGCGGACGGCACCATCACCGACCCGCAGTTCCGCGCCGCGATGACCGAGGTCGCGGCAACCCTCGCGAGCGCCGGGCACCCGGCCTGAGCCACCGGGCCGGGCTCCGCGTCGCCCGCACCTGGCCAGTCCGGCGCTCGCCCGGCATGACCTGCGGGCGCCGCTCCAGCCCGGGCCGGCCAGAGCGCACCGCTCGCGTCCCCTTGCTGTTATCGGTCAGTGGACGCGGCTGGCCGGCAGGAAGGGGCGCGGCTACGCGCGGGCCGGGCCGGCAGGCGCGATGACCGGCAGCCCGGCCGGGGCACCGTGCTCGATCAGCCGGGTCACGGCCGCGGTGTCCAGGCGGCTGGCGACCAGGTCGCCCAGCAGGTCCAGCTGCGCCTCGCGCAGGTCGGCGAAGCAGACGCCGGGCACCGGCCGGAAGTCGCGCCCGGCCAGCGCCGCCACCTCGGACAGGAACGCCTGGCGGAAGGCGTCGTTCTCCATCGTGCCGTGCCAGCTCGTCCCCCACACCGCGCCCGCGCGGCAGCCGTCCAGGAACGGCTCGGCGCCGGGCCCCGGCCCGGTCACGATGCCGTGATGGATCTCGTAGCCGTCCACCGGCTGGCCGCAGGCCGTGCCGTGCGGGCGGGTCAGCTTCTTGCCGGCGCCGAACCGGATCCGCACTGGCAGCAGGCCCAGCCCGGCGACCCGGCCGGCCCGGGACTCGACCTCGTCGTCGATCTCATCGGCCAGCATCTGGAAGCCGCCGCAGATGCCGATGACCGGCAGGCCCTTGCGGGCCCGCTCGGCGACGGCGGTGTCCAGCCCGCGCTCGCGCAGCCAGCCCAGGTCAGCGACCGTCGCCCGGCTGCCGGGCAGCACCACCAGGTCCGCGTCGGCCAGCTCGGCCGGGCTGACCGCGTAGCGGACGAGCACGCCCGGCTCGGCCGCCAGCGCGTCGATGTCGGTGAAGTTGCTGATCCGCGGCAGCCGCACCACGCTGACCCGCAGCACGTCCCCGCCCGGCGGCGGGCCGGGCAGCCCCGGCGGCCGGTTGGCGTCCAGCGCCAGCGAGTCCTCGGCGTCCAGCCACAAGCCCGGCTCCATCGGGAGCACGCCCAGCACCGGCCGGCCGGTCAGCCCGGTGATCATGTCCAGCCCCGGGTCGAGGATGGCCCGCGCGCCGCGGAACTTGTTGATCACGAACCCGGCGACCAGCGCCTGGTCGGCTGGCTCCAGCAGCGCGAGCGTCCCGTACAGCGCGGCCAGCGAGCCGCCCCGGTCGATGTCGGTGACCACGATGACCGGCAGCCCGGCCGCGCGGGCCAGGCCCATGTTCGCGATGTCGGTGGCGCGCAGGTTGATCTCGGCCGGGCTGCCCGCGCCCTCGCACACCACCACGTCGTACTCGGCCCGCAGGCTGGCCAGGCTGTCCAGCGCCACCTCCAGCAGCCGCGCCTTGCGCGCCCCGTACGACAGCGCGTCGACCTCGCCGTCGGGGTGGCCCAGCAGGACGACCTGGCTGCCCGCCGAGCCGGGCTTGAGCAGCACCGGGTTCATCCGGGTGTCCGGCTCGATGCCGGCCGCGGCGGCCTGCATGGCCTGCGCGCGGCCGATCTCGTCGCCGGCCGGGGTGACGAACGAGTTGAGCGACATGTTCTGCGCCTTGAACGGCGCCACGCTGACGCCCTGGCGGCGCAGCCACCGGCACAGCCCGGCCGTCACCACGCTCTTGCCGGCGTCGGACGTGGTGCCCGCGACCAGCAGCGCTCCCTTCACCGGGCTCCCTTCCTGCTGCTCCCCCGCCCGGCGGCCAGCGCGAGGACCGCCGAGACGGCGGTGCCCGCCGCGGTGACCGCCCGGCACAGCCGGATCGCGCGGGCGATGTCGGCGGGCTCAGGTGCCCGTCCGTCGCCGAGCTCGGGGCGGTGCTCAGTCCGCCCGGCGTAAGAGTTGGTTCCGCCCAGCCGGATGCCCAGGGCACCCGCGAACGCTGCCTCGCACCAGCCCGCGTTCGGGCTGGGATGCTGGCTGCCGTACCGCACCGCCGCGCGCCAGGCCACCGCCGGCCGGCCGCCGACGACCGGCGCGCAGGCCGCCGTCAGCAGCGCGGTCAGCCGGGCCGGGATCCAGTTGGCCACGTCGTCCAGCCGGGCCGCCGCCCAGCCGAATCGTTCCAGCCGCAGCGTGTGGTGCCCGACCATCGCGTCCAGGGTGTTCACCGCCCGGTAGGCCGTCAGGCCGGGCGTCCCGGCGGCTGCGCCCCAGACCAGCGGCGCGACGATGGCGTCGCTGCTGTTCTCGGCTACCGACTCCACCACCGCCCGGGCGATCTCCTTCTCCCCCAGCTCCCGCGGGTCCCGCCCGCACAGCCGGGGCAGCGCGGCCCGCGCGCCGGCCAGGTCACCGTCCTGCAGTGCCCGGCCGATCCCGGCCGCCTCGCCCGCCAGCGAGCGCGCTCCGGTCACCGCCCACGTCGCCGCCGCCGCGGCCGCGAACCCCAGCCACGGCCGCCGCCGGGCCAGCCGGCCGGCCACGGCGGCCGGCGCAGCCGCGACCAGGACGCACGCCGCGGCGTACCCGGCGCCACGCGGCCGGCTATCGGCATACAGCCGGTCCTCCAGCGCGGACGCGAGAAACCCGAAAGCAGAAACGGGGTGGCCGCGGCGCGGGTCGCCCGCGAGCGCGTCGGCCGCCACGCCGGCGACCAGGCCAGCGGCCAGCGGCCAGGCCGGCCGCGAGGCTGGCCCGGCGTCGCGCAAGGGCGGCTGCGCCGTTCGCGGCCCAGTCACGCTGCGGATCCCGTTTCGTATGGCACCCATCGATCAGCAGTATGGCGCCTGGCCGCCCAGCGGAACCGCGACCCTGATGAACAGCCCGAACAGCCGGAACAGCGCGGGCAGCGTCCCGCTGGCCTCGACGGTGCGGCTGTCGCGGAGCCTGACGCCGGGGATCCCCAGCAGCAGCGCGGCGACATCGGCCGACTGCCAGCGCACGGCCAGCGTGGCCTGCTCGCCAGGCGCGCGGCGGGCGCGCGGAGCGGGGGCGGCGGGGCTGGCGCCGGCGATGCTGCCCGCGGCGGCCTGCAGTGCCTCGCGGGCACCGGTCTCGATCGCCTCGCGCGCGGCCGCCACCGGCAGCAGGTCGGCGGCGAACCGGCCGTGAGCTGTCTTGACGGCGACGGTGCGGACGCCGGGATCCCAGTCGGTCATCTCGGTGCACGCGGCATCGTCGCCGGTCAGCAGGACGACGGGCACGCCGGCGGCGGCAGCGGTCGCGTGCACCAGGCCGATCTCGCCGACCGGGTCGTCGTCGAGCCACATGTCCTCGATCTCGTGACCCATGAAGCTGTGGCTCAGCACGCCGAGCGTGCCGGCCTTGGCGTGGTAGCCGACGCACAGCGCGGCATCGAAGCTGTCATCGAGGCCCTCGATCATGCTCATCGGCTTGGGCCGGCCGCGGACCAGCCGGGCCGCGGGGTGCAGCTGGTCGGGCAGCAGGTTGCGCAGCGGCCCGTGCGCGTCGTTGACCACGATGCGGCTCGCCCCGGCGGCCAGGGCGCCGCGGATCGCGGCGTTCACATCCTCGGTCATCATGACCCGGCCACGCTCGTAGTCGGCCCCGCCGGGCTGGACGTCGATCGCGTCCACCAGGCCGGTAATGCCCTCCATGTCCGCAGTGATGTAGACCTGCACGACCGAGTTTCCTCCCGGGTGATATGAGTCCCTGCCTCCGGCATCATCGCCGGCGGCGCCGGACGATCCTCCCGCCGGCCCGCCCCCGCTGTCGCCCGGGCTGCGCCGCTTCTTGCTGTTATCGACGGGGATCCTGACTCCGGGCTGTCCGGGCTCTGTCGTCGCTGCTGGGCACCTACCGCTCAAAGAGCAACTGCAGACCCACGATCGCAGTCTCCGACGGTGCGCTGGAGGCCGACGGTCATACCGACAACTGCAGCGGACGCTCTAAGCGGTCAGGCCACTGATCCCGGCAGGAGGGTGAAGGACTCGGCATGACGGGGCCGGACCACCGTGAAGTGCCGGTGATCTACTGTCGCGACCTCGGTCAGGTTGAGACGCTCGGCCACGGCAATGACAGCGGCATCAACTATGCCCAGCGGCAGATCCAGGTACGTCTCCACGAGTTCGGCCATGCGCTCGATGTCGCTGCCTTCCAGTTCGGCCACGTGGAAGCCATCACCGCCGAAAGATCTGAGGAATGTCCCCTCTGCATGCGGCCCGACACGGGACTGCAGCAGGTATCCCATCTCTCCAAGTACCGGCGAAGGCACCAGTAGCGGCCCGTCGGCACGGCGCAAGAGGCTCACACAGGCCTGGTGAGCCTGATCCTTGACGTTGCCTGCGGCCAGCAGCACTCACGTGTCGCAGAGCAGCATTTCAGCGGCCAAGCTCCGTGCGGAGGATCTCCTCCGACTGCTCGGCGAGGTCCGGGTCGGCCTCGAAGGACGCAAAGAACGGGAGATCTCTCCTGGCGCTGCCGCGCTCATCGACCCGGCCGCGGATCAGCTCGAGGGCCGGCCGTAGCTCGGCCTCAGGCAGTTGGTCTACCAGGTGATGCAGCTCGTCACGCATGACGCTCATACGTTCAGTGTACGGACTGCGGGCGCCGCCGTCCGCGGGCAGAGCTCACCGCTCCGCGGGCCTCTGCCGCCGCTGAGATCCTGCGCGGCAACTCGCGGTCACTGGTAGCCGGTCGCTTTCCGCTTGCCGAGTACGCCCCGGGAGCATAAGCATGGCTGGACCATCCGCGCGACACGCGCCGAAGATCACGAATCTCGTTTGTTGGTACATATTGACAATGCCGCAAGAGGATTGCAGCTGGGCCAGCCACGACATTGAGCGGCCGCCACCAGGAGTCCGGCCCAGGTGGGCGCGGCCGGCCGGGCGTGCGGGAGGCGGAGCCCCGGCGCCTCGTGGCCTAACGATCGTGAACGCCTGCCGGGCGGGCTAACGATCCCGAACACCGTTGCACCGGGCCGGGACGACACGGGCCGCGGCGAGGCCGGCCTGCCGGGGACGGTCCCGCGAGACTGCTTACGATACGATCATGTTCCGAAACGCCAGCGTTCCGGAAAGTGTCGGTATGTCAGCCGTGGCCCGGCAGCGCGGGACGCTGGCCTCCGCCTCCCTGGCCCTGTTCTGCATCCAGCTGGACTTCTTCGCGCTGACGCTGGCCCTGCCGGACATGGCCCGCAGCTTCAGCGCCTCGCCGGAGTCGGCCCAGTGGACGCTCAGCGGGTACATGCTCAGCCTCGGCGCGCTGTTCATCGTGGCCGGGCGGGTCGGCGACATCGTGGGCCGCCGCCGGGCCTTCGTGTTCGGATGCGTTCTGTTCACCGCCACCATGATCGGCGCCGCGCTGGCACCGACCCTGCCGGCCCTGGTGGCCTTCCGGGTGCTGCAGGGCGCCGGCGCCGGGCTGCTCTTCCCGGTCGGCATCGCGCTGGTCACCAATGGCTACCCCGAGGACCGGCGGGCCCGCGCCCTCGGCCTGACCTTCGCGCTGGCCAACATCGGCACCGCGCTCGGCCCGTTCGTCGGCGGCGGCATGGCCCAGGGTCCCGGCTGGCGGTGGATCTTCTGGCTGCTGGTGCCGTTCAGCACCGCGGCCGCCCTGGTCGCACTGCGCTACGTTCCGGAGTCCCGCGACGAGAGCGCGTCCCGCCGGGTCGACCTGCCCGGAGCCGCCATCGTCGCGGCGGGCGTGGCGGCGATCAGCTTCGGCGTCGACCGGGCTAACAGCCTGGGCTGGTCATCGGCCGCCACGATCGCGTTCCTGGTGGCCGGCGTGGCGCTGCTGTGCCTGTTCGTGGTGCGCGAGCGGCACACCCCGAACCCGCTGATCGACCTGTCGCTGTTCCGCAACCTGCCCTTCGACCTGGTCACGTTCCTCGGCTCGGTCTGCAACATCAGCTTCGGCGTGGTCGTCGTGGTGGTGTCGCTGTACCTGCAGCAAGTGCGCGGGCTGTCGCCGCTCCAGGCCGGCGTGGTGTTCCTCGGCCTGGCCACGCTGGTCGCGATCGCCGGCCCGGTCGGCGCCCGGCTCCAGCCGCACTTCCGGCCGACGCTCATCATGGCCTTCGCCGGGACCACCGCCGGCCTGGCCATCCTCTCGCTGACCGTCGTCACGTCCTGGTGGGCGTTCGTGCCCATCTTCTCGATCTGCGGCTTCGGCCTCGGCCTGGGCTGGACGTTCTCCAACATCGCCACCCAGGAGGTGGTCGATCCGGACCGTGCAGGCGAGGCGTCCGGCATCGTGCTGACGTTCCTGGTCACCCTGGGCGGCATCGGCCTGGCCGCCGCGGCGAGCATTATCAGTGCGCTGGAGCGCACCGGGCACAGCCCGCGCGACGCGCAGGAGACCACCCTGGTGATCTACGCGCTGCTCTCGATCGCCGCAGCGGTTATCGTGATGAGCATCCGGGCGTACCTGGTCAGACGGGGGCTGATGAAGCCGCTGTCGATGGCCGCGGACCGGGCGGCGGAGCCGGTCCCGGCGGCCACCGGCGGCGGAACCGGGAGCCGGGGTGGAACAGCGGGTTAGCGACATGCCCGTGTGCATAGTGTTTCCGGCATGTGACCTGGGTCATGCACAATGTGCTCCGGGCGCCTGTAGCTCAGCTGGATAGAGCAGCTGCCTTCTAAGCAGCCGGTCGCAGGTTCGAGTCCTGCCAGGCGCGCCACCTGCGGAAACTTCCCTGCGGAGCTTCGCACGCCGTTATCATAACGGATGCCTGTAGCACCTAGCCAAGCTCCTGGGAGGTTCCGTTGGCGACTCTTGACCGCCTGATTGACTCGTTCGTCCTGCACCTGAGAGGGCGCCACCTGGCGCCCAAGACGGTCAAGACATACCGCCGCTCAGCCAAGGGGCTGGCGGACTGGCTGGCCTCACAGAGCATCACAGACGCCTCCCTGGTGACCAGGGAG
>DASUBV010000260.1:0-3075 GCA_035763085.1 Streptosporangiaceae bacterium | reverse complement strand
CAGCCCGGCGAACTACTGCCAGAACATGGTGAACGTGCAGACCCCGTTCCTGGCTGCCGCCCAGGACACGCTGGCGGGGAACCCCACCCCGGTGCCGGCCGTCGGCAACAACCTGTTCACCTTCCTGGCGAACCGGCTCAGTATGTCCTTCGCCAACCTGAACTGCCAGAACTACGGCCTGACGGATCCGGTGACGGTCACGACGGATGCCAGCGGGGTGGCCACCGCCGCGACCTTCAGCACCGACCAGCAGACAGCCACTGCCCCGGCCGGAGGCGGCGGATCCCAGATGCCGGGAATGCGGCACCGGATCGGCCGCCGGCACCACCGGCTGCAGGACCCGTCCGGGATGTAGCCGGACAAGCGCATCAGCCAGCGCTCTCGAGAACGGCGGGGCGGTCACGGGTGAGTCCCGTGACCGCCCCGCGGTCATAGATAGAGGTCACGCCAGCCCGCCGCGCACAGTCGCCGGGCGCGCGACCACTGCTGCATGCCCGGGGGCTGGCAGAGTGCAGCGGCCCAAATTCCCGGGCCGCCGCATATTACTTTTCGTTAGGTATTGGTCACATCTTACGATCGGCAGACCCCGGCCCGACTATCGCCGAATGTCCGCCTGGCCCCACTACCGTCATTCTCGTGAGCAGTTCGAGTCGATCGGTGATCGACATAACGGCCGAGTTCCGCAGTGCACGAGAGAGGCCGGTGACCCTCACCCGTCAGTGTGACGCCAGCTTGGGGAGCGGACCCGAAAGCGACGTATCGAGGTACCCGGGAAGGGGATATTCGTGAGTCTGAGCAAACATGCGTCAGGAGCGCGTGAACCTGATGAGCAGCCAGCCGAGCACACGCCCGGCTCAGCAGGCAGGTCGCTGCTGAGCCGCAAGGTCATCGTGGCCGCTATCAGCATCGCCAGCGTGGCCGGCGGCGGAGTCCTGGTGCACGCGCTGAACGGGCCCAGCCGGCTGAGCCTGTCGGCCGATGCGGGTAACGCCCCGCACAAGATGGCGGTCAGGCACAACACTGCGGCCGGGCACGGGATGTCAGCTCGCCACCTGCACCGGGCGATGCGTCATTTCGTGTTCAGCACCCTGAACAACTCCAACGACACCACCTTCAACCAGCTGCTGGGCATCAACAACCGCGGCCAGATCGCGGGCTACCTCGGATCTGGCGCGCAGGGCCATCCCAACAAGGGTTACGTGCTGATCCTGTCCCGCAACGGCTCGCACTTCGTCAACGAGAACTTCCCCGGCGCCAAGCAGACGCAGGTCACCGGGCTCAACGACGCAGGCGTGACGGTCGGGTTCTACTCCACCCAGAACACCGCCAGCCAGATGAACAACAACTTCGGCTTCTACGCCTGGGCCGGCCACTTCCACGCGGTCAGCTTCCCGTCGGCGCACCACTCCGCCCCGCCGGTGAATCAGCTGCTCGGCGTGAACGACCGCGAGGTCGCGGTGGGCTTCTACACCGATCGCCAGGGCCGCAACCACGGCTACACCTACAACATCCGCACCCGCCAGTTCCGCCGGGTCAAGATCAGGGACGGCGTCAGCACCACCGCCGCCGCGATCAACAACCGCGGTGACGTCGCCGGCTTCCGCACCGGCAGGCTCGGCCAGACCAAGGCCTTCCTGCGCCGCGCGAACGGCCACCTCACCGTCCTGCACTACCCCGGCGCCTCCGCCACCATGGCCTTCGGCGTCAACGACGCCCGCGAGGTCGTCGGCACCTACACCAAGGGCACCGGCGACAACGCCAGGACCTTCGGGTTCACCTGGTCGATGCGCCGCGGCTGGCACTCGGTCAGTGACCCGATGGGCAAGGGCGCCACGACGGTCAACGGCGTCAACGACCTGGGCGACCTGGTCGGCTTCTACACCGACGCCAGGGGCAACACCGACGGCTTCCTGCTGGCGGCCGGCAGGCACCACGTGGGCATGGCCCCGCCGGTCACGGCCAGCCCGTCGATGATGCCGTCCATGGCCCCGTCCATGACGCCAACGATGACGCCGACCGCCACGCCGACGATGCCGGCCTCGACCCCGACCACCAGTCCGACGGCTCCTCCGACGGTCCCGGCGCCGACCTCGAGCGCGCCTGCCGGAGGTCCCTGGTAAGCCAGCCCGGGCTGCCGGTCCCCGGGTAACCCGGCGGGCTCAGCGGTGGCGGGGCGGCCGGGACCGTGTGCCCGGCCGCCCCGCCGCTGTTCGCCTGTATCTGCCTGCCTGTCACTGTTCAGCAGTCTCTGTAAGGAATGCGCCCCCTTACCGCGTCATACAAGAGATGATTTGGACGCGGGATCTCATCGGGGTGCAAGTGGAGCGGCAGGCGTTGAGTGATGAGTGAGCCATCGGGCGCGAGCATGCCCGGCAGCGACGCGGAACTGCTCAATACCATCCGCAGCGGCGATCCCGCCCCCTTTGACGTGCTCCGCGCGCGGCACGCGGCGGCCGCGCGGTACCTGGCCGGACAGCTGCTCAGCGGGCCTTCGCAGGCCGATGCCACCGTCGAGCTGGCCTTCACGCGGGTGCTGGACGCGATCCGGCGCGGCGGCGGGCCGAGCGACGCGTTCCGCCCGTACCTGCTGACTGCCGTGCGGCGGGCCGCCAGGGACGACGAGACGGCCAGCCCTCCGGTGCCGGTAGATGAGCAGCAGATCCCCGATCCGGGGCAGCTGCTGGCCGACGCGGCACCTCCTGGCCAGGAGAGCTCGCCGGTCCTGCAGGCATTCGTGTCGCTGCCGGAGCGATGGCAGGCAGTGCTCTGGCACGCCGACATCGAGGGCGCCACTCCGGCCGAGGCCGCGCCGCTGCTCGGCCTGACCGCGGCCGGCGTCCTGGACCTGGCCGGCCGGGCCCGCGACGGACTGGCCCGCGCCTGCCGTCAGCTGCAGCACACCGCCGGCGAGAACGAGCCGGCCCCGCTGGCCGATCCCGGCGCCGCGCTGCGCGGGGCGGTTGCGCCAGTGGTCCTGGGCGAGGCGGCCGCGGCCTACCTGGCCGGGCTGACCGAGGCGGGCGTGGCCGGGGCGGCCCGGCCCGGCCGCCCGGCGCGGCCCGGGCGCTCGGTCCG
>DASUBV010000259.1:0-17977 GCA_035763085.1 Streptosporangiaceae bacterium | reverse complement strand
CATGCATCCAAAGATATCTTTCGAAACAGGCCTTTGGAAAGACTTCTTTGGAAAGAGGTGTTGGGAAAATCGTGCCGGGACGCAGAGCTGAGGCGCCGCCGGCGGCGCGCCCGACGGCGCGCTGAGCCGCCCCTGCCAGATGGCGGCGCCGGCCGGGCGGCAGGCGGCCGGCGGAGGCGGGCCCCGGGCGTCAGGATCCCGGTGCCAGCAAACTGGTGTCAGGAGCTGGGCGGCTGATAGCGGACCGACTCGTCGGCCTGCCGGTAGATCTCCTGGCCCGCCGGGTTGCGCATCTCCTCGGCCAGGTGACCGAGCAGGCCCGCGGTCCGGGCCAGCAGCGCGAACCCGCGCAGCATGTCCGGCTCGAAGCCCAGGTCAGCCAGCGCGGCCCCGCACACCCCGGCGCCGTTTAGCGGCAGGGTGCGGCCCAGGATCGCCGGGTGCACCCGCCCGACCGCCTCGAACAGCGTCAGGTGCGGCCCGAGCACGCCGGTCTCGCGGGCGATCCGGAAGATGACCGGGGTGCGCGGGTCACCGTTCTTGTGGATCGGGTGGCCCAGGCCCGGCACCAGCCGGCCGGCCGCCCGCTGCGCCCGGACCGCGCTGGCGGCCAGCTCGTCCCAGCCTGCCTCATCGGCGGGCAGGCCGCCCTCGCGCCCGGCCAGCGAGGCGGCCAGGAACTTGCCGCAGTCCTCGGTCACGCCCAGGTACCGCGAGCCGCCGCCGAGCAGGCCGGCGGCCAGCGCGCCCTGCACCGATTCCGGCGCGCCGGTCAGCGTCAGCCGGGCCGCGATGGCCGACGGGGTAAACCCGTGGTCGGCCAGCGCGACCAGCACCGCCTCGAACATCCGGAGCTCGCCCGGCTCCGGCCGCCGCAGCGCGACCAGCCAGAACGCCAGCTCGCCGAAGCTGACCTTGCCCATCAGCTCGCTGGCCAGGTCCTGGCCGAGCAGCGAGATCGAGGTCGCGTCGGAGGTGCCGATCGCGGTCGGGTACTCCGTTACTGGCCGTTCTGGCACTGGTCCTCCTGGCGCGTCGTTTCCTGCAGGCCGGGGCCGGCCGCCGCGGACGGTGCCGCGGCCGCGTCCCACTCTCCCGGCGGGTGCCCCTCCGGCAGCCGGTGCTTGGCCACCCGCGATGTCGGCGTGCGCGGCAGCACATCGATCAGCTGCCAGTACCGCGGCACCTTGAACGCCGCCAGCCGGGCCGCCGCGAAGTCGCGCAGCTCGGCGAAGTCAGGCTGGCGCCCGTCGGCCGCCACGATGAATGCCTTGACCTCTTCCTCGGTCAGGTCCGACGGCACGCCGACAACCGCGCACTCCAGCACGGACGGGTGCTCGGCCAGCACCTCCTCCACCTCCAGCGGCGACAGGTTCTCGCCGCGGCGGCGGATCACCTCCTTGATCCGCGACACGAACGTGTACGTGCCGTCGGCGTTGACGGTGACCAGGTCACCGGTGTGCAGCCAGCCGTCGGCGGTGATGACCCGCGCCGTCTCCTCCGGCATCTGGAAGTAGCCCGGCGTGACCACCGGGTTGCGCAGCAGCAGCTCGCCGCTGTCACCCGGCCCCAGCTCGGCCCCGGATTCCGACACCACCCGCGCGTGGTTGACCAAGCCCAGCACCGGGTGCTGCCGCGGCGACCCCAGCGTCCCGTACGGCCGGGTGCCGTGCGCCCAGATCAGCCCGTACGGGGACTCCGACATCGCGTACCCCACCACGATCCGCAGTCCCAGCCGTTGCTCCATCTCCAGCTGCCGCTCCCGCTCCGGCGCCGGGCCGGTGTAGCACAGCCGCAGCGGCGTGCTGGCGTCGTCGGGGCGCTCCGGCTGGCGCATCAGGATCTCCAGCATCGCGCCGATGGCGTTGAACTCCGTGGCCCCGTGCCGCCGCGCGGCGTCCAGGAAGCCGCTGGCCGAGAACCGCTCCAGCAGCACCAGCCCGGCGCCGCAGGCTAGCGACCCCATCACCGAGTAGGCGGGGGCGTTGACGTGGAACAGCGGCAGCGAGGTCATCATCCGGTCGTCGGCGGTGAGCTCCATCCAGAACGGAAACCCCTCGCCGGCCATCGCGTACGCCCGGTGTGTCTGGACCACCAGCTTGGACCGGCCCGTGGTGCCCGAGGTCGGGATCAGCACCGCGGGATCGGCGGGCGCGATGGCCACCTCGGGCAGGCGGCCGTCGCGGGCTGCGCGGGCCATCGCCCCGGCATCGGCCCAGTCACCGGGCACCAGGCTGGTCACGTCGGCCGTCTGCGGCCCGGCGCCGGCGCCGGCCTGGACCGCCTCGGCGACCGTGCCCGCCAGCCCGGCGTCGGTGATGATCAGCCGCGGCTGCGTCTGGCCGATCAGCCCGGCCAGCTCCGCCGCGGAGCCGCGCGGGTTGACCGCCACCGTCAGCGCGCCCAGCGACGCCAGTGCCAGCCAGCTGGCCAGGAACGGCGGCGTGTTACGGGCCGTCATCATGACCAGGTCGCCGCGGCGCACGCCCAGCTCCTGCAGGGCCCCGGCGGTCCGCCCGGCGACCGCCACCGCCGCGCCGAAGGTCAGCGAGCCAGAGTCGCTGCGCAGCCAGGTTCCCTCAGCGTTCCGCTCGGCCGCCGCGGCCAGCAGCCCGGGGATCGTGCCGGCGTAGTCATCCACGGTTGTCACAGGTGCTCCGGATCGCTCGGGTCGGCGGGGTCTCTCGTGCCAGTCAGGTCAGCAGGGCAGGCGGGGAAGCTCCGGTCAGCGGGGCCGGCGGGATTAACGCGGGTCAGCGTGGACAGGATCTCGTAGTCCTTGCCCGGCCCGCTGACCAGCCAGCGCTCCTCGAACGCCGCCGGGCTCAGCAGCCGGCCGTGCAGCTCGTACTCGTCGCGCCCGCACGGATGCCGGGCCTGCCACCGGCCGGGCCGCGGATCCAGCTGGTAGAACGCACGGCCGTCGGCGAAGAGCACGTCGGCCGTGCCGTCGGGCCGGCGCCGGTAGATGAGACTGCGGCTGGCCGGCCCGCGATGCTCGCCGAACGCCAGCTCGCCGTCTTCGTGATAGGTCAGCTCCCCGTCCGCGCCTCCGGGCGGCTCGAACCGCGCCGTGCCGCGGAACCAGCCCGCGCTGCCCGAGCGGTGGTCAGCCAGCCGCCGCTCCACCCGCCACGTCCCGCGCAGGAAGCCCAGCGCATCAGGCACTGGGTGCGAATCCGCAGATGTCACACTGACGGCCGCGTGGTAGCGTCCAACCCGCTCCACCTGATCAGCCCTTTCGTAGGAGGCATGGCCCCGATGTCGCAATCAGATACGCTACGACGCCCGCAGCCGCTGGTCCTGGCCGACCTCCTGCCGGGCACCCTGGCGCGCGACATCGCGCTCGTCGTCGGCGCTGCCGGGTTCGTCGGGCTGCTCGCTCAGATCTCGATCCACCTGTCGTTCACGCCGGTACCGATCACCGGCCAGACGCTCGGCGTGCTGCTGGCCGGCACGGCCCTGGGCTGGCGGCGCGCCGCCGCGGCGATGGCGCTGTATGCGGTGGCCGGCGTGGCGGGCGTCCCGTGGTTTGCCGGGCACGCCAGCGGCTACGTCGGCGCCTCCTTCGGCTACATCCTCGGCTTCTTCCTGGCCGCCACGCTGTGCGGGTACCTGGCCGGCCGCGGCGCGGACCGCTCGGTGCTGCGCTCGGTGCCGGCCATGATCGCCGGCGAGGTGGTCATGTACGCCGTCGGCGTGACCTGGCTGGCGCTCTACCAGCACGTGGGCGCCGGCACCGCGATCGACCTCGGCCTGACGCCGTTCCTGGCTGGCGACGCCATCAAGGCCGCGATCGCCGCGGGCCTGCTGCCCGCCGCCTGGCTCCTGGCCGGCCGCAGCACCGGCGCGCCGGCCAGCTAGGCGACCTCGCCAGTACCGGCTAGGCGGCGCGCAGCACGACGTCAGTCAGGGTCTGGCCGAGCGGGGCATCGACGGTGGCCAGGGCCAGCTCGTCACCCCGCGTCGGGCCCTGGTTGACGATCACCACGGGGATGCTTGCCCTGGCCGCCTGGCGGACGAAACGGAACCCCGACATGACTGTGAGCGAGGAGCCGAGCACGACCAGGGCGTCGGCCCCGGCGACCAGCGCGGTGCACTGATCCACCCGCGGCCGCGGCACGTTCTCGCCGAAGAACACCACGTCGGGCATGAGCAGGCCGCCGCAGCCGGAGCAGTCCACGACGCGGAACCGGGCGACCTGATCGTCGGGCAGCACCACGTCGCCGTCCGGGTTGACCTGGGTTACGGTCGCGGCGTCCGCCCAGCCCGGATTGGCCGCGGTCAGCCGCTGGTCCAGCTCAGTGCGTGAGGTGCGCTCAGCGCAGCCGAGGCAGCGCACCCGGTCCAGGCTGCCGTGCAGGTCGATGACACGCCGGGCGCCGGCTGCCTGGTGCAGGCCGTCGACGTTCTGGGTGATGATCCCGGCTAGCAGGCCGCGCTGCTCGAGCTCGGCCACGGCGCGGTGCCCGGCGTTCGGGGTGGCGCGGGCAATGGTCCGCCAGCCGGTATGACTGCGTGCCCAGTACCGCTGCCGGGCCGCCGCGGTGGCGGTAAAGGCCTGGTAGGTCATCGGCTGAGCCCGGCGGGTCAGCCCCGTCGGCCCGCGGTAGTCGGGGATGCCGGACTCGGTGGACAGCCCGGCCCCGCTCAGGATCACCACGTTCCCGGCCGCGATGAGCCTGGACAGCACCAGCTCCGGGGCGGCCGCCGGAGCCGCCGCGACGGCTGGCGGCGCCGCGACTGCCGGGGGCGAGGGCGCCGGGGGCGCCGCGGGGGCCGGGGGCAGCTGGGATGCGTACGTCACGCTTTCATGCTGCCATCTACAGCAAGTCGATGAGCATGACGCCCATGGCCACGCCCATCGCGATCTTGCAGCAGGTAGCCGTGCGCGGGGCCAGCAGAGCGGCCGCGCCTGCGGCGGCCGGGATGGCGCCGGGTGCTGCCGCATGGCGCTGGATGCGGTCGGCCAGCCAGACGATGTAGCCGCAGACGAGGATGGCCAGGATCAGCCCGATGACCGGGACACGCGCTCCGCCGGCGCTGGCCATGTCCCCGCCATGGCTCATGACGGCCATGCCGCCGCCCGTGCCGCCGCTGGCCTGCGGAGCACTCGTCGCCACGATGGCCGGCACCGCGACCAGCGCGTACACCATGGCGAGGCAGTCGATCAGGTGCGGGACCGGGAACGGGCAGCAGTCGCGGCCCGGCCCGCGGCGGACGGCCGGAGCCGGCTGCGCCAGCCGGGCCGGCCGCGGCCGCCGGGGCGACCGGGCCCAGCGCGATCGCCGGGCCGGGTAAGCAGCCGCCGCGGCGGCGGCCGGGCCCGACGTCATCGCGCCGGATGTCGGTGCCGGGGTATGGGCCGCGGCGAGCCGGCGGACCCGGATGGCCCGCCAGCCGAACCACGCTGCGCCAGCCGCGAAGATCACCGCCCACAGCCCGCCCGGCAGCACGGCCAGGCCCGGCACGAACATCCCGGCCATCGCGATGCCCATCACCACGTGCACGCTGTCGGCGTCCACCTCGCAGCGCCGCCGCCGGCCCCGGGCGGCGACCAGCCGGGCCGCGCTGAACAGCGCGACCGCGATGACCACTGCCGCCAGCACGTAAGCGAGCCAGGACGGCGAGATCATGACGCACCTCCGGTTATGCCCGTCCTGCTGCACGCGGCCGCTGCGGGACCGGCCGGACCGGGCCGGGGCACATCACGCGGCGGTCGCAGCGGCCAGTACGCCAGGGCCAGCAGGATGAGCAGCGGCGCGCTGTTCACGTCGGTCGACCCGCCTGCCAGGATCTCGCCGAGATCCTGCGCGACAATCCAGATCGCCGCCGAGACGACGATGGCCAGCGTCAGGACGGGGCGAACCCAGCGGCCGGGCAGGAAGATCCCGGCCGCGATCACGGCCAGGACCGCAGCCAGCACGATCGACGCCGTC
This sequence comes from Streptosporangiaceae bacterium, assembly GCA_035763085.1. Classification (GTDB taxonomy): domain Bacteria; phylum Actinomycetota; class Actinomycetes; order Streptosporangiales; family Streptosporangiaceae; genus DASUBV01. Next base: position 12,038 of record DASUBV010000259.1, on the reverse strand, counting down.
AGCCCCTGCCCGGCCAGCAGGCCGGCCGCTCCCCGGTTGACCGAGGCCAGCCAGTGCGGCTCGCCCTCGGCCATCTCGGCGATCATGCCGGGCATGGCCCGGGCGCCGCGGTTGGCCGGCAGCACCGCGAAGTACGCCAGGCTCCCCCACAGCACCAGCCACAGCGCCCGCGCGGCGTGCGGCCCGAACGGCCGGGCGGCGACGAAGGCGCCGCGACCCCCGGCCCCGCGCGCTTGCCGATCACGGGCCGGCCACAACAGCACCGCGAGCAGCGCGTACAGGACGACGGCGCCCGGGGCCTCGCCGAGCGGGCTGGCGGTCCCGGTCAGCACGCCGCCCAGGCCCTCGCCGAGCCACCAGACCGCCAGTGACCAGATGACCGACCCGGCCAGCGCCAGCCGGATCGCCGGCCGCCAGGCGATCCCCAGGCCCAGGGCCAGCTGGATCGTCGCGAAGGCGGCGTTTGTCCAGGTGGGGTTGTGCTCGACGATGCCTGCCGCCCAGCGGATCGGCTCAGCCACGACGGCCGGGTTGCCGGCTCCGCTCTCGGCCAGCATCCGCCCGAAGCTGCGGGTGAACATCACCGGCTGGTACTGAAGTACCGCGTCCAGCACCCACAAGGCGGCCAGCCCCAGCTGCAGCCAGCGCCGCAGGTCCGGCGCATCCCCGGCGGCGGACTGCGGCACCACCGCCGATGCGGGCTGCGCAGCCGTCCGCGGCAGGGCGCCCTGGCTCGCCATCCATCGCCTCCCCGGCAGTCGGCCAAACCCTGGACCCGCGCTGAGCGCGGTCAAGGTAAAGACGGCGGAGCAGCCCGTAATTAATCGCTGCCCGCTCGCTGCCACTGTCAGCCTAAAATCCCGGAGTCGCCCGGGGCAATAAAGAGAATTGTGAACCTCGGGCACACGATGGCATTTTCGAACATACTACGGAACCCAGGTGGGGTATTCAGAAAACCCCTCTGCGGTATCTCATAAACCCGCCAGGGGTATTTCCGCGGCTGTCAGCAACTCCCTGCGCCGTCCGGTCGTCCGCCAGTCCGCCGCCCGCCGGGCTACCGCCCGCCGGTCAGCCGCCGGGCGCGGTCCTCAGCGGCTGACCGCTCGGGCGCATCACGAACCAGGCGCCGCCGTTGAGGTTGATGCCCTGGCCGGCGGTCTGGCCAGCCTGAACGTCAGCGGAGTAGGTGTACAGCGGCCAGCCGTTGTAGGTGACCACCCGCCCGCCCGACGGATCCGGGTCGCTGCCCAGCAGCGACTGCCGGACCCCTGAGCCGGCGGCCAGCGTCGCGCCCGCCGGCAGCTTGAGCGGCGGCCAGATCTTCGCGCAGTAGCCCTTGCAGGTGACCCGACGCTGCTTGTCGGGGACGAACATGTACAGTGCCGCGCCCGACGGAGTCACCAGGACCGTGCCGACCCGGGCCAGCGACTTGGCCTCCACCGTCACCCGCGACGTGCCCTCGCCGGCCGAGCCCGGCCCGCCCGCCGGGGACGAGCTGCCGCACCCGGCGGCCAGCACCGCGATGGCCGCCAGCACGATCGCGGACACCCTGCGGGCAGGCCGGGCCAGCTTCCCGGCTCCTCCGCGCATGACCAGTTCACTCCTACTACAATGCGTAGTTGATGTCGACGCTAGCAGACCTGCCTGGCTGACGGCAGGTCAGCCTGGGTAACGGGAGATCAGCCCGGGTGACGGCAGATCAGCCTGGCTGACGGCGATGACATGTTCCTCACCTTTCACCTGGCCGTCGCGTCTGGCGGCCAGCAGTCTGTACGGTGTGCACATGGGCCCGCAGGCCCGGGCACGCCGGCACGGTGCGAAGGACGGCAATTGCAATGCCGGGCATGAGCAGTGGCCTCAACATCAACGATCCGATCGTGGTGGCGGCATTCCGGTCCGCCCTGCTGCATCAGGGCATTGCCGCGCTGCTGATCTTCGCTGTCCTCGTCGTGGCCTGGGTCGCGATCCGGGAATGGCGGCCGCCCGGCGCCCGTGAGGTCCGGGCCGCTCGTAACGCGCGGGCCACCGCTGCCATGACCGCCGAGCCCGGCTGGCGGCAGGTCCTGCGGATCGGGTTCGGGCTGCTCTGGCTGTTCGACGGCATCCTGCAGGCCCAGCCGGCCATGGCCGTCGGGCTGCCGTCCCAGGTGATCGAGCCGAGCGCGACCTCCTCGCCGGACTGGGTGCAGCACCTGGTCAACTGGGCGGGCACCGCCTGGTCCTACCATCCCGTGGAGGCCGCCGCCGCGACCGTCTGGATTCAGGTCGGAATCGGGCTGTGGCTGCTGTTCGCCGCACGCGGGCCGCTGTCGCGGGCGGCCGGGGTGGTCAGCTTCGGCTGGGGCCTGATCGTGTGGGTGTTCGGCGAGTCCTTCGGCGAGGTCCTCGCCCCGGGCCTGAGCTGGCTGACCGGCGCCCCCGGCGGCGTCGCGTTCTACTGCGTGGCCGGCGGGCTCATCGCCCTCCCGGCCCGGTACTGGCGAAGCTCGCTGCTGGCCCGGTTCCTGGCTGGCGGGACGGGAGTGTTCCTGGCCGGCATGGCGGTACTCCAGGCCTGGCCCGGCCGGGGGTTCTGGCAGGGCACGTTCCGGGGTCAGCCCGGGTCGCTGACCTCAATGATCCAGGACATGGCCAGCACCTCGCAGCCGCGGGCGCTGGCGAGCCTGGTCACCAGCTTCGGCTCGTTCGTGCGGGCGCACGGGTTCGCGGTGAACCTGCTCGCGGTGATCGCCCTGGCCGTGCTCGGCCTGGCGCTGCTGGCCGCGGCGCTGCCCGGCACGGGGCAGGCAGCTCAGAGGCAGGAAGCCGCCGAACCGGCGTCCGCCGGGCAGGCAGCCACCTGGCAGGCGGTCACCAGGCAGGCGAGCACCAAGCAGGCGGGCACCGGACAGGCCGTCGCCGGGCAGGCGGGCTCCGGACAGCCGGCCCGGGCTCCGGACAGCGCGGAGGAGCGAGGTCGCTCCGGGGCCTCTCGGCTGCGGCTGGTACTGCTGCAGGCCGCGACCGGGGCGCTGGTCGCGCTGTGCCTGGTCGTCTGGGTGCTGGTCCAGGACTTCGGCTTCTTCGGCGGGCTCGGCACTGACCCCAACAGCATGGTCCCGATGGCGCTGCTGGCGGTGGCCGCTTACATGGCCATGGCCGATGCGCTGCAGCCCGCGGAGCCGCAAGTTCCTGCCCGGGCCCAGGCTGCCGCGAGGGTCGCTGGCAGTTCAGCGCCGGCAGCCGCCGCTGCCGTCACGCGCGTTGCCGTGACCGGCTCAGCCACTGCTGCAGGCCTGGCCGCCGACAGTACAGCCGCCACCGTTACGGGATCAGCCGGCGCAGCGTCCGCACCAGCCGCCACCGCCACGGGACCAGCGGCCGCACCGGCGGTCACCGCTACCGGGCCGGCGGCCGCTTCCGCACCAGCCGTCACCGCCACCGGACCGGCGGCCGCAGCTGCGTATCCAGGCGCCGCGGCCAGCTCCGCCGCTGGCCCTGCGGACCAGGCCGCCACCGTCAGCCCGGCCGCTGACACCGACACCGACGCGGACACGAATCGCACAGACAATGCGAACAACACGGGCGGGACAGGCCCGGCGAGCCCATCCGGCCCCGCACAGCCTGGCCGGAGCTGGCGGAGCCGGATCGGGCCAGCCGCGCTCGCTCACTCGTTTGGTATCGCGGGTATCCGGACCGTCCTGTCAGCCAGCGCCGTCGGCGTCATCATCCTGGGGGTCATCCCGATGGCCGCCGCCCAGGCCAGCCCGAGTGCCGCGCCGATCCTGGCCGAGGCCATCGACGGGTCGAGCGCGCCGCTGCACTCGGCTGCGCCGCCGTTCGCGCTGACGGACCAGAACGGGCGGCATGTGAGCCTGGCCGGACTGCGCGGCAAGGTGATCCTGCTGACCTTCCTGGACCCGGTGTGCGTGACCGACTGCCCGCTGGAGGCCCAGGAGTTCCGGCAGGCCGGGATGCTGCTCGGCGCCGACGCCCGCAAGGTCGAGCTGGTCGCGGTCAACCTGAACCCGCTCTACAGCAGCACCGCCTACACCAATGCCTTCGACCGGCAGGAGCGACTGGCGAACGTGCCCAACTGGCTGTTCCTGACCGGCAGCCCGGCGCAGCTGCGCCCGATCTGGAAGAACTACGGGGTCGCCTCCGAGGCGCTGCCGGCCGGGTCGATGCTCGGGCACAGCGACGCCGCGTTCGTGATCGGGCCGGCCGGCCAGCTGCGCGAGGAGCTGAACTTCGACCCCGGGCCTGGCACCGCCGCCACCCAGTCTTCGTTCGCCACCGAGCTCGCCACCGCGGCCCGCACGGCGCTCGGGTCGTCATGAGCAGCGCAGCGGGCAAGTCCGCCGGGGACACGCGGCGGCGGGCCATGGCGCGCCGCGCGGTCGCTGTCACGGCGGTGCTTCTCGCGGCCGTGGTCGCCGCCGGCGGGTGCAGCAGTACCGGGCGCCGCAGCGCGAGCCCGGCGCAGCGCGCGGTGTCGCTGCCGCTGGTGACCTCCGTCGCCGCAGGCCGGACTACCTGGGCTGTTGTGCCCATGGGCGCCGCCGCCGGGCCCAACCTGTTCTGGGAACTGTTCGCGCTGCCTGCTCACGGGAGCAAGTGGCGGCTGGCCACGCCGCCCGACGTGGCCACCAACGGGGCCATCGCGCTCAGCATCCAGGGCAGCCAGTCGCTGGTCGCGGGCATCCATCCCAGCCTGATGCTGCACTTCTCCCCCATCACCAGCACCGCGGACGGCGGGCGCAGCTGGGCGACCGGCGCACCCGACCCGGGCCTGGCCAGTGTCCCCGACGCGCTGGCCATCACTCCGGACGCTACCCGGCTCATGGCGCTCGACCGCAACGGCGGCGCCGACGTCGCCACCATCCAGCGGGCCCCCGGCGGGCACGGCATTACCGGGCCGGCCAGGTGGACGACGCTGGTCAGCGCCCGGGCGCTCGCGGCCACCGCGGCTGGCCGCGGCTGCCGGCTGACGACGCTGACCGCGGCCGCGTTCGCGTCGTCTGGCACGCCCCTGCTGGGCGGGAGCTGCGGCCGGCCGGGCGTGGCCGGCATCTTCGCCCTGGCCGGCGGGCGCTGGCGGGCGGCCGGGCCGGAGCTGTCATCGCTGCCCGCGACGCTGCGGCAGCGGAAGGTTCAGGTACTGCGGCTGGTCCGCACCGGCAGCCGGCTGACCGCTCTCCTGCAGGTCGGATCCGGCGCGGGGGCGAGCCTGGTCAGCGCGTGGGCGAACGAGGCCAGCGGCGTCGGCAGCACGACCGTGGCATCGGAGATGAACGGCGGCGCGTGGTCGCTGTCGCCGCCGCTGCGGCTGGCCGGCCTGACCATGACGTCCAGCTCCTTCGGCCGGAGCGGGGCCACCGCCGTGACACTGGCTCGCCCGGGCAGCGCCGGTCAGCATGGCCAGTACGTCTCGGGGACGGGTTCGCTGTGGCACGAGCTACCCGCGCTGCCGCCGGGCCGCACGCTGGCCCTGGCACTGCCCGCGGGCGGCGACGTGGACGCGCTGGCCGCCGACGGCAGCATCCTGACCGCCTGGCAGCTGCGCCGCGGCACCCGCTGGGTGAAGACGCAGACCTCGAAGGTGCCCATCCAGTACGGCTCCTCGAGCTGACCTGGCTCGCCCTGGGCCGGCCGGCTCGACCTCGGGCCCGGGCCGGGCCGGCCGCATGGCCCGCTGACAGCAGGGCCCGTCGGCAGCACGAGCTCACCGCCGGCGGCCGTCTCACCCGCAAGCGTGCCGTGTATGTTTTCGGCGTGCGCACCAACAACCCCAGCCGCATCGACGCATTCGTGCTCGGCACCGGGGTCTGCGGCCTGACCAGCGGCGTCTGCCTGGCCGAGGCTGGCCTGTCGGTCGCCGTCCAGGCCGCGGAGCCGCCGCTGGAGACCACGTCGGCCGTGGCCGGCGCGCTGTGGGGAACTCACCTGGTCGGCCACGACGAGCGCGTCGCCGGCTGGGCCGAGCAGACCCGTGCCATGCTCACCGAACTCGGCAACCCCGCCGGTGCGCACGTCGCCCGCGGCCTGATGGCCGTCAAGGTGCCGCACGACACCCCGCCCGAGGCGGCCGAGGGGTCGGACCTCAGCGAGTTCGAGCCCTGCCCGCCGGCCGAGCTGCCGGCCGGCTACGTCTCCGGCTGGCGGGTCACGGCGCCGCTGGTGTCCATGCCCGTGTTCCTCGGCTACCTGCGCGACCGCCTCGCCGCCGCGGGCGGTCAGTTCCTCCCGCCGCGGACATTCACGACGCTCGCCGAGGCCGCGCAGCACAGCACCGCCCCGGTCCTGGTCAACTGCCCGGGGGTCGGCGCCCGCACCCTGGTCCCCGACTCGTCCGTCACCCCGGTGCGCGGCCAGGTCGTCATCGTCGCCAATCCCGGCCTCACCGACTTCTTCGTCGGCAACGGCGCGGATCCCGGCGACCTCACCTACTTCTTCCCGCACGGTGACACCATCGTCCTCGGCGGCACTCAGGAACACGGCAATCCCAGCCGCGAGCCCGACCCGGCCATCGCCGAGCGCATCATCGCCGCGTGCACGACAGTCGAGCCCCGGCTCACGGGAGCGGCGATCCTGCGGCACCAGGCCGGCCTGCGCCCCGCCCGGCCGCTGGTCCGCCTCGAGACTGAGACGCTGCCGGGCGGCCGCCACGTCGTGCACAACTACGGGCATGGCGGGGCGGGTGTCTCGCTGTCCTGGGGTTGCGCCATGGACGTTACGAAACGGGTGCTAGCCGCACTCAGCTAGGCACCGCAGGTCCCGCCCGGACTGACGCGCGAATCCGGCAGGGCCGCCGGCGCCACCAGCAGCAGCGGCTCCGTCCACCGACCTGCTGCCATAAGCCCGTTCGGCGAGCCTGCTATCAGAAACCCGGCCAGCGGACCTGCCGCCAGGAACCCCATCAGCAGACCTGCCGCCACAATCCCGTCGGCGGACGTGCCGTCATGAGCCCGTCGGCCGGCCTGCTGGCAGGATCCCCGTCAGCGGGCTTGTTGTCAGAAGCCGGGGAAGATCTCCCGGAGCTGAGCCAGGTCGGCCGGGTCGCCGGTGACCACGTCCGGGGTGTGGCCGGCGTCCAGCCGCCCGTATGCCAGCCGCAGCAGCGCCTCGGCCGGCATCGTGACCCGGCGCGCCAGCGCGCCGGTGCCGCCCGCGGGCCACGGCGTCATCTGCACCGCGTCCGCCGTGGCCAGCAGGTAGTCGCGGTCTGGCCCGGTGGTCGTGATCCGCACCGCGAACGGCTCGGCGGGCGCCTTGCCCAGCCGCGGGGCCAGGAACTGCGCCACGTTGTCGATCAGCAGGCCGACCGCCTCCGGCGCCACGGTCGCGGCCGCGTCCTGCATGACGGCCACGTCCCAGGTGTGCAGAGCGTGCTCGCCGAGGCGCAGCCGGACCAGCCCGACGGCGTCCAGGTCCATCCCGAAGAACGACAGGCTGATCGCGCCGAGCTGGGCGTCGGTGAGCTGCTCCAGAGTGGCGATGTGCTTGTCGTCGGCGGCGATGGCGTCGGCGGCCTGGGCGTCAGGGGTCTTGGCGTTCCACGTGTCCCACACCGGCCCGAACGCCTCAGGGGTGACCGGCTCGCCCTCGCCCAGCGCGCCCGGCAGCATCAGCAGCGCGATCTCGGCGCCGCTGCCCAGGTGCGACAGAACCTGGGCGATGGTCCAGTCACGGCAGTAGGACCCGCCGCGGACCTGCCCGGGGCTAAGCGCGCTGACCAGCCCGGCCAGCCGATCGTGCGAGCTGCGCAGGGCGGCAATCCAGGTCCGCGGGTCTGACTGCATGGCGGCTCCCTCACTCGGCGATAAGACCGCATCATCTCGATGTCCCGGCCCGAGCGGGAGCCTATGGCACCGCCGCAGCGGGCGCCGGCGGGACCCGTAGGGTAAGCGGGGACGGATCCGGCGACCGCGCCGGCTGAGTGAGCGGAGTGGCCTCAGTGAGTGATGTGACCGGCATCCAGGTTGGTTTCGGCGCCCCGGTGTCCGGGGCCTGGGCAACGCCGCAGAACCTGGCGGCGTTCGCGCAGCGCGCCGAGCAGGCCGGCTACGCCTCGCTGTGGAGCTTCCAGCGGCTGCTCATCCCGAGCACGCTGGCCGCCACGATGGACCCGGTGTACCAGAGCGTGCTGGACCCGATGGCGGTGCTGGCCTACGCGGCCGCGGTCACCTCGCGGATCCGGCTGGGCGTGGCGGTCATCAACGCGCCGTACGTCTCCCCCGGCTACCTGGCCAAGCAGGCCGCGTCGCTGGACGTGCTCTCGCAGGGCCGGCACGACCTGGGCCTGGGCATCGGCTGGCAGGCGGAGGAGTTCACGCTGACCGGCGCCGAGATGGCCCGGCGCGGGCCGCGCACCGCCGAGTACACCAAGGTCCTGCGTGCGCTGTGGAGCGACAGCTCGGCCGGGTTCGACGGCGAGTTCTACCACGTGCCGCCGGGCGACCAGGCACCTAAGCCGGTGCAGGCCGGCGGACCGCCGATCCTGCTGGGCGGCATGGCGCGGCCCGCGCTGGAGCGCATCGGCCGGGTCGCCGACGGCTGGGTGACCTCCAGCCGCACCGACCTGTCCCGGATCGGCGAGCTGATCGACATCGTCCGCCAGTCGGCCGCGGGCGCCGGGCGGGACGCGTCGGCGCTGCGGGTCGTGGTCCGCGGCGTGGTCCGGGCGGGCCGCGAGGAAGCCGACCCGGACGGGCAGCGCCTGCTGCTGTCGGGCAGCTACGCCCAGATCCGCGAGGACCTCGCGGTGCTCGCGGACCGGGGCGTCACCGAGGTGTTCTACGACCTGAACTGGGACCGCCAGGTCGGCTCGCCCAGCGCCGACCCGGCCGGCGCCACGGCGCGGGCCGGCGAGATCCTCGACGCGCTGGCCCCGTCGGCCTAGCTGCTTGCCCGGGACTGGCCGGCGGACCGCGGCGGGGCCGCGGCCTCCAGGCCGTTGCTGTGCGCGATGGCCGCGGCCTCGGTCCGGCTGGAGGCGCGCAGCTTGCCCAGGATGTTGGACACGTGCACGCTGGCTGTCTTGGGCGCGATGAACAGGGCCGCGCCGATCTCGCGGTTGGAGTAGCCCGCTGTCAGCAGCCGCAGCACCTCCAGCTCGCGGCCGGTCAGCCCGGCCAGCGGGCCGCGGCCCGCTGACGGGCCTGGCTGCCCGGCGATCGCGGGGCTGAGCCGGAGCCGCCGGCCGAGGTCGGCCAGCGCCCGGCGCAGCGGCGCCGCCCCCAGCTTGTCGGCGGCGGCCACGGCCAGGGCCCACTCGGCCTGCGCCTCCTCGCGCTTCCCGGCCTCGGCCAGCGCCTCGGCCAGCCGCCAGCGCGCCCGCGCGGCGTCATAGACGAAGCCGGGCCCGAAGGCGTCCAGCACGGCCTGCCAGGCCGCGGGGTCGTTCTCGCCCTCCGCGCGACGGCACTCGGCCTCGGCCCGGGCCAGCCAGCCCAGCCCGTCGACGCCCAGGCTGATCCGCGGCCGGCCGCGGTTGTTGGCGCCCGCCCTGGCCATCTCGACCACCCGCCGGGCCTCGGCCACGAACTCCTGCTCACGAGCGGTGTCGCCGCTGGCGCGGGCCTGCACGGCCAGGTCGCCCAGCACGGCCAGCCGGACTGCGGCGACGCGGATCAGCTGCGGCGCCTGCTTGCCGGCCCACGCGATCGCGGCGGTGATGGTGTGCTCGGTCTCGGCCAGCGCGGCCTCAAGGTCGCCCTGCCAGTACGCGTGCTCGGCCAGCAGGCCGCGCGCGATGTAAGCCACGAAGTTGTCGCAGGCGATCCACGGCGCCAGCCAGGCCCGGCGGGCCTCGACCGCGTCGCTGCCCCGGCCGACCGCGACGAACAGGGCCATGGCCGACAGCCGCGCCTCGGCCTCGCTGGCCACCCGGACCGCGAACCCGTCCACGATCTCCTGCGCGTGGTCCCAGTCACCGTCGGAGAAGTGCGCCAGGTAGTGCAGGTACTGCAGGTCGAAACCGTAGGGAGCCATGTCGAGGCCGGCCCGGACGGCCACGGTCATGCCGTCGTGCGCGGTGGCGCTGGCCGCGTCCAGGTTGCCGCGCTCCAGGTGGATCCGGGCCAGCTGGAACGCCGCCCGCAGCTCCACGCCGAGCACGCCCGCCCGGCGGGCCTGGGCCAGCGCGCGGGAGAAGGACGCGACGGCGGTCTTGACCCGGCCGCCGCGCTCGGCCAGCAGGCCGAGGGTGACCAGGGCGTCGGCGACAACCCAGGGCGCGTCAGCGGCCCGGCCGGCGGCGCGCGCCTGCTCGGCGCTGGCGCGGGCCAGCCGGCCCGCGCCGTTGGCCATCTGCGCCAGGGCCAGCACGGCCAGCGCCCCGGCCCGGTCGGCACCGCCCTGCTCCGCGGGCAGGGCGTTGACCGCGTCCTTGGCCGCCGCCAGGGCCTCGGTGTCCTCGTCCAGCTCGAGCAGGAAGTAGGCCAGCCGCTGGTTGGCCCGGCTGAGCAGGACCAGGTCGGCGCCCGGCCGCAGGTAGCTGAGCAGGCGGCGCAGCTGCTGCACCGCCCGGCTGATGTCGCCGGCGTCGGCCGCCGACAGGGCCGAGCGCAGGGACAGGTCGCCGCGCTCGACGCCGCCCAGCCCGACCGGGTCGCTGACCCGGTCCCACAGCGACAGGGCAAGGTCGTAGTGCCGGTGCGCCTCGGCCGGGGCGGTCAGCCTGTCGGCCTCCTGGCCGGCATGCACGGAGGCCGCGAAGGCGACCGGGATGTCATGGCTGGCCAGCGCGTGGTGCGCCAGCTCCGCCGCCGAGCCGGTGACCTCCTTGAGCCGGCACTCATCTGACAGCAGCTCGGCGAGGGAGGCGTGCAGCCGGGTCCGCTCGCCGGGCAGCAGGTCGGCGTAGACCGCCTCGCGCAGCAGCGCGTGCCGGAAAGCCAGGCCGCGCGCCCCGTCCGGAACCAGCAGCTGGTGGGCGACGGCCTCGCGGACCGCCTCCTCGTACTCCCGGGTGTCCAGGCCGGAGGCCCGCATGACCAGCTCGTCATCGACGTGCCGGCCCGCCACGGCGGCGGCCCGCAGCACCTGCTGGGCGGCCGGCGACAGCTGCTCCATCCGGGCCAGCAGCAGGTCGGCCAGGCCGGCCGGCAGGTTGGCCGGCTCGGCGGCCCGGCCCGCCGCGGCCAGCCCGCCCCACCGGGTCAGGGCGGGCGACGGGCTGCCCGGGACATCGGGCCGGGCCGAGGCGGTCAGCAGTTCCTCGGCGTAGTAGGCGTTGCCCTCGGCGCGGTCGATCAGGCTGTCCAGGACCGGCGCGGACAGCATCCCGCCCGACAGCTGGGTCAGGTGCTCGGCCATCGCCGCGGCGGGCAGCGGGCGCAGGTCCAGCGCGGTGACGCCGGGCAGCCGCAGCAGCTCGGCGACGACCGGCCGCAGCGGGTGGCGGCGGTGCATGTCGTCGGTCCGGTAGGTCGCGACCAGCGCGATCCGCTCGCGGTGCAGGACCCGGCTGAGGAAGGTGACCAGGTCCCGGGTGGACCGGTCGGCCCAGTGCAGGTCCTCCAGCACCAGCAGCACGGGCGCGGCCTCGGCCAGCTCGGCCAGCATGCCCAGGACGGCGCCGAACAGCTGCTGCTGGGCGAGGCCGGGCGCGTCGGCGCCATCGGACTGGCTGGCCTGCCGGTCGGGCAGCAGCTGAGACAGCACCGGCCGGGTGGCCAGGGCGTCCAGCACCTGGCCGCGCGCCGACGGCCGGGTCGCCGCATCACGCAGGGCATCAGCCAGGGGCAGGTACGGCACGGTGTCGGCCAGCTCCGCGCAGCGGCCGGACAGCACGGTGAAGCCGCGCGCGGCGGCCATCATGCCGAGCTCGGTGATCAGGCGCGTCTTGCCCACGCCCGCATCGCCGCTGACCAGCACGCCGACCGCCTGGCCGCCCTCGGCCTCGGTCAGCAGCCCGGTCAGGAGCTCCAGCTCATCACCTCGCCCGACGAGCGGGGCCCGCTCTTCCTGCAGGCCCGGCCCGTGCGGCGGATCATGCCCAGTTGACAGCACTCGTCCAGTATCTCAGCAACCTCTGACAACCCACGCTCAGCCGG
>DASUBV010000258.1:0-22457 GCA_035763085.1 Streptosporangiaceae bacterium | reverse complement strand
CTCGGCGTCCACGAGGAGGCCGAGGGCTGGGCCGGCCAGGACACCAACGAGATGACCGAGCCGGTCACCGCGCACGTCCGGGCCATCGACGCGATCAACCCGGCCGACCTGGCCTTCCGCGACGCCATCACCGGCGGGGTGCTGGCCGTCAACGTCAACCCCGGATCGGGCAACCCGGTCGGCGGCCAGGCCTGCGCGCTGAAGACCTGGGGCCGGACCGTCGATGAGATGCTGCTGCGCGCCCCCTCGGGGATGAAGTCGGCGCTCGGCGAGAACCCGAAGCGCGTCTACGGCGACAAAACCACGATGCCGAGTACCCGGCTGGGCACCGCGGCGGTGATCCGCGGCGCGCTGGTGGACGCCTCGAACTACCTGCAGCGGCTGGCCGCCGAGGAGAGCAAGCCGCAGGCCGAGCGCAAGCCAGTCGACCGGGACCTCAAGCTGGAGGCGCTGGGCCGGGTGCTGCGCCGCGAGATCCCGTGGCGGCAGCACTGCCACCGCGCCGACGACATCGTCACCGCCCTGCGGATCGCCGCGGAGTTCGGCTACGACCTGGTGATTGACCACGGCACCGAGGCTTACCTGGTGGCCGACCTGCTGGCCGCCCGGGACATCCCGGTGGTCATCGGGCCGCTGCTGACCAGCCGGTCCAAGGTCGAGCTGCGCAACCGGTCGCTGGCCAGTCCCGGCAAGCTGGCCAGCGCGGGCGTCACCATCGCGATCACCACCGACCACCCCGTGGTGCCCGTCCACTTCCTGGTCCACCAGGCTGCCCTGGCGGTCAAGGAGGGCCTGGACCCGCGGGCCGCGATCGAGGCGCTGACCATCAACCCGGCCCGGATCGTCGGCATCGACGACCGGCTCGGCTCCCTCGAGCCGGGCAAGGACGCCGACCTGGTGATCTGGTCGGGGGACCCGCTGGACATGCCCAGCCGGGTGCAGCGCGCTTTTGTCGGCGGGGAAGAGGTCTACAGCGCCGAGGGCGCCAAGTTCACCTGGGCGCAGCTGTGACCCCGGCATCGCTGCGCTCCTGACGCCGGGCCGGCGGAATGCCGCCGGGCCGGGGTGCCCGGCGTGATCGTGACACCATCTCCCCGGTCATTGCCCGGGCTTCAGGGGTTGAGCCCGTGCTCCGGGAAGACGGCCCGGCGGGTGGCCGCGATGGCCCGGTCGACCGGGTCGTCCGGGTCCGTCCCGGACTCATACGGCAGGTATCGAGGCTCATCGCCCTCGGTCATCAGCTCCGGCGCGCCGCGGCCGGTCCGCCGCGACACGTAGTCCCGCCATGCCTGCGGCGTCGCGGTCGCCGGCTCCACCGGCTGGCCGGACGCCTCGGCCAGCAGGTGCGTCCAGGTCCGCGGCACGACCTGGATCAGCGCGTACCCGCCGCCGCCGGTCAGCAGCCAGCGGCCGCCGGCCACCTCGTGGGCGAGCCGGTGGATGGCGGCGTGCGCGGTGCGCTGCCCGTCGACGGTCAGCTCCAGATGGGCCAGCGGGTCGAGCCGGTGGGTGTCGCAGCCGTGCTGGCTGACCAGGATCTGCGGCCCGAAGGCGCGCAGCAGCGGCGGGACCACGGCGTGGAAGGCCCGCAGCCAGGCCGCGTCGCCGGTGCCGCCCGGCAGGGCGACGTTCACGGCGCTGCCCGCGGCGCCCCGCCCGCCGGTCTCCGACGGCCGGCCGGTGCCGGGGAACAGCAGGTCCGGGGTCTCGTGCAGGCTGATCGTGAGGACCCGCGGGTCGTCGTAGAAGGCGGCCTGGACGCCGTCGCCGTGGTGCACGTCGATGTCGACGTAGGCGATCCGCTCGGCGCCCCGGGCCAGCAGCCAGGCGATGGCGATGGCCGGGTCGTTGTACACGCAGAAGCCGCTGGCGCTGGCCCGCATGGCGTGGTGCAGGCCGCCGGCGATGCTGGCACCATGCTGAGCCGAGCCGTCCCAGACCGCGCGGGCGGCGGCTATCGTCGCGCCGGCCACCAGGGCCGATGCCTCGTGCATGCCGGGGAACACGGGGTTGTCGGGGGTGCCCAGGCCGAAGGCGAGGGCCGGCGCGCCGTCCGCCCCGGCGCGCCGGACGGCGGCCAGGTAGCGGGCGTCGTGCACCAGTTCCAGCTCGGCGTCGGTGGCCGGCGCCGGGCGCTGCACCGACACGCCGGACAGCACGCCCAGGTCACGGGCCAGCTCCATGGTCAGCTCTACCCGCACCGGCGCCAGCGGATGGCCGGGGCCGAAGTCGTAGGTCGTCAGCCGGCCGTCCCAGGCCAGGTGCACGCTGCAGGGCATGGACCCCATCCTGCCCCGGCCGGGCCGACCCGCGCATGCTGACCGCGCTCACCCGTGAGCTCCGTGCCGGGCGGACCGGGCCGGACAGGTCAGCGCCGCCGCCGGCCGGCCTGTTGCCGGCCGCTGCGCGGTCCCGGCGCCCCGGCACCTCACCTTGCTCCGGCGCAAGCCAGTGCCGGCATATCCTGGCCGCCGGGCAGCCCCGCGCAGAAGGAGCCGGCTGGATGACTGAGAGCGTGCGTGACCACCTGGGCCGGTTCGGTGTCTGGCGAGGCGGGCATGACCTGACGCCCGAGCTGGCAGCGGCCCTCGAGCGGCTCGGCTTCGGCACGCTGTGGGTCGGCAGCTCACCCGGCGGTGACCTGGCCAGGGTCGAGGAGTTCCTGGCCGCGACGACCCGGCTCACCGTGGCGACCGGGATCGTGAACATCTGGAGCGCCGACGCCCGCGTGGTGGCCGCCTCGCGGGCCCGGATCGAGGCCCGGTTCCCCGGCCGGTTCCTGCTCGGCGTGGGCGCCGGGCACCGGGAGGCGACTAGCCAGTACGCCCACCCGTACCAGACCCTCGTCGACTATGTTGACGTGCTGCTGGCCGAGGGCGTCCCGGCCGACGGGCTGGTGCTGGCCGCGCTCGGCCCCAAGGTGCTGCGGCTGGCGGCGGAGCGGACCGCCGGCGCGCATCCGTACCTGGTGCCGCCGGGCTATACCCGCCAGGCGCGCGAGATCATCGGGGCCGGCCCGCTGCTGGCTCCCGAGCAGAAGGTCGTGCTGGAGCCCGACGCGCAGCGGGCCCGTGCCATCGGCCGGCCGCGGGTCAGCCGGCCGTACCTGGGCCTGTCCAACTACACCGCCAACCTGCGCCGCCTGGGCTGGACCGATGACGACCTGCGCGATGGCGGCAGCGACGCCCTCATCGACGCGCTGGTCGCGCACGGCACGCACGCGCAGGTCGCGGCCCGGGTCAGCGCCCATCTCGACGCGGGCGCCGACCACGTGTGCGTACAGCTGCTCACCGGGCCGGGCACCGACCCGCTGGAGGGCTACCGGCAGCTGGCCGGGGCGCTCGGCCTCTAGCGACTCCCGGTCGCCTGGTTCTGGCACGACAGCCGGCGGGCGCGGGCCTAGCGGGTGAGCACAATCGCCCCCACCGACCGGCGTCCTTCGAGTTCCCGGTGCGCGTCGGCGGCTCGCTCCAGCGGAAACCGGGCGTGAATCCGGGGTGTCAGCTCTCCGCGGGCCGCCGCCGCGAGCGCCTGCGCGGCATCCTCGTGCTGCTCGGCGTCGGGCTTGCGGATGACCATGCCCAGCGGGCCGGACACCGTCAGGCCGCGGGTAGCGATGGTCTTCGCGTCCAGGTCCGGCCACCTGCCGGACGCGAACCCGTACAGGCCGATGCGGCCGCCGCCGTCCGCGGCCGCGGCCAGGACGCGCGTGGCGGTCTCGCCGCCGACGGCATCGAGCGCCAGGTCCGCCCCGCGCCCGCCGGTCAGCTCGCGCACCTGGTCCGGCCAGCTGGCGGCACCGTAGTCGATCGCGTGATCGGCACCGAATTCCGTGACGGCGGTCAGCTTCTCGCGGCTCGCCGCGCCGATGACCGTCGCGCCTGCCGACTTGGCCGACTGCACCAGCAGCGATCCGATCCGGCCCGCCGCGGCCGTGATCAGCACAGTGTCATCGCTGCTGAGCCGCATGGCGGACAGCAGGCCGCGGGCCACCGCGCCGGCCTGGAACACGGCCAGGGCGGCGTCGAGCGCCAGCCCGTCCGGGACCGGAAACGTGTAGGCGGCCGTGGCCAGCGCGCGCTCGGCGTAGCCGCCCGCCTGCCCGGCCGTGGTGGCCACGACGGTCTTGCCGACCAGCGACTGGTCCGCATCCGGCCCTGCTGCCACGACCTGCCCGCCGACTTCGATACCGGGAATCCACGGCAGCGGCAGCGGGTAGCGGCCCGAGCGGACGATCACGTCCCCGTAGACGACTCCCGCTATGCAGACATCCACCAGCACCTGACCCGCGACTGGCTCCGGGTCGGCCACGTCAGCGACGGCGAGCACATCTGGCTCGCCGAACCGGTGCACCTTGACAGCCCGCATGGGCGTACTCCTAGGGTTGACATCATGCTCTAAACGAGACAGCTTGTCTCAAGCGAAACGACTCGTCCAGTATCGGAGTACGGGACCAGCCGCACAAGGATCAGATCGCCGGGGATGTCCCGGACGAGACAAGGAGACGAAAGTGTCTCAGCCGGATGTGCGCGTCCGCCGCACCCGCAAGCTGCTCCGCCAGGCGCTGGTGGAACTGATCGAGGAGCGCGGGCTCGATCGCGTCACCGTCGGCGACCTCACCTCCCGCGCGATGGTCAGCCGGGCGGCGTTCTACCGGAACTACCGCGACAAGTACGAGCTCGTCGAGCAGATCTTCGATGAGGCGATGGCCGAGATGACCGCCGACGACGAGGGCGACACCCGGTCGCCCGGTCGCCGCTGGGCCGATTTCCTCGGTCACATCGACGCCTACCACCGGCTCTACGGTGCACTTCTCGGGCGCAAGGGCAGCGCGTGGTTCGCCGACCGGATGCGCTCGGCGCTCGCCGCGATGTCGAGCGAGCACCTGCCCGGACGCTACGCCGATGCGCTGGTGCCCAGCGTGATCTCGGCGATGTTCGTGCAGTCCATCGTCTGGTGGCTCGAGCACGACCGGCCGTGTCCGCCCGACGAGCTCGCCGAGCAGTCCTCGCGGCTGATTCGCGCGGTGATCGAGGCGGCTGCCAGCCCGCCCGGCGGCTGATCCAGCCTGGCCGGCTGTCAGCCCGGCTGCGTAGCACCGTGGCGGCGCCCGCGCCGCTGACCTGCGCCGCGTACGCCGCGATCTGCCGGGTTGTCGAGGGCGATCCGCCGGACCCGGACGGTGCGGCCGACGATCGCCCCCAGCCCGCGAGCCCGCCGCGCCGCCGGGCGGGCGAGCGCGAGGTGTCATACATTCGTGCTGCGCTCACAAACCCCGGGCTGGCGGGTCCGGGGGCGGCGGCCCGGGATGGGGGAGCGATGGCGCACGAGGCGCGAATCGGCGCGGCGGTCATGTTCGTGCAGCAGCTCGACCGGTCGGTCGACTTCTATACCGGCGTGCTGGAGCTGACGGTCGCCGACCGCAGCCCGACCGCCGCGCTGCTGGTGAGCGGCAGCGGCGCGCAGCTCATCCTGCGCGCGATGGGCAGCAGTGCCGTGCACCCGCTCGGCTCGGTCGGCGTCCAGTACGTCATCTGGACGGTAGCCGGGATGGCCGCGCTGGAGCGGTGCGAGCAGGCGCTGCGGGACCGCCGCGCCTACCGCCAGACCCGGGCCAGCGAGGGCTCGACCGCGGTCGAGGGGCGCGACCCCGACGACATGGTGGTGATGATCACTTACCCCGGCCCGGACCAGGTGCACGCGGGCCGGCTGCCGGCCCGGATCTACGGCTGGTAACGGCCGCCGCGCCCGGTCACGGCTCGGTTGACGCGGTGTCGGCGCCCGCCCCAGATCGGTACCGTTGAGACGTGAATGACCCGCATCCGGGCATCCCCGTGCTGCTGGTGGGGATCGACGGCTCCGACACCTCGCTGCGCGCCGGCGCCTACGCGGCCGGCCTGGCCTCCCGCCAGCGCGTCCGCCTGGTCTGCCTGTACGTGCGCACCTACAGCGTCGCGGCCGGCGTGGGCATCGCCGCGATCCCGTCCATGCAGAAGGCCCACGACGACATCGCCACCGAGCTGCGCGAGATGGTCGAGAGCCAGAGTGCCCGGATCGGGATCAGCGCCGAGTTCGTCGAGCGCGAGGGCAACCCGTTCACCGAGATCGTCCGGCTGGCCGATGAACTGCCCGCCGACGCGGTGATCGTCGGCGCCTCGACCAAGGCCGGGCACCGGTTCGTGGGCTCGCTCGCCGTGCACCTGGTCCGCGCGAGCCGCTGGCCGATCACCGTCGTGCCGTAGCTGGCCCGGGGGCCACCCCGGGAGCGCCTCGCGTCAGCGTGCTGGCCGAGGGCTGCCCACCGAACCGCCGTCCCAGCGTGCTGGCCCGGGGTCACCCCGAGAACCTCGCTGTCAGCGTGTTCGCCCCGGGGGGGACCATCCCGGGGACCCTGTCAGTGTGTGCCGCCCGGGTCCCCGGGGAACGGCGGGTCAGGAGCGGGCCGCCGCGGCCGCCAGGGCAGCCTCGATGCCGGCCCGCGGGCTGCCCAGGCCGGTGACATCGTCGTAGCCGGGGC
This sequence comes from Streptosporangiaceae bacterium, assembly GCA_035763085.1. GTDB lineage: Bacteria > Actinomycetota > Actinomycetes > Streptosporangiales > Streptosporangiaceae > DASUBV01. The sequence goes on along the minus strand of DASUBV010000258.1, from coordinate 15,940 downwards.
CGGGCTGGCACAGGCCGGGGCAGGCGCCGTTGTCCGGCCCGGCGGTGATGTCGGCCAGCGCGGCGGGCGGCAGGCTGTAGACCGCCCGCTGGGCACTGAACCCATCCGAGGTCAGGACCGGCTGGCCCGCCGTGCGCAGCAACTGGTCGGCGCCGGCCACGATGGCCGCCCACGACGGCGCACCGACGCTGGTCCCGCCGACCAGGAACCAGCCGGCCTGGCCGTCGTAGGGCGTGCTGTCGAAGACGGCCACGCCGGTGGCGGGATCGGCGTCGTAGCTGACATCGGGGGTGTCCCGGTAGCGGCTGCCGGTGACCGATGCCTGAGCAGGCGGCGCCGGCTCGAAGTAGCTGCGGCCACCGCCGCTGCCGGACCAGGCGACCTCGCCGGAGACCGAGTTGGCCGGGGTGAGCTGCAGGATCGTACCGCCGATCGTCAGCATCCGGCTGCTGGTCGCCGGGTAGCCGCTCGGGTAGCCATCATCGCCGCTGCTGACCACGCAGATGGACGTCGCCAGCCGGCAGTAGTGGTCGTAGTAGGTCTCGTCGGAGAATTCCTCCGGCACATCCCAGCTCAGGCTGATGTCATCGGGATGGTAGGAGGCCGCGGTCGCGACGGCCCGGAACTGGTCGGCGAGTATGCCGCTGGGAGACTCCACCAGGACGATGCGGGCCCGTGGCGCGATCGCGTGCGCCCACTCCACGTCCAGGGCCGTCTCCAGGGCCCAGCCGCTGTCGGCGGCCGTGCCCGCCGGCGGCTTGCGCAGCGTCAGCCGGAAGCACGACTTGCCCGCCTGATCGCCCGGGCAGGCCGGCGGCAGCCCGTACTGGGCGCTGAAGGCGTTGACGTCGTGCCGGATAGCCGGGTCGGCGTAGGCGTCGACGATGGCCACCGTCTGGCCGGCGCCGGTGCTGGTGGTGCCGAGATAGGCGGTGATTGCGGCCGGGCTGAAGCCGGCCGGCTGCGTGCTGGTCAGGTCCGGGCGGCCGGAGCGGTCGTAGCCGTGCACGCTCAGCTGCGCCTGGGGCCGGGTCAGCCCGCTGCCCGGCGGCGCGGCGGCCAGGCTGACCGACCGGGGCCGGGCCGCTGCCGGGCGCTGGCGGCTAACCGCGGGCGCCACGGTGGCGGCGGGGGTTCCGGTCATCGAGACCACGGCGACGCCCAGCTCCGAGTCCAGGATCAGGGGGTCCAGGACCGTGCCCTGCTCGACCGCGACGGTGATCATGGCGTTCTGGTCCTGCGGCAGGTCGATCACGACATTGCCCAGGCCGGTCAGCTGGCCCGAGATCACCTGGCCGGGCAGGTAGGTGCCGTTGGCGGCCAGGGGTGCCCCTTCGGCGCCGGGGGTGGTCAGCATGCTGGCCGGGTATGTTTCGAGGTCGTTATTGGCGGCCGCCAGCATGCGCTGGCCGGAGGCGGTGGTGGTCAGGGCGGCGCCCTCGGCGTCGATGCTGTCGTGAACCTGCGGGCCGGACGGGCCGATGACGGTGGTGCCGTTCTGGCTGTAGTCGATCAGCCCTAGCTGCGGGTCGGTGAGGAAGCCCTCGTGCCCGTACATCTCGGGCGCGGTGTTGCTGTAGGCCAGGGCGCCAGTCACCGCGTTGCGGACGTCCACGCGCCCGTCCCCGCCGGGGGTCAGCCAGGCAGAGGCCACGCCGAGCCCGCCGGCGCCGGGAATGTCCGGGCTGGCGACCACGCCGTTCCACAGCTGCGGGCGGTCGGTGGCTGGCGCGGACTGCGCCGCGGTCCAGGCCAGCTTGCCGCTGGCGCCGGAGATGCCCACCTCAGCCATGGCCGCCGGCGCCGCGTCGGGGGCCACCTTGCTGACGTAGTCGGAGACCACCATGCCGTGGGTGACCTGGGCGGTGGAGAAGTAAGACGGCGATGCCGGCCGCCAGGTCCACAGCCGGTGCCCGGTCCGGCCGTCCAGGGCCGTGAGTGAGGTGGACGGCACCACGATGCCCGTCCGGGCCGTGCTGCCGCTGCCCAGCTGCCCGGTCGCCACTGTCCAGACGTACTGGCCGGGGAATGAGACCTGGTACCGGATCCGCCCCGTGCGCAGGTCGATCACCACGACCCGGGAGGTGGCCGCGACCACCAGGTCGGGCCGGCCGCTGCCATCGAGGTCGGCCACCAGCATCTGCACCACCGGGCCGCCGGCCTGCGCCTGCCACAGCTGCCGGGGCCGGCCGCCGGCCAGGCTGGCGCCGCTGACGGCGAACACGCCGCCGCTCTGATCACCCATGATCAGGTCGCTGGTCCCGTGCCCGGTGGCATCGGCCATGACGGCGGCGGTGACGCTGCCGAACAGGGGCTGGGTGACGCGGACCCGGCCGCTGGCCGGGTCGATCAGCTGGGCCGACTGCTCGAGGGTGACCAGCCGGACCGCCGGGCCGGCGACGCTCAGCGACACCGGGTCCGCCGAGTCGCCCGACCGCTGCCACAGCCGCCGCCCGGTACTCAGCGCAAAGCCCTCCAGATCGGTGCTGACCAGGTAGGGATGCTGCGCGCTGATGGGCTCCAGCGCGGTGTCCCACGACCCGGCCACGACCGCGCCGCCCGCGCTGACCACGGCACCGGGCATCAGCGGTGCCAGCCCGGCGGCGTGCACCCGCACCGACCACACCTGCCGCTGCCGGGCCGGGTCAACGGCGGTCAGCCGGCCCGAGGTGTAGTCGGGGCCGCCGCCCTCGTCGGCCGGCGCCTCATGAGTATCGATCGCCCCCACCAGCCACCGGTCCGGCTCGCCCGGCTGGCCGGCGGTCACCGTCAGCGTGGTGGGCACGTCGCCGGCCCGCCGGATGGCCAGGGCGGCGGACCCGTCGGCCGGCCGCAGCCCGGTCAGCGTGTAGGAGTAGCCCTCGGCCGGGTCCTGCTCGCTGACCACGGCGAGCAGCCCGCGGGCCGGATCGTAGCTGGCCAGCACGGGGTACCCGGCGGTCCGCTTGTCCCAGCGAACGCGGCCGTCGGCCTCCGACAGGGCAACGACATGGCCGTCGGGCGGGCCGGGAATCCCCAGGCCGGGCGGCGTGTCGCTCCAGGCCACCACCACCTCACCGGAGCTAGCCGGGACCAGCGCGAAATACCGGCCCCACGGGGTGTGCGTGCCGTACTTCCAGCGCTGCGTGGCCCGCAGCCGCCCGCCATCCTGACGGAACGTCAGCGCCCGCACCGAGCTGGTCGAATACCACTCGCCCACCGGCTGGTGCGGGGCCGGCGAGCCGGTCTCGTCGCCGAGCAGCAGCATCCCGCCGGTGATGACGACCTGGGTCACGAAGCCAGGGTCGAGCTCGGTGTACAGGACGGCGCCGGTCCGGGCACTGAGCACGGTGACGAACGTGCCCAGGTGCACGCTGGAGCCGGGCACGCTGAAGGGCTGGGAGCAGTTGAAGCACCTGGTCGCGACTAGCGGCACGCCCACCACCTGGGCGACGGCGACGACCGGGGCGCTAACGCCGGCCAGGTGGCCGACGGCGTAGGAGTGATCGTCGGTGACGATGTTGTCCACGAGGCCGGCTTCCACGAACGGGTTGCCGGGCGGATTGCCGCCGAGCAGTTCCGGGGTCGGGACGAGGCCGCCGGGGTGCTGCCACTGCAGATGCCAGGCGGCGTACAGGTCCGCGGAGGTGACCTGCCACAAGACCTTGCCGGACGCGCTCATGGCGGCGACCGGGCCTTCGCCGTGCAGCCGCAGGTAGCCGCCGTGGCTGCCGGGCAGCGCGGTGGTCAGGGGCGTGCCCTGGGACGACTCCATGGCGTCGTCGACCTTGAGGGCCAGGCTTCCGCCGTTCGGGTCGGCGGCGGGCGGGGCAGGCGGCGTGGCCGGGGCGGCCCTGACGGTCCGGCCGCCCGGTGTGACACGGACCGGCTGCCCGCCCGCCCAGCCGGCCACCGAGACCGGTGCCGCGGGCCGGCCCGCGCCGTCGCTGGCGCGTGCCGGTGCCGGTGCCGGGGCCGGGCCGGACCGCGCCGTCTGCGCGCTGGCGTGCGCCAGGCCGGCCGGCAGCCCGCTCAGGACAACGGCCGCCGCCACAGCCGCCCACGACTTCTTCCGGAAATGCATGCATGGCCCCTTCGCCGCCTGGTTCCGCGGGTCATCGCAACACGCCGCGAAAGCGCTAGACAATAGGGGCCAGATGTCCGGTTTCCGCCATGGCGTAAAGTCGCCATTTCCCGCGTCCGGGCGCGCCGGCCGGCCGGCGTGGACCGGGCCCGAATGGCGGGGTCTCGCGCGAGGCCGACGGCGAGCATGTCGCGGGAGTCACCCGGCCGGTCTTGATCCGCAGCGGCAGGGACTACTACCTGACCGGCCTGGCTGCGAGCCGGGGCCGGCTGCGAGCCGGCCCGCCGGCGGTCAGCTGCGCGCTAGCGGCGCTCGGCCGCCCACTTGCGCAGCATCAGGATCCGGGCGCGGATCTCCGCCCCGGTGGCCTGCGGCACCGGCGGGCCGCCGCACGACCGCCGCAGGTCGGAGTGGATCACGCCGTGCGGCTGGCCGGTGCGGTGATGCCAGGCCGTGACCAGCCCGTTCAGCTCCTTGCGCAGCGCCGCCAGGTTCTCCCGCGCCGACGCGGGGCCAGCCGCCGGCGCGCCCGCGCCAGCCGCCGCGCGGCCGGCCTGTGCCGGGACCACGCCGGCCAGCGCGGCGGCATGCGGGCTGGCCGGCGTCGCGGGCCCGTCCGGAGCGCCGGCCGCGGCCCGGGCGCGCAGCTCGGTGGCCTGGCGCTTGCGCAGCAGCAGCCGGACCTGCTCGGGTTCCAGCAGGCCCGGCAGCCCGAGGAAGTCCTCCTCCTCGGCCGAGGTACCGAACTCACCGCCGTCATACAGCACCCGGTCAAAATGAGCCGAGGCCTCCAGCGCCTTGAACGGCCCCTCGTCCAGCTCGTCGGCCGTGCTGCGCTCGCGCTGCGCCTCGGCCAGCTCGCGCTCTTCTTCCTCCTGGCCGCCGCGACGGGCCAGCACGTGGTCGCGCTCGGCCTCCAGCTCGGCGGCGTAGCCCAGCAGCACCGGGACCGAGGGCAGGAACACCGAGGCGGTCTCGCCGCGGCTCCGGACCCGGACGAACCGGCCGATGGCCTGGGCGAAGAAGAGCGCGGTGCTGGTGGAGGTGGCGTAGACGCCGACAGCCAGCCGGGGGATGTCCACGCCCTCGGACACCATCCGGACCGCGACCATCCAGCGGTCCTCCGACGTGGTGAACGTGGCGATCTTCCGGCTCGCGGCCGGGTCGTCGGACAGCACCACGACCGGGCGGGTCCCGGTGATCCGGCGCAGCACCGCCGCGTAGGCGCGCGCGTCGGCGTGGTCGTTGGCGATCACCAGGCCGCCGGCGTCGGGCATGCCGCGCCGGACCTCGGTCAGGCGGCGGTCAGCAGCCTCCAGCACCCGGCCGATCCACTCGCCGTCCGGATCCAGGGCGGTCCGCCAGGCATAGGCCAGCTGGTCGGGGGTCATCGGGGCGCCCAGCGTGCCGGACAGCTCGTCGCCGGCCCGGCTGCGCCAGCGCATCTCGCCGGAGTAGGCCAGGAAGATGACCGGGCGCACGACACCGGCTTCCAGCGCCGGCCCGTACCCGTAGACATAGTCGGCGCTGCTGCGCCGGCCGCCGTCGGGCTCCTCGAGGTAGGTGACGAACGGGATGGGGTTGGCGTCGCTGCGGAACGGCGTGCCGGTCAGCGCCAGCCGCCGCCGGGCCGGCTCGAACGCCTCGCGGGTGGCGTCGCCCCACGACAGCGCATCGCCGGCGTGATGGATCTCGTCAAAGATGACCAGCGTGCGCCGCCCGGTGGTGCGCTGGCGGTGCAGTGCCGGGTGGGCCGCCACCTGCGCGTAGGTCACCACCACGCCGGCGTAGTCGGCCGAGGCACGGCCCTGGCTGTTGCGGTAGGCCGGGTCGAGCGCGATCCCGGCCCGGTGCGCCGACGCCGCCCACTGGTGCTTGAGATGCTCGGTCGGGGTGACGACCGTGATCGCCGCGACCTCACGCCTGGCTAGCAGCTCGGCCGCGATGGTCAGCGCGAGCGCCGTCTTGCCCGCTCCGGGCGTCGCGACGACCAGGAAGTCCTTGCGCGGCACCCGGAAGTACTCGCGATAAGCGGCTTCCTGCCAGGGTCGCAGCGACTCCAGCAGGTCCTCCCGCAGGGCGGGGCCGGGCTGGCGTGCGTCATCTCCGATCGCGGGGGCGGGGGTGCTCACGAGGCCGAAACGCTACCAGGGCGCGGGCGCCGAAGCCCGGCAGGGCGGCCCGGCGGGTCGCCCGTCCGGGCGTGATTTAGCTCATCCTGCCCGCCGGGTCAGCCGAGCGTGAACGGGTCTCGGGTGCCGCCGGTGAGCTCCACCCAGATCGCCTTGGTCTGGGTGTACTCGCGCACCGCGTCGATCCCGTTCTCCCGGCCCAGGCCGCTCATGCCATAGCCGCCGAACGGCACGTCGGGGGCGACGACCCGGTAGGCGTTGACCCAGACGGTGCCCGCCCGCAGCGCGTGCGCCACCCGGTGCGCGCGGTGCACGTCCTTGGTCCAGACCGCGCCCGCAAGGCCGTAGCGGGTGTCGTTGGCCAGGTCGACGGCCTCCTGCTCGGTGTCGAACGGCAGCACGGCCAGCACCGGCCCGAAGATCTCCTCGCCGGCCACCGACATGCCCGGCGTGACCCCGGTCAGCACGGTCGGCTCGACGAAGTAGCCGCCGAGCCGGGCAGCCGCCCGGCCGCCGGCGGCCACCGTCGCGCCCTCGGCCGCGGCCGAGGCCAGGAACGACAGCACCTTGCGGTACTGCGGCTCGGTAGCCAGCGGGCCCATCTCGGTATCGGCCGCCCGCGGGTCGCCGAGCCGGATGGCCGCGGCGCGCTCGGTGATCCTGGCCACCAGCGCGTCGTGCACGCTGCGGTGCACCAGCAGCCGCGAGCCGGCCATGCAGGTCTGCCCGGTGGCGGCGAACACCCCGGCCAGCACGCCATTGCAGGCGGCGTCCAGGTCGGCGTCGCCGAACACCAGGTGCGCTGACTTGCCGCCCAGCTCCAGCAGCACCCCGGTGATGTTGCCGGCGGCCGCCCGGGCGACCTCCGCGCCGACCGCGGTCGACCCGGTGAAGGCGATCTTGTCGACCCCCGGGTGCGCGGCCAGGGCCTTGCCAGCCGCCGGGCCGAATCCGGTCACCACGTTGAACACCCCCGGCGGGAACCCGGCCTCGGCCATCCGCCCGGCCAGCTCGACCGCCGAGGCGGGGGAGTAGTCGCTGGGCTTGGCCACCACCGTGCAGCCGGCCGCCAGCGCCGGGGCGAGCTTCCAGCACAGCAGCAGCAGCGGCGAGTTCCAGGGCACGATGGCGGCCACCACCCCGGCCGGCTCGCGCCGGGTGTAGACGAGGAAGTTGGGCTTGCCGGTGGGGATCGTGGTCCCCTCCAGCTTGTCGGCCAGCCCGGCGAAGTAGTGGAACCACTCCGGGATGACCTGCAGCTGACCGCGCATCTCGCGCAGCAGCTTGCCGGTGTCGCGGGTCTCGACCTCGGCCAGCGGGCCGGCGTCGCGGGCGATGATGTCGGCCAGCCGGCGCATCAGGCGGGCCCGGCCGAAGCCGGTGAGCTGGCCCCATGGCCCGGCCAGCGCCTGGCGCGCGGCCGCGACGGCCAGGTCGACATCGCGGCCGTCCGCGTCGGCGGCGGTGGCCCAGCCGGCGCCCAGGAACGGGTCGACCGACTCATATCGCTGCCCGGACGCGGCCTCGGCCCGGCGGCCGTCGATGATCAGCTGGTAGTGCGGGCGGCCAGCCGGCTGCCCGGTGACAGCGGGTGCAGTCATCGCCCTGCCCTCTCGCGATACCGGATCTGCCTGTCCGGCCAGCATCACCCGCCCGGCGGCAGCCTGGCAAACGGCCCGCCCGGCCGCAGAACGGTCTCGCATCGTCGATTCGCCCGGCTCTCATGCCGCCCTTTTTCGGCATGATGGTGCCCTGGCCGGAGGGGGCCACGGGAGGTCAATGAAGGTGCCGCAGCCCACACATGAGTCGCTGCGCCGGTGGGATCCCGAGCGAATAGGGCCGTTCACGCTGCTCGGCCGCCTGGGCTCCGGCGCGATGGGCCAGGTCTACCTCGGCAAGTCGCAGGCCGGACGGCGGGTCGCGGTCAAGACCATCAAGATCGAGCTGGCCGAGGAACCGGGCTTTCGCGACCATTTCGCCCATGAGGTCGCCGCGGCCCGCCGGGTCAGCGGGCTGTTCACCGCCGCCGTGGTGGCCGCCGACCCTGAGGCCGACATGCCCTGGCTGGCCACCGCCTACGTCCCGGCGCCATCCCTGAGCCGCCTGGTCCGCGCCTGCGGCCCGCAGCCGATAGAGACCATCTGGTGGCTGGCGGCCGGCTGCGCGGAGGCCCTGGAATCCATTCATAACGTCGGCCTGGTGCACCGTGACCTCAAGCCGTCGAATGTGCTCGTGGCCCCGGACGGCCCGCGGGTCATCGACTTCGGCGTGGCCAGGGCCGCCGAGCGGATTCAGCTGACGGTGACCCGCGGTGCGGTCGGCACGCCCGCCTACATGGCGCCCGAGCAGGCCCGTGACACCCGGCAGGCGTCGGCGGCCAGCGACGTGTTCGCGCTCGGCGCCACCTTGCTGTTCGCCGCCACCGGGCACGCGCCCTACCAGGGCGAGACCGTCATGGACGTCCTGGTCCGGCTGGCCACCGAGCCGCCCGACCTGGGCGGGCTGCCCGCCGGGCTGACCGAGATCGTCACCGCCTGCCTGGCCCGCAGCCCCCGCGACCGGCCGACGTCGGCGGCCCTGCTGGCCCGGCTCGGGCCGCTGCTGGACACCGCCGCCGCGCAGGGCCCGCACTCGCACCTGACCGGCCCGGCCATGGCGCTGATCGCCGAGTTCGAGCGCAGCCCGCAGTTCGAGCCGGGCGCCAGCTCGCCCGGCGAGCGCAGCGAGGCCAGCCTCACCGGCGTCGTCAGGACCGGCCGCGCCGGCGAGGTCAGCCAGTTCGGCAGCGACCCCGGCCAGGCCAGTGATCCCAGCCAGGCGGGGGCGGACAGCTCCACCTTCGCCTCGCAGACGGCCCTGCCGGGCCTGGTCCCGCCCGGGGCTGAGCCTGGCGTCGGGGGCCGGGGCGGTGCGGGCCAGAGCCGCTCGGACGATGGTGCCGGCAGCCGCCGGCCGTGGCACCGTCGGCGGGCGCCACGCGAGGCCGTGCCGACCCGGCCGCCGCATCCGGCCACCTTCGGACTGGCCGGCCGGGCCACGGCGGCCGTTCTGCTGATCGGGGCGGGTGCGGTCATCGGCGCGGTGGCGAATCACTCCGGCAGCACCCCGGCGCAGACCGCCACCCAGCATTTCACGCCGCCGCCGAACCCGCCGCCCAGCCTGCCGCCGTCGGCGTTCCCGTCCACCGCGCCGGGCGGCCCGCCGGCGGTCAACATGATGCAGCCCATGGGTGACGTCGGCACCGAATTCGTCGTGCACGGCACCGGCTGGGGCTGGGGCAGCCACGTGTCGGTACGGCTGACCGGGCCTGGCGTCGACAAGGTGTCGCCGGTCCGTCCGGCGGTGGACGGCGCTGGCACCTTCAACTACCTCATCAACCAGGACCACGAGTTCTTCGCGGGGACCCTGCCGGCGGGCGTCTACCACATCACCGTGACCGGGCCCGGCGGGGCGCGGGCCAGGGCGCAGTTCCGGGTTGTGCCGCCGCCCCCGTCCGGCGGGCCGGGCTCTGCGAGCCCGGGTTCCGGAGGCTCAGCTTCCGGAGGCTCGGGGCCGGGCGGGTCCCAGTCCTAGGACGGTCAGCCCGGCGGAGCTCGCCGGGCCGCATCAGCCGTCCGCCGCGGCCTGCTCATCCCGGCCAGATCACCGGGTCCTGCGTGGGCCGGTGCCCGTCCCGCGAGGGCCGGGAGCCGGGCCGTACGGGCGGAGAGCCGTCAGTGGGTGGTCCACCACAGGTCCTCCTGGCGGGAGCACCAGGCCGGGTCGCTGAGCCGGCCGAGGTCGGCGGCGGTGATGATCCCGTGCTCGATCAGCACCCGCACCACCACCTCGTCCGACAGCCGTACGTCACTGCGGATCAGCCCGCGCTCGGTGATCTTGCGGCGCAGCACCTTGATGTGCTCGGCGACGCGGCCGGACAGCTTGTCCCGGTAGGCGGGGTCGGTGTCGAACCGCTCCAGCTCGTGATAGGCGCCGGTGACTTCCAGGGCGGCCCGGGCGATCTCCGGGGTGCGCGGCAGCGGCTCGGTGGCGGCCGGGTCCAGCAGCCACGGCCGGCACCACATGAGCGCCACCAGGTACAGCTTGGTCATCGGGTCGAGATACAGCGGCAGCACCGTCGCGTCGCCGTCGGCGCGGATCAGCCCGGTGTCGGCGCCCCGGCCGCCGCCCTGGCCCGCCGCCATCACCGACAGCCCCTGCCCCTCATCCAGCATGGCCCGCGACCCGACCAGCGCGGTGCCCGCGCGCAGGAACCAGCCGCTCTCCGGGTCGCTGTTGTCCTCCATCCGCGGCAGCCGGATCCGGTACCCCTCACCCTCGGTGTACAGGGCGTGGGTGCGGCTGATGTTGGCGATCCACACGCCGTCGGCGAGCGCGCTGATGACTCCGGCCCGGCGGGACAGGCCGCGGCCGACCGAGATCGTCAGGTCGGCGTCCGGCCCCCGCCCGAAGACCAGCCTGCTGCCCTCCGGTATCCCCACGATCAGCCCGGACGGCGTGCTGACCCGGGCGCCCATCGGGCTGCTGGGCTGGGCCGCCATCGGCCTCCTGCCTGGATCCTCGTCGGGATGGGGAGCGGGACGTCGCGGCCGCCGGCTGCTGCGCCGCCGCGGCCGGCCACAGGCCTCGCAGCCGAGATTGTAGGTCGGCCTGCCCAGCCCGGCTTACCCCGGGATCCGGGGATAGCCAGCGCCGGACATACACGGTTTGCTGGCACAAGTCTGGGGCGAGGAGCCAGGCACGGCCCGCCGGGGAACTGCCGCTTGCGGCAGGGGGCCTGGGACGTCGCACGCGGCACCGGGCAGGACGGCGTGGCGGGAGAAATCCCGCCGCGGCGCTCTGGGGGGGTGCCCGGCGGGCCCGGTCGGGTTCCTCGCCCCAGTCAGCATTTCTCGCTCGCGGTGTTTCCCGCTCGCCTGCGGGGGCGCATTGAGCCGGCGCCTTCCCTTGTCGCAGGCTCCTCAGTCCAGGCGCCGGCGCGCCCCCTCCGGCTCGCTCGCGGTGTTTCCCGCTCGCCTGCGGGGGCGCATTGAGCCGACGCTTTCTCTTGTCGCAGGCTCCTCAGTCCGGGCGGCGCCGGCATCCTGTCTAGCTCGCCCGGGCGCCTGACGGCGCCGTGGTGCCCGCGCTAACGTCCGGCCGGCGCGGTGGAGGTCAGTGCAGGCCACTGCGGGACGCTGGCCAGGTGGCGCATGAGGGCGGCGAACTCTGCCGGCGACAGGCTCTGCTCGGAGTCCGACAGCGCCGTGGCCGGGTCGGGGTGCACCTCGATCAGCAGCCCGTGGGCTCCGGCCGCCCGGGCCGCCCAGGCCATCGGCGCCACGTACGGCCGGCTCCCGGTTCCGTGACTCGGGTCGACGATGACCGGCAGGTGCGACCGCTCCCGGACGACTGCGACCGCCGACAGGTCCAGCGTGTTCCGGGTGGCGCTCTCGAAAGTGCGGATGCCCCGCTCGCACAGGATCACCTGCTGGTTGCCCTGGGCCACGACGTACTCGGCGGCGGCCAGCCACTCCTCGATGGTGGAGGACAGGCCGCGCTTGAGCAGCACCGGCCGGTCCACCTTGCCCAGCTCCCGCAGCAGGTCAAAGTTCTGCATGTTGCGGGCCCCGACCTGCAGGATGTCGGCCGCGCCGGCCATCCGCTGCACCTGGTCGACGGCCATCACCTCGGTGATCACCGGCAGCCCGGCCTCGCGCCCGGCCCCCACCAGCAGGTCCAGGCCCGCCCAGCCCAGGCCCTGGAACGAGTACGGCGAGGTGCGCGGCTTGAACACCCCGCCGCGCAGGATGTGCGCGCCGTGATCGGCCACGAACCGCGCGGTGGTGGTGATCTGGTCCTGGCTCTCCACCGAGCACGGCCCGGCCATCACCACGAACCCGTCGCCGCCGATGAGCAGGTCGCCGACACCGATCAGCGTGTCTTCCTGGCGGGCCGCGCGGTCGACCAGCTTGTAGTGCCGCGACCGGCTCACCGCGGGCCGCGGGGCGGCGGCCACGGCCTCCAGCATCTCGGCCGGGTCCTGCGCCGCGGAGCTCGTTTCTGAGTCATGTGACTCGCGGCCCGGCTGGCCGGCGACGCCGCCTGACCGGGCCGGGGCCCGCAGCGCCTTGGCCGGGTAGCTGCCCAGGATCTTGACGAACAGCGCCGCGGCGCGCAGTTCGTCCAGGGCGGCCGCGGTCCGCGGGTCGGCGGCGTTGCCCTCGATGTCGACGAAGAACATGTACTCCCAGGGACGGCCAGGTCGCGGGCGGGACTCCAGCTTGGTCATGGAGTGGCCGCTTCCGGACAGCACCTCCAGGCAGCGCAGCAGCGCGCCTTCCTCGTGGCCGGTGACCAGGATGAGGCTGGTCTTGCACGGGATGCGCAGGTCGACCGTGGCGGGGGTGCGCGAGAGCACGACGAACCGGGTGTAGTTGTCGGTCAGGTCGGAGATGTTGTGCCGCAGCACGGTCAGGCCGTAGGCGGCGGCCGCGTCCGGCGAGCCGATCGCCGCGGTGGCGGGGTCGCCCGCCTCGGCCACCGCGCGCATCGCCTCGGCGGTGTCGAAGTAGCTGGTCGCAACGGCCTGCGGGACGGACTCCAGGAACTGCGTGCACTGCTCGAGGGCCTTGGGATGGGACAGGATCCGGCGCAGCGAGGTCAGCGGCACCTCGGCCGCGGCGGCCAGGCAGTGGTCGACCTTCCAGGTCTCCTCGCCGATGATGAACAGCTCGTGCTCGCGCAGCAGGGCGTAGACCTCGTTGATGCTGCCGGCGGTGGTGTTCTCGATCGGCAGCACGGCCAGGTCGGCCTGCCCGGACAGCAGCGCCGCGGCGGCCTCGCGGAAGGTGCGGAAGCCGGTCAGCTCGCCCTCCAGGCCGCGCCCGGCCAGGTATTTCTGCGCGGCGGCGTCGCTGTAGGCGTGCGCCACGCCCTGGAACGCGATCCTGACCCGCCCGCCGCCTGCCTCCCCGGTCAGCCGGCGGGCCTGCTGGGCCACCGAGTCGCTGATCAGCTCGCGGAAGATGCGCCGGACCAGGCTGGCGGACACGCCCTGCTCGGCCGCCGCGGCGGCGACGCCGTCCAGCACCTGGCGCTCCCGGTCGGCATCCTGGATGCCCGCCGTGCCGCTTTCCTTGACCGCCGCGATGGCGGAGATGATCTCGGACCGCTGCGCGATGAGCTTCACGATCCCGCCGTCCACCTCGTCGAGATCGTGCCGGAGCCCGGAGATGTCCGGCCGCTGCCCGTTCATAGTTCCTGCCCGCCCGTCTGCGCTGCCTGTCCCGGAGTTGCCCGGGACAGCGGATGTGGTGTCGCGGCGTGGCCGGCCCGGCCCGGGAGCGGGGCGGCTGGCGGTGCGGGGACGGGTAGCCAGATGCCCGTCCTGCGGCTTCGCGCCTCGCAGTTCCGCGCCCTTGCGGATCCCGGCACGCCTGCTTGATCGCGGGCCCGGCTGCGGGACCCGGCGAGATCGCCACGCTATCGCATCCCGGGCCGGGCCTGGCCGGGGTGAGCACGGAAAGTCGCCGGGGTTGACACGTTTTAACCGCGGGCCGGAGACTGGCGCCCGTGCGGATCTCGCTGTTTGTGACGTGCCTGGCTGACACGCTGTTCCCCGATGTCGGCAAGGCGACCGTCACACTGCTGGAGCGGCTGGGCCACCGGGTGGACTTCCCGGCGGCCCAGGGCTGCTGCGGGCAGATGCATGTCAACACCGGCTACCAGCGCGCGGCGCTGCCGCTGGTGCGCCGGTATGTGGAGGCGTTCGCCGGCGCCGAGGTGATCGTCACGCCGTCGGGGTCGTGCGCCGGCTCGGTCCGGCATCAGCACGCGATGGTGGCCCGGCGGCTGGGCGAGGAGGAGCTGGCCCGCCAGGCCGAGGCGGTAGCCGCCCGCACCTATGAGCTGTCGGAGCTGCTGACCGACGTGCTCGGCGTCGAGGACGTGGGCGCCTATTACCCGCACCGGGTGACCTACCACCCGACCTGCCACTCGCTGCGGGTGCTGGGCGTCGGGGACCGGCCCCTGCGGCTCCTGCGCAAGGTGGCCGGGCTGCAGCTGGTGGAGCTGCCCGAGGCGACGTCATGCTGCGGGTTCGGCGGCACGTTCGCGGTGAAGAACGCGGATACCTCGGCCGCCATGCTGGCCGACAAGATGCGCAACGTCCTGGGCACCCGGGCCGAGGTGTGCACGGCGGGGGACAGCTCCTGCCTGATGCACATCGGCGGCGGCCTGTCCCGGCTGCAGTCCGGGGTACGGACGGTGCACCTGGCCGAGATCCTGGCCTCGACGCAGGCCGCGCCGGCTCCCGCGAGCGGGGGTGACGCATGACGTTCCTGGGGATGCCGCCGGTCGCGCCGCGCGGCGTGGGGCACCTGCGCGGCGAGGACCCGTTCCCGGTCGCGGCCCGCCGCGCGCTGGCCGACAGTCAGCTGCGTGCCAACCTGGGCAAGGCCACCACCACGATCCGGGCCAAGCGGGCCCGGGTGGTCGGCGAGCTGCCGGACTGGGAGCAGCTGCGCGCCGCGGGCGAGGCCATCAAGACGGCCACCATGGCCCGGCTGGATGAGCACCTTGAGCAGCTGGAGACCCAGGTCACCGCCCGCGGCGGGGTCGTGCACTGGGCCAGGGACGCCGCCGAGGCGAGCCAGATCGTGGCGAGCCTGGTACAGGACGCGGGCGCGACCGAGGCGGTCAAGGTCAAGTCGCTGGCCACCGACGAGATCGGCCTGAATGACGCACTGGCCGCCCGCGGCATCACGGCCTTCGAGACCGACCTGGCCGAGCTGATCGTTCAGCTCGGCGCCGACCGGCCCTCGCACATCCTGGTCCCGGCCATTCACCGCAACCGGGCCGAGATCCGGGAGATCTTCCTGCGCGAGATGGGCGACGTGGACCCGGGGCTGACCGACAACCCGGCGGCGCTGGCCGAGGCCGCCCGGCTGCACCTGCGGCGCAAGTTCCTGTCGGCGAAGGTGGGGATCAGCGGGGCCAACTTCGCCATCGCCGAGACCGGAACGCTGTGCGTGGTCGAGTCCGAGGGCAACGGGCGGATGTGCCTGACCCTGCCGGACACGCTGATTACCGTGATGGGCATCGAGAAGGTGCTGCCTTCCTGGGCCGGCCTGGAGGTCTTCCTGCAGTTGCTGCCGCGGTCGTCGACCGGGGAGCGGATGAACCCCTACACCTCGATGTGGACCGGCGTGACGCCGGGCGACGGGCCGCAGCACTTCCACCTGGTGCTGCTGGACAACGGGCGGACGGCCGCGCTGGCCAGCGGCACCGGCCGGGCCGCCCTGCACTGCATCCGCTGCTCGGCGTGCCTGAACGTGTGCCCGGTCTACGAGCGGGCCGGCGGCCACGCCTACGGGTCGGTCTACCCCGGCCCGATCGGCGCCATCTTGTCGCCGCAGCTGACCGGCGTGCAGGAGAACGCCTCGCTGCCGTACGCCTCGTCGCTGTGCGGGGCGTGCTACGAGGTCTGCCCGGTGAAGATCGACATCCCGTCCATCCTGGTCGACCTGCGCGCCCGGCACGTCGAGGCCGCCCGCCGCGAGCGCCTGGTGCCCGGCCCCGAGGCGATTACCATGGCCGCGGCATCGTGGGTGATGGCCAGCGGCCGCCGGTACCGGACGGCGCAGCGGGCCGCCCGGCTGGGCCGGCTGCTGGGCCGCGGCGGCAAGATCCGCCGGCTGCCGGGCCCGCTGTCGGGCTGGACCGCCGTGCGGGACGCGCCGGTCCCGCCGCCGATGACGTTCCG
>DASUBV010000257.1:0-2773 GCA_035763085.1 Streptosporangiaceae bacterium | reverse complement strand
CTGCTCACGGAGCTGGTGATCTTCGGGATGGCGGCGCTCAGCTCGCAGGCCCCGCTGTCCGCGGCGCAAGTGCAGGGGCTTGCCCAGTCGGCCGCGGCCGGGCTGGCGGCGAAGCTCGGCCTGAGCGTGACTCCCGACGGTGCGCTGCCAAGCACGCATATTGGCCTGCCCGGCGCCCCGCTGAGCCCTGGCGAGGCGCAGCCGGACGGCAGCGGCGGCGTGAACATCCCGCAGACTGGCGATCCCCAGTGCGATCTTGCCCCGGCATCGCTCGCCGTGGTCGTGGCCCGCGATGGCACCGTGCTCGCCACGTCTTACGCAGCGTGCTACCCGGTTGGCAGCCAAGGCTCGGACGCGCAGGCGGGCGCGCCGCGCAAGATGCTGACGTTCGTCCGCTGGCCCGTTTCCGGGAGCGGGCTCGTTCCGCTGCCAGGTGGCACCGTGGCCTGGGCGGCCGCGCCGGTCACCGTGGGGCAGCCGCCGAAGCCGGGCGCCCCCGGCCAGGGTGCAGCAGACGGGCAGGACGCCACCGGGCCGGGGAAGGTCTTCGGCATGCTCTATGTGGAAGTGCCCGCCACCGCTCCGAACCCCCAGGGGGTGCGCGTCCCGTCGACGCTCGCCTGGACCGGGGTCATCGTGCTCTTGGCGGCGGTCCCCGTCGGGCTCGCGTTCGGGCTGCTGTCCACCAGGCGGCTGACGCGGCGGCTGAAGCAACTGGCCATGCTGACCCTCGCGGTGGCTGACGGTGACTTCCAGCGGCGGGTCCTGGTGTCCGGACACGATGAGGTGTCGCTGCTTGAGGAGAACTGCAACCGGATGGCGAGCCAGCTCCAGGCGTCCCTTGACGCCAACCGGCGGTTCGCCGCGGCCAACGCCCGGCATGAGGAGCGGTCCCGGATCGCCCGCGAGCTACACGACTCCATCTCCCAGGAGCTGTTCTCGATGAGCGTGCTAGCCGGCGGCCTGCGCCGGGCGCTGCCCGCCGGCTCCCCGGTGCTGCCGCAGGTGGAGACCATGGAGCGGACCGCGGGCGGGG
Source organism: Streptosporangiaceae bacterium (assembly GCA_035763085.1). Classification (GTDB taxonomy): domain Bacteria; phylum Actinomycetota; class Actinomycetes; order Streptosporangiales; family Streptosporangiaceae; genus DASUBV01. The sequence goes on along the minus strand of DASUBV010000257.1, from coordinate 1,737 downwards.
CGATGCGGGAAATGCGGTCGCTGCTGCTCGCGCTGCGCCCGGCCGCGCTTGAGGAAGCCGACCTCGCCGGTGCCATCGACGGCGTCTGTCACGCCTACAGCGAGCGGCTCGGCATCCCGGTCCGCGTCGAGGTCGGGCTTGCCGGACCCGGCACTCCCACGCTGCCGCCGGCGGTCGAGCACGCGGTGCTGCGCGTGACTCAGGAGGCGGTCGCGAACGCCGCCAGGCACGCTGGGCCCACCCAGATCACGGTCCGGCTCCAGGCTGACGAGCAGCAGGTCCAGCTTGCGGTCACCGACGACGGGCACGGCTTCGACGTGGCCGACCGGCGAGCGCATGCCAGCGGCCTCGGCCTGCGCACGATGCACGACCGGGTCACCGAACTCGGCGGCTCGCTCGCCATCGACAGCGCGCCCGGCGACGGCACCCGGGTCAGGGCGTGCTTCCCGCTGCCGGCGGCCGGCACTGGGCCTGCTAGCACTGGGCCGGCTAACACCGTGGCTGCTGACGTCCCCGCGCAGCCGGGTCAGGAGGCGACCCGATGATCCGGGTGCTCATCGCCGACGACCACCAGGTGGTCCGGCAGGGCCTGCGGTTCCTGCTGTCCTCCGAGCCGGGAATCGAGGTCGCGGGCGAAGCCGCCGACGGCACCGCCGCGCTTGACGCGATCCGCGCGCTGCGCCCGGACGTCGTCCTGCTCGACCTGCTCATGCCCCTGCTTGACGGCCTCGGCGTGCTTGCCGCGATGCGCGAGGAGGACCTGGCCGCCGCCGTCTTGGTGCTGACCTCGTCCGCTGACGACCAGCACCTGATCCAGGCGCTGAAGGCCGGGGCGCTGTCCTACCTGCCCAAGACGGCCGGCGTGGACGAGGTCATCGACGCAGTGCGGGCCGCCGCACGGGGGGAGAGCGTGCTACAGCCGACCGCCACCGCGCGGCTGCTGCGTGAGCTGCGGCGGCCCGCCGACCCGCTCGCGCAGCTGACGGCGCGGGAGACCGACGTGCTGAAGGGGCTCGCGCAGGGGCGGTCCAACCGGGAGATCGCACGGTCGCTTTCGGTGTCGGAGGAGACCGTGAAAAGTCACGTGTCCAGCATCCTCGCCAAGCTCGGCCTCGCCGACCGGACCCAGGCGGCCATCTTCGCCCTGCAGCGCGGCCTGGTCCCCCTCGACCAGGCGCTCACCCGGCCGCCCTGGCCAGGACCTCGTCCTCGGTGAGGGGGCTGGAGGGGTGGTAGCTCAGGCACATCGGGGTGCGGATCCGCTGGAAGGCACTGCCTTCCAAGGCCAGGTAAAACTCGCCGGCGGACAAGCGGCCGATGCCCGGGACGTCACCGCCCTTGGCCTTGGCGAGCTCTCTGGCGGCCTCAATTTGCGCGGGGGCGTTGAGCAGGCCGAAGAACTGCGTCGTCGCGTTGCCGGGAATGGAGTTGTGCAGGGCCCTCGGCGACTGGGTGGCGAAGAGCAGGCCGAGACCGTACTTGCGGGCCTGCGACGCCAGCCGCCGGGTGGACTCGCTGCACACGGTCGTGCCCGTCGACGGCACCAGGTCCTGCGCCTCGTCCATGACCAGCAGCCCGGCCAGCGGCTTGTCCTGCGCCGGGTTCCGCTTGACCCAGGAGAAGAGGGCCATCTGCAGCTGGTTGACGAAGCCCTGCCACTGCTCGAGGCTCGCCATGCCGACCCTGCTGATCACGCTGACGCGGGCGCGCTTGCCGGGCGGCGGCGTGAGCAGCAGC
>DASUBV010000256.1:0-8185 GCA_035763085.1 Streptosporangiaceae bacterium | reverse complement strand
TAAATAAATGGTATATGCGACCGTGCCGAAGGCTCCCCGGCCTCATCGGTGCCTAGGAAGCCCGGGGCTTCCAGGGCGGCACCCGCAGCCGCCACCCTTGCTCCGAGCTCCGCACCACAGCAACGCTTCACACCCGGCGCTTACGTCACGAAACCAGACGCCTCGACCACCGTGGACGCCCGCCGGCAGCTCTCGACCGCATGATGCGATGATTAGTTCAAGTAGTCATCCTGCCAGTAGAATGACTGTATGAATACGTCATCGCCTCAGGAGCTCCTCTACGTTGCGCCGCCCCTTCGGCGCGATGACGAAGCCGCCCTGGGCGAGATCCATCAGATGCGCCGCGAACTGCGGCACGTCCTACGGACGCCGCGGCGCTGGGAAGGAGTCCTGCGCCGCTCCGCGCTCGCTCGCGCGATCCAGGGGTCCAACAGCATCGAGGGCTACGTCGTCGCCGAAGATGACGCTGCAGCGGCCCTCGACAACGAGGAACCCATCAGCGCAGACGAGCGGACCTTCCTGGAAATCCAGGGCTACCGGCAAGCCCTGGGATATGTCCTGGCCATGGGTGACGACGACTACGCCACTTTTGATGCTACGGAGATTCGGGCCATGCATTACATGATGCTCGCCCACGATCATTCCAAGTCCCCGGGCCGATACCGGAAAGGGCCGATCTACATTCACGACGAGCGGACCGACCAGGTCGTCTATGAAGGCCCCGACAGCGCCAACGTCCCAGCGCTCATGGAGGCACTGGTAGACAGTCTGCACACCGGCCTGAACAGCGATCCTGTGGTCCGCTCGGCGATGGCCCACCTAAATCTTGTGATGATTCACCCATTCCGCGACGGGAACGGTCGGATGGCCCGCGCCCTCGCCACGCTCGTCCTCACCCGTTCCGACATTGGCGAGCCGGAGTTCTTCAGCATCGAGGAATGGCTCGGAGCCAACACTAACGACTATTACAGCGCCCTTGCTCACACTGGGCATGGCTCCTGGCGGCCACGGGATGACGCCCACCTGTGGCTCACGTTCTGCCTCCGGGCTCACCATATGCAGGCTCAGACCGTCGCTCGCCGCGTCCGGGAGGCCGGTGAAACCTGGACGGAACTAGACGCACTTGTGGCCAGCCATGGCCTTCCGGACCGGGCGATGGATGCGATGTTCGACGCTGTGCTGGGCTATCGCGTGCGACGAGCCGGATACCTTAAGCGCACCGAGGTCACAGAGCAGACCGCCACCCGCGACCTAGCAGCCCTGACCGCTGCCGGGGTCCTGGAGGCGCGAGGAAACGGCCGTGGCCGGTACTACGTCGCCGGCAAACCTCTCCGGCAGATCCAGGAGCACCGCCGCGCGCGACGCACCCCGCTGCGTGACCCATATCCCTGGATGAGGGCCAAACTCGGCGAGCCTGCGCGCCCGTAACCTCGGGAGTCACCAAACCATGGTCGGCAACTGGCCCGGGCGTGCCGGGGTCAGTCCTCGCCCGAGAACCGCTCCCAGGCCGCCTGCTTCGACACGCCAAGTGCCTCGCCGATTCGGGTCCAGCTGATCCCGCGGCCGCGCAGCACCTCCACGTGGTCATGCACAGCGCCATCGACCTGAGATACCAGCGCCTGAGCCCGCGCCAGGCTCGAGAGCAGATCATCATCTGACCGCTCGCTCCAGCCGGGGACCTTTGGCACCGCCTCCTCAGCGAGGATGTGGTTGCACAGGTCAACGCACTCATTGCAGATGAAGACGCCCGGCCCCGCGACCAGCTTGGCGACAGCATCCCGCTCCTTGCTGCAGAACGAGCAGCACAGAAAATCCTGCTGCCTGGCAGTTGCCGGGGAGCTTTTGGATCCGGTCATGCTGTCAAGGTAACCTTGACGACCCTCCTCGTCAAGGTTACCTTGACAGCTTCCGTCACCAGCCGCCTAGGGCAGACACGTGCTGGCCTTCGCGCTTACGTTGCCGGTCTTGTCATAGGCCCAGACTGAGACAGCAACCGGTCGCGTGGCCGACGCCGCGAACGAAGTCGAGGAGCCGACCGCGAAGTGGGCGGTGTTCCCGGCCCACCACACGCTGGGCGCCCGCTTGGCGGAGTACCAGCGGACGATGATGCCGGCGAGGTCGGAGGCCGCTGGCTTGGTCCAGGTGAGCGCGACCCGCCCGCCCTTGCGCACGGCTTTCAGGCTGGTCACCCGGCCGGGTGCGGTGATGTCGGAGCGGGCGTGGAACAGCATCCGGGCGCTGATCGTGTAAGGATCGCTGGACTGGCAGGCGGCGTAGAACTTGGCATCCATCCGGGCCAGGTCATGATCTGGCCCGGTGTAAGCAACGTCGTTGAGGGTTACCGAGCCGCTGTTGATCTCGCACCCGGCGTCCCCCTGGGCAATGGACATGGAGAAGGGATTCTGGCTGGACGCGTAGGAATAGGTGGTGCCCGCCTGCCATTTCGACCCGTTGTGGAGGCCGAAGTCCGCGTTCCACAGCAGGTACGTCCCGTCAGACTGCGGCTGAAAAGCCTGGGTCTGGATCTCATACGGATTGCCCACCGACGCGGAGCTCATCGCGTAGTGCTCGGTCTGGGGAGGGTTGCTCCGGCTGAGATTCACGGTCCAGCTGGAGGTGCCGAGCCCTCCGGTGCCATCCAGCGAGACGGATGTCCGCCCGGCCGATGTGAGCACGATCAGCTTCGCGTGCCGCGGTCCGGGTGCCTTCGGCGCGAAGCCGACCCAGACGGTACAGCCTGAAGCGGTCAGCTTGCCGGTGCAATTCTGCTTGCGGATCGGGAAGTCGCCCGCGTCGGTGCCCGACACCGACGGCTGGCTGGCGGTGACCGTCTTCGACGACGTCAAGCGCACCCGGACCGGGACAGCCGGCGCGGCATCGCCGGGATAGATCGTGGACCAGGGCCAGACAACCACCCGGGGTGAGACGTTGTAGGTCGGCTTCGGATAGCCGAGCCGCAGCTCACCGTACTCAACCCAGCTGGGGCTGCACCAGCGCTCCCACACCAGCCACAGCCGGGTGATCCGGAGCCCGGACCGGTGGATGCTACGGACTTCGAAGTTGCCGGTCTGGTTGCCGCACCCCGGCTGGTTGCCCTGCACAGAGATCCCCGGCCGGCCCTGGGCGTTGAACGGGTACTGCTGCGCCCACCGGTAGAAGCGGGTGGCGAACCGCTGGCCGCTTCCGTTCGGCGTGGCGAAGTCGAAGCTGTACTGCGAGCCGCCGGACTTGGTGGCGACCCCCACGTGAATCTCCTCGTAGGTGCCGTACGAGTCCCGATTCCAGGTCTGGGTCAGGTTGACGCTCGCATTGCGCGGTGAGAAGAACTGGCTGCCGGCCGTCCCCGTGACACTGACGGAGAAAAATGACTGGCCGGTCGACTGGGCGTGCGCGCCCTGCGCCGGCACGGCCGAAGCCACCAGGGCGCCCGTTGCGACCGCAAGTGTGACTGACAGGAGACGGCGCAGGCCCACTCCAGACGTCCTTTCGTCGAGGATCTCTCGGGACACCCACCGGGCCGCCCGCACAAACGCCCCCCAGCCATAACAAGCGCGACACTATACATGCCCGTTACAGCCGCTGCCCGGCGGCAGGGAGAGCACGATCGCCAGGCCGGCCGCAGCTGCGCAGATCTGCAAGGACAGCCGCGGCACCGCCCGCGACTGGATCTTTCGGATGGCTGGGCGCCCGCGGCGCCAGGCCATCGAGCCTCGGCCAGCGCAGGCCAGACCCGGCCGCCCGGCCCCCGGCACCGCCGGAGGAGGCACCGCCGGGCTAGCCGCGCCGCAGGCCGGACAGCCTCTCGCGGGCCTCGCGGACGGCGAGGGCAGCGCGGACCGCTGCGGCCAGGGCCAGCGCCATCACCGCCAGGCTGGCCACATCCAGCGCGCCCGCATGGAACGGGCCCGCATGGCCGGACCCCTGACCGAAGACCCACCAGGCCGCCCCGGCGGCCGGTCAGCGAAGTCGGCCAGCAGCAGCTCGGTGAACTCCGCGCCGTAGCGGGCCCGCCAGGCCCGCGGGGTCCCAGTGCAGCAGCCGCGCCGCGCGCCGCTCCCCGGCAGCCGCGCGGCCAGCTGTCATCCGGTACCCCAGCTGCGGGCCAGCCGGCTCAGCCCGACATCGGCCACCCGGCGCTGGTCATCCAGGTGGGCGCGCAGCGCCGTCGCCCCGGCGGCCGTCAGCTGATAGGGGCGGCGGCGGTCGTCACTGTCCAGCGCCTCGATCATGCCCTGGCCCTCCAGCCGGCTGAGCGCCTCATACAGCGTGCCGGGGGCCAGCCGCAGGCCCGCGAACTGCTCGACGTCCTTGGTCAGCGCATACCCGTGCTTCGGGCCGTCGGCCAGGCTGGCCAGGATCAGCGTGGCCGGACCCGCGTACCGGCCGAAGCTGCCCAGCGCCGCGCCGGCAACATCCCGGCCTCGCGCGCCGCCTGCGGACCGCTGCGAGCCTGCCATGTACCTCATAGTATATCGCCTGCCGATGGAACGGGTGCCGATCCTTCTGGCCGGGCACCTCGCCTGCAGTGAGCTCGTTCATGCCGCCCAGAAGCTATTTCGGATGCCGATGTATCGTTAATCGATAGCTCGCCAGCCGAGCGAACTGCCGGCCCTGGGGGGAGCGCTGGCCCGGGCCAAGCCGGCCCCCGAGATGCGTAACGGCCGCTCGATCGACAGACTAGGTACATGAGCGACCAGACGAACTCCGACCGAAATGGCGCCGAGGCCGAGGAGAACCCGCGCGTCGTGGTAGTCGGCCCGGACGGCGTCGCCGTCGAGACCGACGCCGAGACCAGCCGCGAGCGCCCGGTCACCGAGATGGTCGAGCAGCCCGCCAAGGTGATGCGGGTCGGCAGCATGATCCGGCAGCTCCTGGAGGAAGTCCGGGCCGCGCCTCTCGATGAGAAGAGCCGGGCCCGCCTCAAGGAGATCCACTCCAGCTCCATCAAGGAGCTCGAGGACGGCCTCGCCCCTGAGCTGATCGACGAGCTCGAGCGGCTGTCGCTGCCGTTCGCCGAGGACGAGGTGCCCAGCGAGGCCGAGCTGCGTGTCGCGCAGGCCCAGCTCGTCGGCTGGCTGGAGGGCCTGTTCCACGGCATCCAGACGACCCTGTTCGCCCAGCAGATGGCCGCCCGCCAGCAGCTAGAGCAGATGCGCCGCGCGCTGCCCCCCGGCATGCCGCCGATGGCGCCCGGCGCCGGCGGCGAGGACGGCACCCAGGTCCCGCCGCACGCCTCGGGCCCGTACCTGTAAGGCGGGGGCGGATCAGCTTTCCCCGAACGGAACGGCCCGCCGCCAGCCCGCCTCGCCCGGCCAGGCCCAGCCCCGGCCGGGCCAGGTGAGCGCGATCAGGGTGACCACGCATGCCAGCAGGATCACTGGCGTCACGCCGGTCCTGACCACGGTCTCCAGCCAGCCCAGCCCGGACGGCAGCGGTGCGCCGGTAGCGGTGAGGTAGCCGAAGGCCAGCGCGGTGGTCCGGGCCAGCATCAGCCAGTCCAGCCGGGACGCCGGCAGCAGGACGAGCAGCGCCCAGCCCAGCCCGTCATACCAGGGCAGCACGTACGGCCAGGCGAACAGCCAGGCCAGCGCCGCCGCCGCAACCACGCTGCCGGCGAGCGCCCCCGCCACCGCCCGGTAACTCCAGCCCGGCTGCGCGGCGACGTCCGGGCCCGCGGACGCTGAGCCTTGGGCTGCCGCCGCTCGCGCCCCCGCCGGGATAGCGCCGGGCCGGCGGGCGGTGCGCATGATGGCCGCGAGCATCAGGATCAGCAGCACGACTCCCAGCGCGACGGCCGCGAACTTGACCGCATCCTCGGCCGCCGCCTCGCTCAGCCCGGCCAGTCGCACCAGCGACCGCACCGCCCGCCACGGCGACCCGATGGACACCTGGCTGCCAGCCTGCGCCGCCGGGCTCAGCGCGTGCAGGCCCCAGGCGGCCAGCGATGCCCCGGCCGTCACCGCGAATCCGGCCGCGAGGCCGGCCAGCGCCGCCACTGGCTCCCGCCAGCCGCGCCCCGCCGCGCCCGCCGCCCCGGCCGACCCCGCCGCCGGCTCCCGGCGTGCTACCCGCCAGGCCAGCAGGCAGGCGAGTGCCAGCCCGGTCCCGGCCAGCGCCATGGTCACCTTGATCGCGAAGCCCAGCCCGACCAGCGCGCCGGCCACCGCGGCTCCGCCCGCCAGCCTGGCCAGGCTGGCCCGGCCGCCCGAGCCGTCGGCGCCAGTACCGCCGGCCCCCGCCCGGTCGCTGCCCGACCTGACCGCCCACCCGAACGCCGCGAGCGCCGCCACCACGAAGACGATGGCCTGGCTGTCCACATGCGCGCCCGCCACCAGTACCTGCAGCAGCAGCGGGTTAGCCGTCCACAGCACAGCAGCCCGCAGCTGGCGGCGGCGGTCCCCGCGAGCCAGCCCGTGCAGCAGCAGGCCGGTCACGCAGAAAGCCAGTACGTTCTGCAAAGAAATGACGAAGACCGTCAGCCGGACGGACGTCCCTCCGATCAGCGAGGCCAGGGCCTGCCCGCCGGAGGCCAGCGCGCCGTAAACCGAGGGGCTGTCGCGCCACTGCCCGACCGCGCGGGCGATGGGGTCACCCAGCCGGGCCAGCTCCGCGGGGGTTGTGGTGTACGGATCGTGGCCGGTCGCGGCCATCCGGCCGTAGGCGGCGTAGCTCAGGTGATCCCCCGACCCGAAGGGCGGGATCAGCGCCAGGACCACGGCGACGACGATGCCCGCGCCGAGCAGCAGCAGCGGGGAAACCTGCCAGCCCCGCCGGCTGGCCCCGATGGTGAGGCCGAGGCCCGTGGCTCCGGCGGCGATGGCGAGGGCTGTCAGCGCCACGACCAGGTAGGGCGAGGGATGCGCCGCGAAGAACCACGGCGGTGTGCCGGGCCGGCCGGGCAGCGCGGGCTCTACGAGCGACGGCCCGACCACTGCGATGGCCAGGGTCAGCGCGACACTCAGGCCGCTCGCTGCCAGCCCGGCGCGGCCCGCGCGCTGCGGAGTCCAGGCCCGGTGCCGGAGGCCGGCCTGCGGCGCCGCGCCGGGCCGGGCGTCCCGGGTGGCCGCTGTGCCTCCCGCTCGCTCGCGGGCTGCTCCGGCGGGCTGGCGCCGGCCGCCTGCCCCAGGCACCCGGCTCACCGCCGGTCAGCCTCGGCCGGACCGGGCCGCCTGGCGCTCGCGGGCACGCTGTGCACGGGTCCGGCGCGCGCGCACGACGGACGGCTCACGCTCGGCCAGCGCGCGGGCCACGCCACCGAGTTGCCGGGCCCGGTGCACCTGAGCCCGCCAGTCGTTGCCGGTGGCGCGGTGGGCCAGCGGGACCTCAACCTCGGTGACGCGCAGCCCCCGGCGGATCAGGTCAATGGTCATCCCGGTCTCGATACCCCAGCCCGCGGCCAGCGGCAGGGCGGCCTCGAACGCAGCCCTGGTCAGGCAGCGCTGGCCGTTGAGAGGCTGGGCGGGCCGCCAGCCAATGGCCCGCTCGATCCCGGCGCCGGACGCGCCGGTGACGATGCCGAAACCGCCCTTGCGGACCCGGTTGCTGAACACCGCGATGGTCATGTCGGCGGTGCCGGCGCGGACTGGCTCAGCCAGCGGGCCGGCCTCTGCCGCGGTCTCGCCCAGGTCGGCGTCGAGGAACAGCAGGTGGTGCGGGGGGCTGGCGGCCGCGGCGGGCTCGGACTCCAGCAGCCGGACCACCTCCGCGCCGGTCTCGATAGCCGCCGCCTTGCCGCGGTTGCGAGCATGCCGGAACACGCGGGCTCCGGCCCCGGCGGCAATGGCAGCGGTGTCGTCGGCAGAGCCGTCATCCACGACCACGACCAGGTCCGCGCCGGCCAGGCTCAGAGCGGCCTTGACAGTGGCGCCGATCCGCTCAGCCTCGTTCCTGGCGGGTATGACGACAGCGAGGTCAGCTGGCATAGCTGCGATCCTAGTGCGGCGCGCGGCGGCTCATCCGCGCTCTGGCGCGTCCCGCGGGACGTCCGGGCCTGCGGCGCCGGGCAGGGCTACGGGCCGGTAACCGGCGCGGGGCTGTCCAGCACGGTGAAGACCGACTCCAGGCCGGTCACGTGCAGGACCTTCCTGATCGCCGGCCGAGGGCTGGCCAGCTGCAGGTCGCCACCGCACTCACGGGCCCGGCGGTGCGCAGCGAGCAGGACATTCATGCCGGTGGAGTCGCAGAA
>DASUBV010000255.1:0-2373 GCA_035763085.1 Streptosporangiaceae bacterium | reverse complement strand
GTCCAGAAGTCCGAGACCAGCGACGGGCCCGCCGACGAGGACCACATCTGCTGAGTCAGCAGGACCATCGTCATGTCCTCGGCCGGGTCGTTGCGCCAGCAGGTGCCAAGGCCCCCGTCCCAGCCGTAGCTGCCGGCCGACTGCGGCCCGGTCCGCCGGGTGGCGACCGACATGCAGAAGCCCCAGCCCTGGTGGTCGAAGAAATCCGAGCCCAGCCCGCCGGCGGCCTTCTGCGCATCGGTCAGCTGGTCAGAGGTCATCAGCTCGACCGACATCCGGGACAGCAGCCGGCCACCGCCATGCCGCCCGTCCGCGCGCAGCATGTCAGCGAACCGGTAGTAGTCGCTGACCGTCGATACCAGGCCGCCGGCCAGGGATGGGAACGCCGGCGGATGACTCCACTGGCCGCCTGCGGCCTCGTCATAGACGACGATCCTGCCGTCGTCGTCGTTCGCCCGGGAGGTCGCCAGCCGGCTGATGCTGGCCGCGGGGACGCTGAACCCGGTGTCGGTCATGCCCAGCGGCCCGAAGATCCGCTCGGCCAGGAACACCTCCAGCGGCTGCCCGGCCGCGCGGGCGATCAGCACGCCGAGAATGTCGGCGCTGGTGTTGTACAGCCACGCGGTGCCGGGCTGGTGGGCCAGCGGGAGCTTGCCCAGCCGGGCCATCCACTCGTCGGGCGCGACGGTCCGGTCCGGCGCGGGCGGCCCCTGGCCGAGCGGCGGGTCGAGCAGCGCGTCGGCGATCGGCACCGTGCCGGGCGCCGCGAACACCATGCCCTGGCCCGAGGTGAAGGTCAGCAGATCGCGCACCGTGATCGGCCGCTGCGCCGGGACGGTCTCGTCCAGCGGCGCGTCCAGGCGGCGCAGCACCTGGCGGTCGGCCAGCTCGGGCAGCAGGCCGTCGACCGGGTCGTCCAGCCGCAGGCGGCACTCCTCGACCAGGATCATCGCGGCCACGGCGGCGACTGGCTTGCTCATCGACGCGATCCGGAAGATGGTGTCCGGTCCCGGAAGCGCGCCATCGGGGGTGACCGTGCCGATCGCGTCGGCGTGCACCTCGCCGTGCCGCGCGATCAGCGTCACCATTCCGGTCAGCTCACCGCGCTCCACGTGCGCGGCCAGCACGTCATGCATCCGCTGCAGCCTGGCGGGTGACAGCCCTGAGCCGCTGGTCATCGCTTCTCCCTCCGCAGGGTTCTCCAAGGCAGACGGCCGGCCCCGGCCCCAATCATCGCGCCGCTCGAGCAAATTCTGTGCCGCGCGACGAGACGCCGACCCTCGTTGACTAGGGCCGTTCGAGGGTGAGCAGCGGCTCAGAAAACACCGGGGCTGGCGCGCCCGGATCGGCGGCAACCGCCTGCTCCAGGCGGCGGAAGCCGGTCTCCAGCTCGTCGGGACTGAGCTGGGCGAAGAACGAGAGGGTGCGCAGGCGCAGGCGTTCGAGCATGTCACTGCGGGTGCCGGCGGACGGCTCGGTAACCGTGCCGAAGCTGGCTACGCGCCAGCCGGCCGACGTGAACATCTCGATGGCCTCGTGCAGCGGCTGGAACAGCGCGGCGTCCGCCGCATAGCCGCCGGGGAAGTGCGCCAGCCACCACGGCCGGGGATGGTGATCGCTGAAGTTGGCACGCAGGAGCAGCCGCGCGCCGGGCCTGAGCACCCTGGCCAGCTCCCGGACTGCCCGCGGCTTGTCCTGGACGTGGTGCCAGGCCAGGAACATGAGCACGTAATCGGCGCTGCCGGACGGCACGGGCATGTCCTCGGCGGAGCCTGCCAGGTACCGGACAGCGGGGTGCCGGGACTGCTCGTGCGCTATCTCGCGCATGCGGACCGACGGCTCGACGCCAGTGGCCGGCCCGAACGCCCGCGCCAGCGCGGGGGTGAACCTGCCGGTCCCGGAGCCGACGTCCAGCCCCGCCAGCGGGCGCCGCTCGGGCAGCGCCGCTGCGAAGGCGGTGATCCAGGCCCGCAGCTGCGGCTCGGCGAGCGCGCGGCCCCGCGCGTAGTCCCGGTACTGCTCGGTGTCGTAGTCGATCCGCCTCATCGCATCTCCCGCGTCAGCCGGGCACCGGCACACGCCGGGCACCCGATGTATCGAGTTGATATATCGGGAAGATATGTTGTGTTACATCATGACGCAAGAGGGACGTAACTGCCGGACGTGCCTGCACCGCAGTGACCGGCAGCCGGAAAGAACGCATGCCCGCGCGCGGGCCGCAAGGACAGGGCGTCAGCAGCCGGGCCGGGCGCTGACCGACATGCGGTCGTCCTCGCGCGCGAGACTGAGGCGCGCCAGCCAGCCGGTCGGCCAGGAGCGCATGCAGCTGGGAATTGTCACCGACGCCGCGCCAGGCTGGCCATGGCCTGTGGT
>DASUBV010000254.1:0-5354 GCA_035763085.1 Streptosporangiaceae bacterium | reverse complement strand
CCCGCCCGGCTGGCCCGGCTCCCGCCATCATGACAGGCCCCGCGCTGTCGCTGGCGGGACAGCATGGTACCCCTCCTGACGTTCCGGCCGGGCCCGCCGCGGGTGCCGGGGAGGAACGGTGACCGGCGCAGTGCCAGGCCGGGCCGGCGCCGGCCGGGATGCGCGGGCCGAGGCCGGGGCCGGCCCGTCCGGCGGCGGGCTGACCCGCACGCCGGGCTGCTGGGGGGCCGAGGACGTCTGCGTCTCCTACGGGCCGGTCGCGGCGCTGGACAGGGTGTCGCTGGCGGCGGTGCCCGGCCAGGTCACGGCGGTGGCCGGCGGGGACGGCGCGGGCAAGAGCACGCTGCTGCGCTGCCTGGCCGGGACGCAGCCGCCCGGCGCGGGCCAGGTGCGGGTGCCCGGCGCCCGGCTGACCGGCTACCTGCCGGCCAGCTCCGGCACCTACCCCGAGCTGACCGTGGCCGAGAACCTGGCCTTCCGCGCGGCCGTCTACGGACTGCCGCCGGCGGCTGCCCGCGAGCGCGCCGCCGAGCTGACCGGGCAGGCCGGCCTGGCGGGCGCGCGGGACCGGCTCGCCGGGCAGCTGTCTGGCGGGATGCGGCAGAAGCTCGGCGTGATCTGCGCGCTGCTGCACGCGCCCGACCTGCTGATACTGGATGAGCCCACGACCGGCGTGGACCCGGTCAGCCGGTCCGGCCTGTGGCGGCTGATCGCTGGCGCCGTCGCCGGCGGCGCGGCCGTGGTCGTGGCCACGACCTACCTGGACGAAGCCCGGCGCGCGGCGTCGGTGCTGGTCCTGGATGCCGGCCGGGTGCTCGCGTCCGGACCGCCCGAGCAGATCATCGCCGGGCTGGCCGGAACGATCACGGCCCCGGCCGCCGCGCCCGGCCCGGCCGAGCTGCCGCGCAGCTGGCACCGCGCAGGTGCCTGGCGCGTGTGGGTCCCGCCGGGTGCCGCTGCCCCGCCCGGCCAGCCCGTCGCACCGGACCTGCAGGACGCCGTCACCGTCGCCGCACTGGCCCGCGAGCTGGCGGACTCGCCGGGTGCCGCTGCCGGGGCCAGCGCGGCCAGCGCGCCGGCCAGCCCGGCCAGGGAGACCGGGGCGGTGGCCGCGCCGGACGGGGCGGCCGGGGCTTCCGGGGCTGCTCAGCCAGCGGCAGCCAGGCGGCCGGCGGCCGCCGCGGCGCTGGCCGAGTGCGTGGCGGTGACCCGGAGCTTCGGGCACCTCACCGCCGTGCGCGAGGTGAGCCTGCGGGTCGGGCCGGGGGAGATCGTCGGGCTGCTCGGCGCCAACGGAGCCGGCAAGACCACGCTGATCCGGATGCTGCTCGGCCTGCTGCACCCCTCGGCCGGCACGGTGGCCCTGTTCGGTCAGCCGCCGTCCCGCCAGACGCGCCGCCGCCTGGGCTACGTGCCGCAGAGCCTGGGCCTCTACGACGACCTCACCGTGGCCGAGAACCTGGCTTTCTCCGCGGCGGTGTTCGGCACACCGGTGCCGCAGCGCCTGCCGGCGGGCGGCCTGCCGGCCGGGCGGCTGCCGCTGGGGGCGCAGCGCCGGGCCGCATTCGCCCAGGCCCTGGCCCACCGGCCGGATCTGCTGATCCTGGACGAGCCCACCTCCGGCGTGGACCCGCTGGGCCGGGCCCGGCTGTGGGATACCGTGCGGTCGGCGGCCGAGAGCGGGGCCGGGGTCCTGATCACCACCCACTACATGGAGGAGGCCCACGAATGCGACCGGCTGGTCATCATGGCCGACGGCGGCGTCGTGGCTGAGGGGACTCCGGCTCAGGTCACCGGCGATGCCCGCGTGACGGTGGTGGCACGTGCCGACTGGAAGCTGGCGTTTGGCCAGCTCGAGGCCGCGGGCCTGGATGTGGCTCTGGCCGGGCACACACTGCGGCTGCCCACCGCCAGTCCTGGCCAGGTCCGCTACGCGCTGGGCACCGGGCCAGGAGCCGAAGGCGTGCAGACGGCACCCGCCACGCTGGAAGAGCGCTTCTTCCAGCTAGTGAACGCCGCCCCGGCGCAGTGCCCTGCGGCGCAACGTGACGGGCTCGCGTCACACGCGACGCGACCCCCGCGCATCAAGCGGATGCAGCAGCGGGGCGGGCGCGGGCGTGGCTGAGCGGACCGGGCGGACACGGGCCGGCCGCGTGCAGCGGGCGCGCAGCGGCCGCCGGGCCGGCGACAGCGGGACGCGGGAAGCGATCCTCGAGGCGGCCCGGGCGCGGTTCGCCGAGCACGGCTACGACGGCGCCACCATCCGGGGCATCGCCGCCGACGCCGGCGTCGACCCGGCCCTGGTGCATCACTTCCATGGCAGCAAGGAGCGCCTGTTCACCGCGGCCATGCGGCTGCCCGTGGTGCCCAGCGAGGTTCTCACCTCGGCGTTCGCCGAGGCGGCCCGGCGGGGGGACCTGGCCAGTCCCGGCGAGCAGCTGGTCCGCACCGCGCTATCGGTCTGGGAGCGCCCGGAGGTGCTGTCGATCTTCACCGGCTTGCTGCGCTCGGCGCTGACCAGCGAGGCGGCGGCCAGCATGTTCCGCGAGTTCATCACCGAGGCAATTCTGGGCCCGGTCAGGGCCATGATCAGGGCCCGGCACCCCGAGGCCGGCCCGGCCGACGCCGCCTACCGGGCCGCGGCCGTGGCCAGCCAGATGGTGGGCCTCGCGCTGACCCGGTACGTGCTGCGGCTGGCCCCGATCGCCGAGGCCAGCGCCGCCGAGCTGGCCGCCACCGTCGGCCCCACCCTGGACCGCTACCTGGCCGGCGACATCCGCGCCGCGTCCGGGCGGCGCGCGGACGGCGGCCAGTCGGTAGGCTAGGAGTAACACGGCGTTGATCCGGCTATCACCGGTGAGCCCCCGGAAGAACGGGTACCCCGGCACGGGGCTGCCCTACTAGAACCGGGCGGGCGGGCCCGTCACAGCCTGAAACGAGCGGTCGCGGTGGCACCGGCGGACAGCCGGCCCGGCGCGGCAAGCGAGGTGGTACCGCGGTCCCGCCCGGCAGCCGGGCGGTGTCGTCCTCGTACAGACGCCAGGACGGACTGCGAAGGACCACCGATGAGCTATCCCAGGGCTTCCACCAGCGCGGGTGCCGCAGACGATCAGGCCGCCAGCGGCGTGCCTGCCAGCCCGTCCTTCCCGGAGATCGAAGCGCGGGTCCTGGATTACTGGGCGGCCGACGACACCTTCCGCGCGTCGGTGGAGAACCGCCCGCCCGGCCCGGACGGCGAGAACGAGTTCGTGTTCTACGACGGGCCGCCGTTCGCCAACGGGCTGCCGCACTACGGGCACCTGCTGACCGGCTACGTCAAGGACCTGATCCCGCGTTACCAGACGATGCGCGGGCGCCGCGTGGAGCGCCGGTTCGGCTGGGACACCCACGGCCTGCCCGCGGAGCTGGAGGCCATGGCCCAGCTCGGCATCAAGACCAAGGAGGAGATCGAGGAGCTCGGCGTCGCTCGGTTCAACGACGCCTGCCGCCAGTCGGTGCTGCGCTACACCCAGGACTGGCGCGACTACGTCACCCGCCAGGCCCGCTGGGTCGACTTCGAGCACGACTACAAGACGCTCGACCTGACCTACATGGAAAGCGTCATGTGGGCGTTCAAGCAGCTGCACGACAAGGGCCTGGCTTACGAGGGCTTCCGCTGCCTGCCGTACTGCTGGAACGACGAGACCCCGCTGTCGGCGCACGAGCTGCGGATGGACGAGGACGTCTACCAGAACCGGCAGGACCCGGCCGTCACGGTCGGCTGCCGGCTGGAGACCGGCGAGCTGGCGCTGATCTGGACCACTACGCCGTGGACGCTGCCGGCCAACCTGGCCATGGCCGTGCACGAGGACGTGGACTATGTCGTCGTCGAGTCCGACTTCACGGGGACGACCGAGCGCTACCTGCTGGCCGAGGCACGGCTGGCCGCCTACGCCCGCGAGCTCGGCGAGGACGCGGCGAGCCGGATCGTCCGCCGGTGCAAGGGCGCCGAGCTGGTCGGGCTGCGCTACACCCCGCCGTTCAGCTACTACCTCGGGCACCCGCTGTCGCACACCGTGCTGCACGCCGACTACGTGACGACCACCGACGGCACCGGGATCGTGCACATCGCCCCGGCGTTCGGCGAGGAAGACAAGCTGCTCACCGACACCTACGGGATCGTCCCGGTGGTCCCGGTCGGCGCGGACGGCAAGTTCATCCACCCGGTCGGCGACTACGCCGGCCTGCATGTCTTCGACGCCAACCTGGCCATCATCGACCACCTGAAGGCCCGCACCCGGCACGACGCCGGCACCGCGACGGAGCCGGCGGGCGCCACCACCGAGGGCACGGTCCTGCTGCGCCGGGAGACCTACGACCACTCCTACCCGCACTGCTGGCGCTGCCGTAAGCCGCTGATCTACATGGCGGTCTCGTCGTGGTTCGTGTCCACCACGACCATCCGGGACCTGATGCTCAAGCTGAACGAGCAGATCACCTGGGTGCCCGAGCACGTCAAGCACGGCCAGTTCGGCAAGTGGCTGGAGAACACCCGCGACTGGTGCATCAGCCGCAACCGGTTCTGGGGCAGCCCCATCCCGGTTTGGAAGTCCGACGACCCGGCCTACCCGCGGGTCGACGTGTACGGGTCGCTGACCGAGCTGCAGGCCGACTTCGGCACCGAGGTCACCGACCTGCACCGGCCGGCTATTGACGAGCTGACCCGGCCCAACCCCGATGACCCGACCGGGAAGTCCACCATGCGCCGGGTGACCGACGTGCTGGACTGCTGGTTCGAGTCCGGGTCGATGTCGTTCGCGCAGGTGCACTACCCGTTCGAGAACGCCGAGTGGTTCGAGCACCACTTCCCCGCCGACTTCATCGTCGAGTACATCGGCCAGACCCGCGGCTGGTTCTACCTCATGCACGTAATGGCCTCGGCACTGTTCGGCCGGCCCGCGTTCGAGACCTGCCTGTCCCACGGCATCGTGCTGGGCTCCGACGGCCAGAAGATGTCCAAGTCGCTGCGCAATTACCCGGACGTGCGCGAGGTCTTCGACCGCGACGGCGCCGACGCGATGCGCTGGTTCCTGATGTCCTCGCCGATTCTGCGCGGCGGCAACCTGATCGTCACCGAGCAGGGCATTCGCGAGGGCGTCCGCCAGGTGATCATCCCGCTGTGGAACAGCTGGTACTTCTTCGCCCTGTACGCCAACGCGGCCGGCTACCAGGCGTCGCCGGTGACGTCCTCCGGCGACGTGCTGGACCAGTACCTGCTGGCCAAGCTCCGGGTGTTCGCCGAGACCGTGCAGCGCCAGCTCGACCACTACGAGATCGCCAACGCCTGCGACACCACCCGCGGGTTCCTGGACGTG
>DASUBV010000253.1:0-58276 GCA_035763085.1 Streptosporangiaceae bacterium | reverse complement strand
CTTGCGCCTGGGCGAAGGATGCCCGCGTCGCCGACTAGTCGGTTATATGTAACCGAATCGACCGACATGGCCTGTGATACCTCCGCGATCATGTTCCGCAGAAATCCGATCGCCGCTTCCATGGCCGGGTCCTCGATAATTTGAACATTCCAGCGATTCCTGCCGTATACACGAATCGTGTCAGTATCGCGGTTTTCCATAAATGCTACGAGCGGCTCCAGGGCGTATTCGATCGCGATGGGCTTAGGTCGCTCTTCGGCCGATGCCGCTACTAGCCCCGCGTTCACGCAGATGAGGACGTCCTGTGCGTACGTGCTCCATGTGTGTTCGTCCGGTATCTCACTCACTAGCCGCTCCCTGATCTCTCTGTGATCTCCGGGAGCAGCCGATCCGCTCGCAAATTCCTCGATTATGGCTAGGGCCACGGGAAGGTCGGGAACGCTCCACCCCCCGCCGCTCCGCTGTTCGACCTTCTCTAGCAGCGGAGCCAGGGCGCGGCCGCACACACCGAATGTCGCAGCCATACCTTGTGCCGTAGCATCCTTGAGGGCCTCGGCAAGGTGGTTTATCTCGGCGTTGAGGCCATGTGTAGGTCCGGTCAATTATGCTCGATTCCGAGATTCAGCCACACCAGCCGGCCGGCCCGAGACCGGCCCGGCCGGCGTGCCGCCGCCAGCATCTGCGCTCGCCGACCGCCAGCAGGCACCTGTCCACCTCCACCCAAGCGCGCACGACCGCGCGCCATCAGCGCCCCAAAGGACTCGCAGTCCGGGCAGCGACAGCGAGCATAACTGCATGCATCTGGCTATTTCGAGACCCAGGCCTTCGGCGCCATAGCGCCAGGCACACGTCAGATGGAAGCATTGGGCTGACTACGCATGCGACGACGCTGGTCCCAGCCCCTTTTCATCGATGCGCCGCGCTCTAAGCGCAGAGCAGCGCGCGCGAACAGGGCGCGGGTGGCCCAGGGTTCGGCCAGCAGCAACGTCGCGCCACGATGCGAGCCGCGAGTGCCGTCTACAGCCGGATCGCCGGGAAAGCCCGCGCGCCCTGCGGAGTCCTCGAAGAGCTCTGGCAGCTGCGTTGGAAGAGCGCAGACCGACCACCGCACGCTCGAACGTACCCCTGCTAGATCTCGCCCAGAACGAGAAAGGCGGATAGCAGGGGATCTGGCCCCGAACTGCCCCCAACGGTCCCGGGGGTTCGCTCACCAAGGGGCAGGACATTAGCCCGACCTGCGGAATCTCACGAAACCGAACCGTAGACCTTCTCCCGATGAGGGACACAATCTCCGGTAGCCCGCGAAAACTGCCCCCCGATTGCCCCCCAACGAAAAGAGGTCTTCAGTTCTATGTGCGAAACAAGCCCCTGACCTGGAGCCCCCTTACGGAATCGAACCGTAGACCTTCTCCTTACCATGGAGACGCTCTGCCGACTGAGCTAAGGGGGCGTGCCGGGTGCTCGCACCCGGTCAACCTACGCGGTCCGCTACCCGAGAGCCAGGCCCGTCCGGGTCTCAATCACCGCGCCAGGAGAGCATACACGAGATGGCAGTCCGTCCGTGAAGTCGTCCCGGTCAGCCCGCAAGCCCCGGTATGGCCTGCCCTCCGGCCGCCGCCCGGAACGCTCCCAGCACCGCCGGCCACACCGCCGACAGCGGGTCAATGAGCTCGAAATGCCCGCAACCCGGCAGCACCTCGACATGCACCTGGCCGCCCGCCGCGGCGGCGCGATCGGTGTACTCGCGGCTCTGGCTGTCAGGCACCCGATTGTCGACGGTGCCGTGCACGAGCCAGGCCGGAGCAGCGGCCGGCACCAGGCTCATCGGGTCCGCGGCCCGGTACCGGTCCGGGAACCGCTCCGGGCCTCCGCCCATCAGGTCGCCCGCCGCGTCCCCGTCGAGGCCGAGCCGGTAGCACGCGGCCAGGTCGCACACGCCCGCCAGGCTCACCACTCCCGCGACCGCCGGGCGCGAGGGCGGCCGGGCACGCCACGGCGCCGACGCGCTCAGCCGGTCCCGGCTCGCCGCCCACAGCGCGAGGTGGCCCCCGGCCGAGTGGCCGGCCAGCACGACCCGGCTAGCGTCGGCCACGCCGCCGCTGGCCTGAGCTGCTATTTCCGGCAGCGCATCGACTGCGGCGGCCACGTCATCGAATGTGCCCGGCCAGCCGCCGCCGGGCTGGCCGGTCCGCCGGTACTCCGGCGCGCACACCGCGAATCCGGCCGCGGCCAGCGCCTCGCTGAGCGGTCCGACATGGGTGCGGTCATATGCCGACCGCCAGAAGCCGCCGTGCAGGAAGATCACCAGCGGGCAGCCCGCGCCGGGCCTGCCCTCCACCTCCATGCCGTCGAGTCCCCCGCTGTCCGGTCCGGGGGCACCCGGCCCGGCGTCCGAGTCGGCTCCGCCGCAAGTTTCGGACTCTTTGCCCGAATTTAGGACAGTTGGCTCGCCCTTTTCGGCGATCCTCTCAGCGGGCGGCAGGCGCAAGTCGGCAACCTGCTCGGGACCCGGCCCGTACCGCAGGACATGGTCCGGCGGCCGGGCCGCCCTGGTCAGGATGTCGCCTGGTGACACCGCCACCGCCTCCTTCACGCGGCGCCGCGGGCCGGGCACCCGGAGCGCCTGGATGCCTCACCGGATCCGAGTAACGCGGCCAGAAGCTTAGGTGTCGGAAGGCGGCCGATGGGAATCCATAGGTCGGACATACATACTGTGAGGACCATGGTGGGCAACTGCATTGTGGTGAGCTCGGCCGCGACAACGAGGTCGCGCCGGTGAAGCCTCATGTCGTCAAGGCGGTAGCGCTCAGGTCCGTGGCAATTGGCGGAGTCGCCGGGGCGCTGATCATTACCACCAGTCCCGCCGGTTTCAGCTCGGTCACCTTGCTGCGCGGCGGCGGCGGTCCGCAGATCGTGAAGGGTGCCTGCTCCAGCCGGCCCAAGGCCGCCATTCTCCTGGACTCCGCCGCCCAGTCCGCCATGTCTCCGGCGGCTGCGCGCTCCGCCACGGCAGCGCATTCTTCAGCGGCGCCGAAGTCCGCCAGCAAGAAGCCCGTCAGGAGGAAGGCGGCCAGGCACGCCGCCACATCGACGTCACCGACGGCATCGGCCAGCGCATCACCACCCTCGGGCAGTTCCTCAGCTTCCGCCAGTTCCTCAGCGTCCAGCAGCGCGTCCGCCTCCGTGAGCGCCCTGCCCTCGGGCAGCGCCTCAGCCTCGGCCAGCGCGACTCCGTCCAGCAGCGCGTCCGCCAGCACCAGCGCGAGCGCCACGCCCACCAGCAGCAGCTCGTCCGCCACGCCGACCGCCTCGCCCACTGCTAGCCATAGCACGTCCAGCAGTTCCAGCACCACGCCCAGCGCGACGCCGAGTACCAGCACGGCCTCGCCCACGCCGACGACCACGTCTCCGTCGCCCACCCCCAAGCCGTCAACGAGTCACGCCACCTCCAGCGCGGCTCCGAGCACCAGCGCGACGTCAAGCCCGACTGACTCGCCAAGCAGCCCGGCCTCGAGCCCGTCGCCGACTAAGACCCCGACCAACAGCACCAGCCCCACCCCGACGCCGACCACCAGCACGCCGACCACCTCGCCACCGACCAGCAGCTCGCCCCCCGTTAGCTCGCCGCCGCCGAAGCAGCAGATGGCGCAGCTGTGCGCGTCGGTCCAGGCGCTGTCGAGCGGCGGGCGGGTGCGCCCTGGCCACCAGGCTCGTTTCGCGATCTGGGTCTGGAGCACGCACGCAACCAGCAGGTCGGTGTCGGTCTCCATTCGCATCGCTCAAGTGCGGCACGTGAAGTCCCCGCACTTCACCGTCTGCCCGAAGTCGTCCGGCTCGGTGTGCACCATCGGCAGCCTGCCAGTCGGCCAGGCCGACGAGCTGCAGGCAACGGCGTTCGTGCAGAGCTCGGCCGTGAACGGCGAGCACGTCCGGCTGACCGCCACCGCAGCGGGCAAGTCCGCGCGCTCCGACAGCTCCTCCGGGTCGGTCGAGGTGGCCCGCGAGGCGTCCCCGACGCCGACCCCGACGCCGAGCACCTCCTTCCCGCCGGTGAGCACGACGCTCCCGCCCGTCACGCTGCCGCCCGGCAGCTTGGGCGGCCTGGGCGGCGGGACCAACCCCGTGGGGCTGTTCCCCACCGTCTCGCCCGACCCGAGCTCTAGCCCCGCGAACCTCGGCTTCCCGCCGGCCAAGAAGGCGACGCGCGCCCGGGCCGAGACTGCCTCCGCCGTCCTCCCGCTCGACCCGCGGCTCATCGGCGGGCAGCTGGCCGGCCTAGCCGTGCTGGCCGCCGCCATCGCGATCGCGATCGCCCGGCTGTCCCTGCGCCGTCCCAAGCCGCAGGACGGGCCGGCGGAGGCGGGCAAGAAGCCGGACCCCGGCCAGTAATCATCCGGGGTGGACACATAACGGGATGGCCCGGGCCACCTAGCCTTCTGCAGCCAGGCCAGCCCGCAGGATCGCCTGGAGCTAGCTCCTCCGGTGCTCCACCTGCGGGCGCAGCTGGCGCATCTCGTTAGCCAGTGCCTGCCCGTCCAGCGTGGTCGAGGCGACCAGTCCGAACGTGTCGTTGTCAGCCCACGCGCACTCCGCCTGCCGTCCGGACCCGCCGGGGACGCAGGCTGCCGAGCCGCCGATCGGGCCGGCCGCGGTGGAGAAGGCGCCCGGCACCCGGCCCGCGAAGCTTGAGATGAACGAGCTGGCTGAGCTGCCAGACAGGTTGCCGCCGATGAACAAGATGATGTCCGGGCTGGATTTGCCACCGGGGCCGGAGTTGCTCTGGTAGACGACCGCGACCACGTTTCTGGCCTGGCCGCCGCTCTGCGAGACGATGCCGTTGCGCAGCTGGGCGGCGTGCATGGTCTCAGCCAGGGCAGGCGCCTGGACGTAGGTGCCCAGCCGCTGCGGGGTCGTGATCGTATGGGCGGGCCCGCTGCTGGCCGGCCAAAACTCGACCGTCGCGGCGCCGACGCCCGCCGCGGCGACCCCGGCCACCACCAGGTAGGCCAGGCGCGCCATGCGGCGCTTGGGCCGGCCGCCCGCTGCCTTACCCGCACGAGCGGGCGCCGGGGCGGCCTGCCTGGCCCGCTGAGCGGCCGGACCGGCTTTGACCTGCTTCTTGCCCGCCGCCTTCTTGCTGGCCGCCTTCTTCTTGGCTGGCTTGCCCTGCGCCTTCTTGGCTGGCTTGCCCGGAGCCGGTGCAGCCGGGGCTGGCCCTTCCCTGGCGGGCCGGGCGGGGGCGGTCCTGGCCGCGGGCGGTGCCGCCGCGAACCGGGCGCCATCAGGTCCGGCCACGTCGAGCGCGCCCGTATCCGGGACCATCGCCTGGCCGACTAGCTGGGCAGTACCGGCCGCGAACGCGGCGCGACCGGCCTGCGGGCCCGGCACCGCGTCCCAGGGACCCTGGTCCGGTGTGACGACGCGCTGCGACCCGGCGCCCAGCGGCACGGGCCGCTGCGGGCCTGGCCCGCGCGGGGCAGGCCCGTACGGAGGAGGCCCAGGTGGTACCTGACCGGCCGACACGGGACCCGGCGGAACGTGGCCCGAGCCCGGAGCGCGGCCACGGCCCGGCTGACCCAGCGGCGGGCCGCCCGGCGGCTCCGGGCGCCGCCGGGCGTCGGCGGGACCGCGCTCAGCCCGGTCCGCCCGGACGTCGTCGGCCGCCAGCAGCCCGGTGGCAGGCGGCTGCTGGCGCTTGCCCCGGCCCCGTCGCCTGGACTTCTCCGGCTTGCCGGGCTTGGCGGACTCACCAGCCTCGGCCCGGCGAGGCGACCGGGCGGGCAGGTCATAGCCGTAGTCCGGGGCGGCAGGCCCGGACAGCGCCCCCGCCGCGGCCTCCAGGCCGGCGCGCTTGCGCCAGCCACCGGGCCGGCGCCCGCCTGTAGGGCCGGGATCGGCCGCGCCGCCGGCATCGGTCTTCGGCTCGGGACCAAAGCCTCGCCCGTCGCGCCGCAGCTCACCGGTATCACGACCATCCCGCGGCCAGTCGCCAGCGCCCCGCTGACCCGGCTCGGGCGGGTAGCCCCGCCCGGTGCGCCCGCCGACCTCGGGCTCGCGGCCGGCCCACGGCCCGGCTGGCCCGCGCCCGTCCCGGCTCTGTCCGGGGAAGGCCCACTCCCCTGGCGGGGCGGCATCAGGAGAGAACGCGGAGCCGTGCAGCGGCCGCATGTCGCGCCGGCCGGCGTCCGGTCCGGCGGGCAGGTCGCCAGGCGCGCCGAAGCCCTGATCGGCGCCGCGGCGCGGCATCGGGTCATCCTGAGCCGCGTGCCTGCGTGCGCGGCGACCAGTGTCGCGCGGGTCCTGGTCACTCCAGCCAGCATCACCAGCCAGGCCTGGCCCGCCCCGCGCTCCGCGCGGATCAGCCGGGCCCTCTGGTCCGAGCCCGTACCCGTCCTGCGGGCCGGCCGACGGCCCGGCCTGGGCCCCCCGGCCGCGTCGCTGGTCGCGCGGATCGGCCGCGCCGGGCCACCCTGGTCCGGCTCCGGGTGACCCGCCAGGGAACGCGGCCGCAGCGCCGTGTCGTCCGGCCGCGTCCCTGGTGTCCAGCCCGGGGCCGTGGCCACGCCGGGGATCGGCCCGGCCGGCCGCCTGGGGCCCGCGATCCCAGCCGGAACCCTGGTCAGGCGGACCGGCCGCACCGGGCCAGGCCGCATCCGCGGGGCCGGCCGGGAAGCTCGCGCCGCGGCCGGGCCGGCCGTCGGCACCCCGGTTGCCTGAGCCCCAGCCGTCACGGTCGTCCGGGCGCACACCACGGCTCAGCCGCGGGTCGGCCTGCTCGGCCGGGCTGCGCCCGCCGCGACCACGCCCGCGGCCGCGAGAGTCCGCCTCCTGGTCATGGCCGCGGTCCGGGGCAGCCCGCCGCTGGGCGTCTGTCGCGAAATCGGCCTCGCGGTGGCCGGCGTCCTCGCGGCCGGGCTTGCCGCGGCGGCGGCCGAACCGCGACTTGCCGGACGGCGACCTGCCCGACGACGGCTCGGGCTCGGGGTCGGCCGGGATGACTGGCAGCGGCACCGACGGCGGGCCAGAGGAGGGCAGGAACCCGCCCGGAGCCGGCGGAGCGAATCTGTCCGGGCCAGACGGCCCTGGCCGGGGACCGTGCGGAGCGGCTGGCCCGCCACGGCCAGCCCCCGGCGGCACGAACGCGGGCGGCGCATCCGGCGCGGCCGGCGGTGCGGCTCGCCCCGAGACCTGCGGCACGAACGCGGGCGGCCCGGCCGGGAGGTCGGGCGGGGCGGCTGGCCGGCGCGATCCGGGCCGGCCACGGCCACCGCGGCCGTCAGCGCCGTGCGCTTCACCGGCTGGCCGGCCTCGGTCCGGGCCGGAGGTGCCCGGTGCCAGGTCGCGGGGGTCCTGCCCGAACCGGTACCGCGGCCGCTCTGGCTCGGCGGCCTGGCCGGCGGAATCGGGCCGGCCACCGGTGAGGTAGCTGATCCACTCAAGGTCTTCGTCGTCATCACCGGGCCCGACGCCGTCCCGGTCCTTGGACCGGCCGCGACGACTGCGACGACCTGACGGCGCGTCCGGCTGCTGCCGCCCAGGCTTCCCGCCCCCGGCGCGCGGGCCGCCTGCCGGGGCGCGGTCCCGCGGATCGCCTCCCCGGCCGCCGCCACCAGGCGGCCACGCGTCCTCGTCCTCGGGACGAGACCACGCGACTTCCTGCTGATCCTGCGGCCATCCGGTGCTCATGAAAACAAGTGCTCCTGCGACCGACGCGGCATCCCCTGCCTGATCAAAGTCCCACCATCATGCGGTAAGCCTGGCAGGGGCCGCTACTTCATCGCGCGTTCTGGCTGGTCAGCCGCCTGCAATCGGGCAGGCCGGCGGATCGGGAAAATCGCTCGGCTTCCGGCCAGGTCACCGCCTAGCCTGGCCGGCATGGCACGCGACGAGCGCGGCGTGACGCCGCAGAGCGAGGACTTTTCCGCCTGGTACAACGAGCTGGTTATCAAGGCTGAGCTCGTCGATCGCGGCCCGGTGCGCGGCACCATGATCATGCGACCGTACGGCTTCGGGATCTGGGAGCTGCTGCAGGCCGACCTGGACCGGCGGATCAAGGAGACCGGCCACGTCAACGCCTACTTCCCGCTGCTGATCCCGGAGAGCTACCTGCAGCGCGAGGCCGAGCATGTCGAGGGCTTCTCCCCCGAGCTCGCCGTCGTCACCCACGCGGGCGGCAAGGAACTGGAGGAGCCGCTGATCATCCGGCCGACCTCCGAGACGATCATCGGCGAGGCGATGGCCCGGTGGATCAGCTCGCACCGGGACCTGCCGCTGCTGCTGAACCAGTGGGCCAACGTGGTGCGCTGGGAGATGCGCCCGCGGCTGCTGCTGCGCACGACCGAGTTCCTGTGGCAGGAGGGGCACACCGCGCACGGCAGCCCCGATGAGGCCATGAGCGAGACGATGCTGGCCACTGGCTTCTACCGCGACCTGGCCGCCGACATGGCCGCCATGCCCGCCGTGGCCGGCGAGAAGACCGCCAGCGAGCGGTTCGCCGGGGCGCAGCGCACCTTCACGATCGAGGCGATGATGCGCGACGGCCGGGCGCTGCAGGCCGGCACCTCGCACTACATGGGCACGAACTTCGCCCGGGCGTTCGGCATCCAGTACACCGCTCCCGACGACACGCTCCAGCTCTGCTACACCACCTCCTGGGGCATGAGCAGCCGGATGGTCGGCGGCGTGGTCATGACCCACGGCGACGACCAGGGGCTGGTGCTGCCGCCCAGTCTGGCGCCCTACCAGGTCGTCATCGTGCCGATCGGCCGCGGTGATGCGGAGGCCGAGGTCACCGCCGCCGCGCAGGACCTGGCCGGCCGGCTGCGCCGCGCGGGCGTCCGGGTGCACGTGGACGGCCGCTCGCACCTGTCGCCGGGCTACAAGTTCAATGACTGGGAGCTGCGCGGCGTGCCGGTCCGGCTGGAGCTAGGGCCACGCGACCTGGCGGCCGGGTCGGTGCTGATGGCCCGGCGGGTGGGCGACGGCAAGGAGGCCGTGTCCCTGGACTCGGCGCCGGCCCGGCTGTCCTTCGAGCTCACCGCCTTCCAGGCCATGCTGCTCCAGCGCGCCACCGAGTTCCGGGATCAGCACACCACCGAGGTCAGTTCCTGGCCGGAGTTCGCGGCAGCGGTCGCGACTGGCTGGGCGAGCGCCCTGCACTGCGGCAGCCCGGAGTGCGAGGACGAGATCAAGGCCGAGACCTCCGCCACGGCGCGCTGCATCCCGTTCGATGGCGAGCCCGATAGCGGGCCGTGCGTGCGGTGCGGGCGGCCTTCGGCCTACGGCAAGCGGGTGCTTTTCGGGCGGTCGTACTAGCGGCCCGGAAATTCACAGGCTCCTATTAGCCTCGCGAACGGCTATCCGGGCCGATCCTTGCCCATTCAGCACTTGCCGGCCAGCGCGTTATGCCTGAACATCAGCGGTAGGGCCAACAGAAGGTACTGCCATCACGGCAGGGGGCTGCGCGGGGAGGACGCCGTGGAGGAGAGCTACGCTGCGCTGATCCGGGGGCCGTCGAGCACCTTTCCCCGCGGTTATCCGTACCTCGTCCCGGTCTGGTTCGCCGTCATCGCCGGGGCGCTGGGCTATGCCTTCGTCCGCGTGATCGGGTACATGGCCTGGTGGTGGGGCGGGCTGGCGGCCGGCGGAGTCGTGCTCGCCACGGTCATCGTGATGTCGGTGCTCGGCACCGTCCGGCACCTGGCCTTCCGCGCGGACAGCAACGGCATCCGGCTGGGCGTGCGCACCACGCGCAGGCGGCCCCGGCAGCGTCAGGTGCACCTGTGGTGGGCGGACATCCAGCAGCTGACCATCTGGCCGCGCCACTACGGGCTGCTGCTGGAGATCTCGCTGGGCCCGGCGGCCCGGATCGTGCACCGCCGCAGCCTGCCCCGGCAGGCCCTGCTGATGGCCGGGATGCTGCTGCTGCCGGTGGGCCTGGGCCGCGGCACGCCGCGGCTCACCGAGCCGCGGCACAGCGCACCCCAGTACCGGGTCCGGCTGTGCGACGTGACCCCGGAGGAACTGGCTCTCGTGCTGGCCCCGCTGGCGCTGCCCGAGGTGGAGATCATGGTGATGTCGCGGCGCAACGGGCCGCTGATGGCCAGGCGCCCGGCCGCCGCCGCGCAGCCCGCCGCCTGACCGGCCAGCCCGGATCCGGCCTGCTCGTCCCGCGCAGGCCGGCCCCGGCGCCGCCCGGCCCGCGCGTCGCCCGGCGCGCCCGCGGCGGCGCGGCTGTGCGGCTGTTCAGGGCTGAGCTGATCGTCGTATCATCGCCCCCGGGTGCGCCGCCCTTCCGCGACACCGGATGAGCTGGCGATTTTTACGTTTTGTCTCAGGAGAGGACGCGACCACATGGCACACGAGGTGAAAGGCGTCATCGCCAGCGCCAAGGCGGCGGATGTCACGGTCACCACGGTCGTCGTGCCCGATCCGGGTCCGGGGGAAGCTCTCGTCCGGGTGCAGGCCTGCGGGGTCTGCCATACCGACCTGCACTACCGCGAGGGCGGCATCGGCACTGACTTCCCCTACCTGCTGGGCCACGAGGCGGCCGGGGTCGTGGAGTCGGTCGGCGACGGCGTGACCGGCCTGGCGCCAGGCGACTTCGTGATCCTGAACTGGCGCGCGGTCTGCGGGCAGTGCCGGGCCTGCCGACGGGGCCGGCCGTGGTACTGCTTCGCGACGCACAACGCGCAGCAGAAGATGACGCTGAAAGACGGGACGGAGCTCTCCCCGGCGCTGGGCATCGGGGCGTTCGCGGAGAAGACGCTGGTCGCGGCGGGTCAGTGCACGAAGGTCAGCCCGGAGGTCAAGCCCGAGGTCGCAGGCCTGCTGGGCTGCGGCGTGATGGCCGGCCTGGGCGCCGCCATCAACACCGGCGGCGTGACCCGCGGGGACTCGGTCGCGGTGATCGGCTGCGGCGGCGTAGGCGACGCGGCGGTGATGGGCGCCCGGCTGGCCGGCGCCCGGAAGATCATCGCGGTGGACGTGGATGACCGCAAGCTGGAGTGGGCTCGCGAGGTCGGCGCCACCGACACCATCAACTCGCGCACCTCCGACCCGGTGGCGGCGATCCGGGAGCTGACCGAGGGCAACGGCGCCGACGTGGTCATCGAGGCGGTGGGCCGCCCGGAGACCTACAAGCAGGCCTTCTACGCCCGCGACCTGGCCGGCACGGTCGTCCTGGTCGGCGTGCCGACCCCGGAGATGCAGCTCGAGCTGCCGCTGCTGGACGTGTTCGGCCGCGGCGGCGCGCTGAAGTCGTCCTGGTACGGCGACTGCCTGCCCGACCGGGACTTCCCGATGCTGACCGACCTGCACCTGCAGGGCCGGCTGCCGCTGGAGAAGTTCGTGTCCGAGACGATCTCGCTGGACCAGGTCGAGGAGGCGTTCGCCAGGATGAGCCGCGGCGAGGTGCTCAGGAGCGTGGTGACGCTGCCGTGACGGCCCGGATCGACAAGATCGTCACCTCGGGGACATTCTCGCTGGACGGCCAGGACTTCGCGGTCGACAACAACGTGTGGCTGGTCGGCGACGACGACGAGGTGATCGTCATCGACGCGGCCCACGACGCGGACGCGATCGGGGCCGCGGCCGGCGGCCGGCGGCTGGCCGCGGTGGTCTGCACGCACGGGCACAACGACCACATCAACGCCGCGGCGGCGGTGGCCAAGGCGGCCGGCGCACCCGTGCTGCTGCACCCCGCCGACCAGGTGCTGTGGCAGATGGTCTACCCCGACCAGCGGCCGGACGGCGTGCTGGCCGGGGAGCAGGTGCTGGAGATCGGCGGCACGGCGCTGCGGGTGCTGCACACGCCGGGCCACTCGCCGGGCAGCGTCTGCCTGTACGCGGCGGAGCTGGGCACGGTGTTCTCCGGCGACACGCTGTTCCGCGGCGGGCCGGGGGCGACCGGCCGGTCCTACTCCGATTACGGGGCGATCCTGGCCTCGATCCGCGGCACGCTGCTGACCCTGCCGCCGGAGACGGTCGTGCATACCGGCCACGGCGAGGACACCTCGATCGGCGCCGAGGCGCCCGGCATCCCGCTGGCCTGAGCAGGTACCGTGCGGCCCCCGGCCCCGGCCGGCAGGCCGCCGGGCAGGCGAGCCGCCGGGATGCCGGCGGCTCGCCTGCGACTGCCGAGCGCAGCGACCAGCGACGCCGGTGCCGCACGGGCATCCCGCGGGCGGCGGGCAGCATGGCCGGCGGCCCGCCGCTAGTCAGCGATAAGTACCTCGTCGGCGACGGCGGTCTTCGGCAGCAGCATGGCGGCGGCCCCGCACAGCGCGAACGCCCCCATCGAGTACGGCGCGGCGTGGATGAACGCGTCCGCGAGCGAGTGACCGTTCAGGTAGCCGAAGAACACCGTGCCCAGCAGCGCCACGCCCACCGCTCCGCCGAGCTGCTGCGCGGTGCTGAACAGCCCCGACGCGCCGCCGGCCACCCCGGCCGGCACGGCCGCGAGCACCACGTTCACCAGCGGGATGACCAGCAGCGACAGGCCCGCTCCGGCCACCACGAGGCCGGGCACGATGGGCCACGGGCTGCCGGCCACCGTGATGTCGCGGGCCGCCAGCAGGACCCCGGCAACGCCGGCCACCAGGCCGGCCGCCCCCAGCACCAGGACCCGCCGGCCGTACCTGCGGGCCGCCGGCACCGCGAACGGGGCGACCAGGAAGCTGCCGGCGCTGAACGCGATGGCCGTCAGCCCGGCGCGCAGCGGCGAGAACTGCTCCCCCGACTGCAGCCACAGGGCGAACATCAGGAAGAAGCCCTGCAGGCCCGCGGAGAACGCCAGCTGCACGCCCAGCCCGGCCGCGAACGCCGGCACCGTGAACAGCCGGGCCTGCAGCAGCGGGGCGACCCGTGACGGCGACTGGCGGGCCTCACGGGCGCCGAGCACCGCCAGGCCGGCCACGCCGGCCGCCAGCAGGGCCCACGACCAGGCCGGCCAGCCCAGCTGGCGGCCTTCCAGTAGCGGGTACACGATCGCCACCAGCGACCCGGCCAGCAGCAGGCCGCCGGGCAGGTCGGGCCGCCGGGCGGCGGCGTCCCGGGTCTCGGGGATGAACAGCGCGCCGGCCACCAGGGCGATCACGGCGACCGGAACGTTGACCAGGAACACCGAGCGCCAGCTCCAGCCGAGCAGGTTGGCCTCGGTCAGCACGCCGCCCAGCACCAGCCCGATCGCGGAGGCGAAGCCGAGCATCGCCCCGTACAGGCCGAACGCCTGGCCGCGCTCCTTCGGCGCGAAGATCGTCCGGAAGGTAGCCAGGACCTGCGGGGCCATGGCCGCCGCGGCGGTCCCCTGGACCACGCGGCAGGCGATCAGCTGCGCCGGGGACTGAGCCAGGCCGGCGGCCAGGCTGGCCGCCCCGAACAGCCCGACCCCGAACAGGAAGATCCGCTTGCGGCCGAGCCGGTCACCGAGGCTCCCGGCGATGATGAGGGCGGCGGCGAACGCCAGCATGTAGCCGGAGATGACCCACTCCAGCTCGGTCGAGCCGGCCTGCAGGTCGCGGCGGATGGTCGGCAGCGCGACGTTCACGATCGTCAGGTCGATCATGTCCATCAGCGCGCCGGCGATCAGGACGGCGGCGGCGAGCCAGCGCAGCCGGCCGGCCGCGGGCTGGGCCACCGCGGGGGTGGTTTCCGGGCGCGTGATCATCTGAGCCTCTCCTTGCTCCGAACCGGGCGACTGCCGGGCCGACGACCCTGAGTCGAACAGTGGTCCATATCGAACAGTGTTCCGTATCGAACGATGTTTTATCACTGGGCCGCCGTTCTAGTCAACAGTGTTCGATACTGGTACGGTGTTCTAGTGAGCACCGAGACTCAGGACCACGCCCCGGACCCGGCCGGTCCGCCGGCCCTCCCGCCACCCCCCTGGCAGCGGCTGCCCGAGCGCTCCTCGCGGCGTCGCCGGGATCCGATCAGCCGCGACGCCATCGTCGACGCCGCCGTCGCCCTGCTGGACCGCGACGGCCTCGACGCACTGAGCATGCGCGCCCTCGCCGAGCAGCTCGGCACCGGCGCGGCCTCGCTGTACTGGCATGTCGGCAGCAAGGACGGCCTGCTCGACCTGATCCTGGACCGGCTCATCGGCGAGGTGCAGATCCCGGACGCCGATCCGGACCGCTGGCAGGAGCAGGTCAGGGAAGTCGCCCGCCGCCAGCGTGCCGTCTGCCTGCGCCATCCCTACCTCGTCCGGATCTCCATCGGCCGGGTCCCGATGGGCCCGAACGCGATCCGGCTGTCCGAGCGGACGCTGGCCATCCTGCGGGCCGGCGGCCTGCCGCCGAAGATGGCCGTCCAGGGGCACCTGCTGCTGATCTCGACGATCAACGGGTTCACCCTGGACGAGACCGGGGTCGGTGACCCGCCCGGCGCCCGGCCCGGTGACGCGCCCTCGCCGCAGGAGGCCGCCGAGATGGCCAGCGCTTACCTGCGCTCGCTGCCGCCCGCGCACTTCCCCAACCTGGTCGAGCTGGCCGCCGAGTACACGCTGGTCGACGACGACGCCCGGTTCGACCTGCTGATCGGGATATTTGTGGACGGGCTGGCCCGGGCCGCCGCCAGCGCCACGGCCGCTACGGCCAGCTAGCCGCGACCCGCCCGCGCAGCGGCGACCCGATCCTGCACAATGGCGTCATGAGCCAGGACACTGCTGTGCCCGACCTCCCGCTCCCCGGCGGCGGTCAGCTGCCCGTGGTCGGATTCGGCACCTGGCGGCTGTCCGGAGACCAGGCCGAGACGGCCACCGCCGCCGCCCTGCGCGCCGGGTACCGGCACATCGATACGGCGGTGATGTACGGCAACGAGGCCGAGATCGGCGTCGCGCTGGCCGGCAGCGGCCTGAGCCGGGCGAAGGTCTTCCTCACCACGAAGATCCGCCCCTCCGATCTCGGCCGGGAGTCCGCGGTGCTGCGGCGGTCCCTGCGCGAGCTGCGCACCGACTACGTGGACCTGTGGCTGGCGCACTGGCCGCCGCAGCGGCCCCAGGAGCGGCGGCAGCTGTGGAACGCCGCCCGCGAGCTGCGTGACGAGGGCCTGACCCGCGCCATCGGGGTGAGCAATTACAGCCTGGGCGAGATCGACGACCTGATCGCCGCTACCGGCGAGGCGCCGGCGGTCAACCAGGTCCGGTGGAGCCCCGGCCGGTTCGATCCGGCCCAGCTGGCCGGGCACCGCGACCGCGGGGTGATCCTGGAGGGCTACAGCCCGATCAAGGACACCCGGCTCTCCGATCCCGTGCTGACCCAGGTCGCCGCCAACCATGACGTGACGCCGGCCCAGGTCGTGCTGCGCTGGCATCTGGAGCACGGCATCCCGGTCATCCCCAAGTCGGCGCGGCCGGACCGGATCACGGCCAACTTCGACGTGTTCGGCTTCACGCTGACCGAGGCCGAGGTGGCCAGCATCGACGCGCTCGGCGGCCGCTAGCGCGCCGGGCCGCCCGCGCCGCGCGCGAACTCGTCAGCCGCGGCCCGGCTGCGCAGCCGGACGAACTGCAGGTGGGCGAGGGCCGGGTCGGCGCTGTCACGCAGGAGCCGGTCCCGATACGCGTGATGGCGAGTCCAGGCCCAGCGCAGGATCGACTCCTCCGGGTCGAGCCGGAAAATGCTGGACCAGCTCTCGCGGTTGCCGTTCCACAGCTCGGCCCCGGATGCCATGCGGCGCACGGTACGCGCTGCCAGCTGGCGCATGATGCGGTGCCGGGGCAGGTCCAGCCAGATGACGGTGTCGGCCCGGTCCCACACCAGGTCACGGACGGCGGAGTCGTAGTTGCCGTCGATGACCCACGCGTCGGCGGCGGCGAACTCGCGCACGGCGGCCCGGAACTCCTCCCGCGGCAGCGGCTGCCAGTCAGCCTGGTGGAACACCGAGTCCAGCTCCAGGCGCGGGATGCCGAGGGCATCGGCGAGCCGGGTCGCCATGGTGGTCTTGCCCGAGCCGCTGTTGCCCACGACCGAGATGCGCTGCATGCGGTCATCCTCCCCGCCGCCACCTGGCCCGCGCACGCGGATTCCGGCCGGGGCGCGGCCGGCCGGCGGCTAGGGCTGCAGGCTGGCGCGCAGGTGCCGCACCCGGGCCTCGGCCCGCATGAACCTCGCCTTGCCCAGCGAGCCGCTGGTGTAGCCGTTCTGCAGGCCGGCCAGGCACTGCTCGCCCTCGGCGACGTTCTGCCCGGAGCACAGCATCAGGTCCATGCCCGCGTGAGCGGCCAGCATCGCCCGGTGCTGGATCGAGCCGTAGGGCTTCAGCGCCCCGGCTTCCATCGCGTCGGTGATCGTGACTCCGTCGAACTTCAGCCGGTCGCGCAGCTCGCCGAGAACGATGGCGGACGACAGCCCGGCCGGGCGGGGTGCCAGCGCCGGGTAGCGGGCCCACGAGGTCATCACGAGGCTGACATTGGCCGCGATCGCCGCCTTGTAGGGGTACTCGTCGATGCTGCGCAGCCTGGCCTTGGACACGCGCAGGGTGACCGGCACCTCGTCGGTGTTCTGCTTCCTGGTCGCCGCGCCGAGCCCGGGGAAGTGCTTGGCCGTCGCCGCCACCCCGCCCGCCTGCTGCGCCTTGATGAAATCCGCGCCGAGGTAGGAGACCTTGTTCTGGTTCTTGCTGTAGGACCGCTGGAACTGGTCGTCGAAGTCGCCCGCCGTGCGGTACACGTCCAGCACCGGGGCCAGGTTGAGGTTCATGCCCACGCCGCGCAGGTTGGCTGCGGCCCCGGCGCCCGCGTCCTTGGCCGCGGCAGCCGGGTGGTCGGCCTCGCCGATCTGCTTCTCAGACCGGTATGGCGCGCCCGGCAGGCGGCGCACCAGGCCGCCTTCCTGGTCGGTCATGAGCAGCAGCGGCTCGTGCACCGGGTTGGTCGCCGCCGCGTTAGCCGCCACGAGCTGCTTGATGACCCGGGTGATCTGAGCCCGGCTGGAGATGTTGCCGCCGAAGAAGACGACGCCCGCGGCATCGCCGTGCCGGATCAGGTACAGCAGCCGGGAGGGAACGGTCAGGCCCTTGTAGCTGAAGATGACGCGCTGGCCGGCCAGCTGCTTGGCCGTCAGGGCCGGCGCGGCTACCGTCCGGGAGCCGGGCACGGCCGTCGCGGCGCTGCTGCCAGCGCTCCCGGTCCCCTTCAGGACGGCCGGCCGCGGGGTGCCGGGGCGGGGCGAGGACGAGGTGCCGCCGATGGCGGCGGTGGTGGTGCAGGCGATGACGGCCGCACCGGCGGCGGCAATGCCGCCGGCCCGGAGCCATGCTGGTGAAACACGCACGGGGGCAAACCTCTCGCGGTCCGGCGCAGGGCCGGCCCAGGTAGTGCGTCGCGCCGCGGACGGCGCCGGGGGGCTCGCGTGAGCCTCGACAGCTCCGCCGCGCCGGCCGGCACCGGGCGTGGCGCTAGCCCGGAGCACGCGCGCGGCGCGGAGGCCATCGAACGCCATGCTACGAACAGATAACGCCCGGCGCATCGCTGACGCTTCCCCCGCGGGTAAAACCTGGCCCCGGCCCGGCGGGCGCGTCGTTGACACTGAGCGCGGGCATCGCGGAGACTGCCGAATAGGCCGAGGAAAATGGCCCGGTCGGATAACCAAGTTTTCATGCTGACTTTTAGGAGTTAATCGGACGAGCTGCCCATCGGGCCGAGTAGTCAACAGTGAGGGGCGCACGCGATGACACACGAGCACGAGCACGCGCATGACGGGCATCTCGATCCGACCTTCTACCGATCCCCCCGCGACGCCGCTGAGGCGCCGCCGGAGAAGCTCGCCTACGTCGCCACATTCGCCCGGCCGGCCGACAAGCCGGACGCGATCGCGGTGGTCGACGTCGATCCCGCCTCGGCCAGCTACAGCTCGGTGGTCGGCTTCACCGAGCTGCCCAATCTCGGCGATGAACTGCACCACTTCGGCTGGAACGCCTGCTCCAGCGCGCTGTGCCCCGGCGGCGGGCACGATCACGGTGACCGCCGCTTCCTGATCGTCCCCGGCCTGCGGTCCTCACGGCTGTACGTGCTCGACACCCAGCCCGACCCCGCCAGCCCGGTGATCACCAAGGTGCTCGGTCCCGAGGAGCTGGGCAAGCGGGCGAATTACTCGCGGCCGCACACGGTGCACTGCGGGCCCGGCGGGCTGTTCGTGTCCTGCCTGGGCGGCGGCACCGAGGAAGGCCCTGGCGGGGTGGCGCTGCTCGATCATGCCACTTTCGACGTGACCGGCCAGTGGGAGGCCGACCGCGGCGACCAGTACCTGGCCTACGACGTGTGGTGGCACATCAACCATGACGTGGCGATCACCTCCGAGTGGGGCACGCCGTCCATGATCGAGAACGGCATCGTCCCGGACCTGCTGCTCGGCCGCAAGTACGGACACCGGCTGCATTTCTGGGACATGAAGACCCGGACCAACGTCCAGACCATCGACCTGGGCGACGAGCACCAGATGGCGCTGGAGCTGCGCCCCGCGCACGATCCGACCAAGAAGTACGGCTTCGTCGGCGTGGTGGTCAGCGTCGAGGACCTGTCCGCCTCGATCTGGCTGTGGCACGAGGCCGATGACGGCAAGTGGGCCGCGCGGAAGGTCATCTCGATTCCCGCTGAGCCCGCCGACGCCAGCAGCCTGCCGCCGGCGCTGCAGCCGTTCGGCGCCGTCCCGCCGCTGATCACCGACCTGGCGCTGGCGGTCGACGATCAGAAGCTGTACGTGTCGTGCTGGGGAACCGGCGAGCTGAAGCAGTTCGACGTCAGCGACCCGTTCCGCCCGGTGGAAACCGGCTCGGTGCGGGTCGGCGGCATCGTCGGCCGGCTGCCGCACCCGGCGCGGCCCGGCCGCCCGCTGCAAGGCGGGCCGCAGATGGTGGAGGTCAGCCGCGACAGCCAGCGGGTCTACTTCACCAACTCGCTGTACGGGGCCTGGGACGACCAGTTCTACCCCGACGGAGTCGGCGCCTGGATGGCCAAGCTCGACGTCGCCGCCGGCGGCGGGATGAGCTTCGACGAGCGGTTCTTCGTGGAAGCGGATGCCTTCCGCGGCCGGCGGGCGCACCAGGTCCGGCTGCAGGGCGGCGACGCCTCCAGCGACTCGTACTGCTTCCCGCCGTGATCGGGCGCCGGCGGGCGCCCTGAGCTGAGCTGGCCGGATCCCGGTCCGGAGGCGGCGCCGGCTGCGGCGGTGGCCACCAGCATCCGGATGGGTGCCGGGCCGGGATCGAGCCGGGCACGGCCGGCCTAGCCGGGCCGGGCCCGGCTTAGCCCGGCTGGCCCGGCCGCAGCAGGCCGCGGTTGTAGGCCGCCGCGACCGCCGCGGCGCGGTCCCCGACGCCGAGCTTGGCGTACAGGTGCAGCAGGTGGGTCTTGACGGTGGCCTCGCTGATGAACAGCCGGGCGGCGGCCTCCTTGTTGGTGCAGCCGGCCGCGACCAGCTCCAGCACCTCCCGCTCGCGCTGGCTCAGCGGCTCAGCCGCGGGTTCCGGCGCCCGGACCCGGCCCATCAGCCGGCTGGCCACCGCCGGCGACAGCACCGACTGACCCTGCGCGGCGGCCCGGGTTGCGCGCAGCAGCTCGGCCCGCGGCGCGTCCTTGAGCAGGTAGCCGGTGGCGCCGGCCTCGATAGCCGACAGCACGTGGCTGTCGGTGTCGTAGGTGGTCAGGACCAGCACCCGGGCCGCTACGCCGCGCCGGGTGAGCTCGCCGATGGCGGTGGCGCCGTCCATCTGCGGCATCCGCAGGTCCATCAGGATCACGTCGGGCTGCAGCAGCCCGGCCAGCCGGACGGCCTCGGCCCCGTCAGCGGCCTGCCCGACCACCTCGAAGCCGGCCTCGTCGCTGAACATCCCGGTCAGGCCGTCCCGGACGACCGGATGGTCGTCGGCGATCAGCAGCCGGATCACCCCGCCGGGCGGCGTGCCATCGGCCGGCCTGCCGGGGCCGCGCTGGGAGCCGGTCATCCGCGCCCGCCCGCAGCTGCCGCCGGGGCCGCCGGCCCGGGCACCGCCACCGCCGACGCTGGCGCGGGCGGCGCTGACACGGGCGGCGGGGCGGTACCCAGCGGCAGGCTGGCGGAGACTGTCGTGCCGGAGCCGGGCTCGGACTCGATCGCCAGCGTGCCGGCCAGGCCCTCGACCCGCTGGCGCATCGCGGTCAGGCCGAACCCGCCGCCCGGTCCCGACTCGCCCGCGGCCACCGCGGCCGGGTCGAACCCGGTCCCGTCGTCGCGGATGTCCAGGGTCACCTGATCCCCGATGTAGGACAAGGTCAGGACGACCCGGCGGGCAGCGGCATGCTTGGCCACGTTGGCCAGGGCCTCCTGGGCGATGCGCAGCAGCGCCAGCTCCGCCTCGGACGGCATCGGCCGCGACGGCCCGGTGGCCATGACCGCGGCCTCGGTGCCGTGCAGCGCGGACCAGCCCTGCGCCACCGTGATGAGCGCATCCCCGATCCGGCCGCCCTGCAGCGCCTCGGGCCGCAGCTCGTGCACTGAGCGCCGGGCCTCGGTCAGGCCGTCGCGGGCCAGCTGCAGCGCGGTGTCCAGGTGCCGCCGGCGCTCGGTGTCCTGGCCGGCCTGGCCGGCCGCCTGCAGCTGGGTGATGATCCCGGCCAGGCTCTGGGCCAGCGTGTCGTGGATCTCGCGGGCCATCCGCTGCCGCTCGTCGTAGACCCCTGCCTCCCGCGCCTGGGCCAGCAGCTGCTCGTGCAGGCCGGCGTTCTCCGCCAGGGTCGCCTGCAGCCGGCGGTTGGCCTCGCTCAGCTGCTCCATGGTCTCCTTGCGGCGGTCATGCTGCTCGGAGGCCACGTAGGTGAACCACAAGATCGCGCCCGCGATCATCGTGTTGACGACGATCAGGCCGGCGTAGACCGCGATGGCACTCGCGGTGTGCTCCGGCAGCCCGCCGTCCTGGGAGGTCGCGGAGGTCAGCGCGACGGCGGCCACGCCGGCCAGCCGCGGCCAGCCGAACGGGAGCCAGTAGGTGAAGAAGTAGCCGGTGAAGGTGAAGAACCCGTACAGCGGGGCCCGGATGACCAGCACGGCCATCGCTACCACCAGGACGGTGAAGAACACGGCCATCCACCGCGGCCGGTCCCGCCAGCGCGGGTGCAGGGTGAAACCCCACAAGAGCCACGCGCCGCTGAAAGCGGCGACGCCCAGCGTGATCACCGAGCCGGCGGTGAGCCCGGACAGGGCGACGTTCAGCGCCGAGGCGATCACGAGCATGACGTAGGGCAGCGCCGCGAAGGCGGGGCCCTCCAGCCGCTCCCAGGCTTCCAGCCGGGCGGGCGTCGGCTCCCGCCCGGCGGGCTTGTCCCAGCGCAGGCTCAGTCGCATTGGCATCTACTCCCAGCGGAACAATCTAGCCGCGCCAGCGCCCAGCACAACTGCGTAGATGGCCAGCGTGACCAGGTTCATCGGGTGCGGCCAGTGCCCCTGCCAGGTGTCGCTGAGCGCCTGCACGCCCGCGCCCAGCGGGGTGGCGTGACTGATGTGCTGCAGCAGTGCGGGCATGGCGGCGATCGGCAGCCACAGGCCAGCGAAGAACATCATCGGGAAGAAGGTGATGGCGCCCATCGCGTTGGCCGCCCGCCCGGTCGGCGCCACCGCGGCGTAGAACAGGCCGATGCTGATCAGCGCCAGGGTCGTCAGCAGCGCCGCGATGACGAAGCCGGCGATCTGGCGCGGCAGCGGAACGTGGTAGGCGCTCCGGGCCAGGACCAGCAGGGCCACGAGCGTCACGGCGGCCATCCCGACGCAGATGATCAGCTGCGCGGCCAGCACCCGCTGCGGCCCGACCGGCGTGGTGGCCAGCCGCCGCAGGATGCCCTTCTCCCGGTATCCGGCCAGCACCGCCGGCAGCACGTTGATCGCGAGCATGGCCAGCACGAACGCGATCAGGATCGGGACGTAGGCGTCCAGGATCGTGACGTGCGGCGTGGCGTCGCTGACCGGGTCCCGGAAGCCGGGAATCGCCCCGAAGATGATCAGCAGGAC
The DNA here is from genome assembly GCA_035763085.1 of Streptosporangiaceae bacterium. Classification (GTDB taxonomy): domain Bacteria; phylum Actinomycetota; class Actinomycetes; order Streptosporangiales; family Streptosporangiaceae; genus DASUBV01. Next base: position 36,299 of record DASUBV010000253.1, on the reverse strand, counting down.
CACCGGGAAGCCCACGCCCCAGATGAGCCCGACCCGCTCGCGGGCGAACAGCTTCAGCTCGGTGATGGTCAGCCGGCGCAGGGCGCCGGCCTCGCGGCGGCCGCGCCGCGCCGTCAGCGGGGCGGCCGGGGCGGAACTAGACATTGGTGGTCTCTCCCTCAGTGCTCTCCGGCTGACCGTGGCCGGTCAGCGCGACGAATGCGTCTTCCAGGCTGGCCTGCTCCACCCGCAGCTGGCTGGCCACGATCCGGCGGGCGGCCAGCGCCGAGGTGACCGCGCTGAGCACGTCCCCGGTGCCGGTGACCAGCACCGTGCTGCCCCGCCAGGTCACGCTGGTGACGCCCGGCAGGCCGGCCAGCAGGCTGCTGTCGATGGGCGCGGACGGCCGGAACGAGATGCGCTGCTCGGCGTTGACTCCGCCGGCCAGCTCGGCCGGGCTGCCCGCTGCCGCGACGCGGCCGCGGTCGATGAGCACGACCCGGTCACACAGCCGCTCGGCCTCTTCCATGAAGTGGGTGACCAGCAAGATCGTCACCCCGCTGTCCCGGACGCCCTCGATCAGCGCCCAGGTGTCGCGCCGGGCCTGCGGGTCCAGGCCGGTGGTCAGCTCGTCGAGCACGGCCACCCGCGGGCTGCCGACCAGGGCCAGGGCGATCGACAGGCGCTGGCGCTGGCCGCCGGAGAGCTTCCCGTAGCGGCGCGCCTCCAGGCCGGACAGGCCCAGCCCGTCGGCCAGCTTCCGCCAGTCGGCCGGGGTCCGGTAGAAGGAGCTGTACAGCTCCAGCGCCTCACCGACCCGCAGCCGCTCAGGGAGCTGGCTGTCCTGAAGCTGAGCGCCCAGCTGCTGGCTGAGCTCGGCACGGTCGCGGCGGGGATCGAGTCCCAGCACGGTGATCTGGCCGCGGTCGGGGGTGCGCAGACCCTCGACGCACTCCACGGTGGTGGTCTTCCCGGCGCCGTTGGGCCCCAGGATCCCGACGATCTCGCCCTCTTCCACCTGGAGCGAGATGTCCGCTACGGCGACAGTTGAGCCGTAGCTCTTGTGCAGCCCCTGCACATTCACAACGGGCATGTCTGTCCTTTTCTTTCGCGTTTCTTCGTGCTGACGGGGTGAGTTCAGCCTGGTCTGGGGGCCGGGCTGCGGGCATCGGCTGAGCGGCTCGACTGGCGGGCGGCGGGGCTGATCGCGGCGTGCGCCGGCTGGCCGGCGGGCATCAGCCGATCGGCTGATGCGACAGGTACTAGGCTGCGGGGATGCCTGGTTGCTCTCCGCGATCTTGTTATCGCTGAGCGTGACTAGCGGATCGCGACGCGGAGGGAGCTTGCGAATGGTGACACGGGACACCGCCTGGGCCGCCGGCACGCCATGCTGGGTTGACCTGGGCGCGGATGACCCCGGCCGGGCCCGTGCCTTCTACTCCGGCCTGTTCGGCTGGCACATCACCGAGGGACCGCCAGAGGCGGGCGGGTACTCGATGTGCGACCTGGATGGCCAGATGGTGGCCGGGATCGGGCCGAAGATGGGACCGCCGGAGATGCCAGCCGCCTGGACGACGTACCTGGCCACGGACAACGCCGACGCGACCGCCGACAAGATCACGGCCGCGGGCGGGCGGCTGATCAGCGAGCCGTTCGACGTCATGGACGCGGGCCGGATGGCTATCGCGGCCGATCCGGCGGGCGCGGTGTTCGGCATCTGGCAGTCGGGCCGCCACACCGGGTTCCAGCGGGCCAACGCGCCGGGCTCGCTGATCTGGAGCGAGAACCTGAGCCCGGACTTCGACGGGAGCAAGGCCTTCTACCAGGCCGTATTCGGCTTCACCTACGGCGACATCCCCGGCGACTTCCGGTACGCGACGCTGGACCTGCCCGGCGGCATGGTGGGCGGCATCGGCGAGGGCCCGGCCGGGCAGCCGGCGCACTGGGGCGCGTACTTCGCGGTCGCCGATACCGACGCTGCCGCAGCCAGCACGACCGGCATGGGCGGCCGGGTCATCAGTCCGCCGACGGACACGCCCTACGGGCGGATGGCCACCTTGAGCGACGATCAGGGCGCCGTCTTCTCGGTCATGTCCTCGCCGGCCGGGCAGGGCTAGCCGCGCAGCGCTCGTTACTGCTGAAATCCCCGGATCAGGGGGTGCCGACGGGGACCTGCGGGGCGGGGGGCATCAGCGCCTCGGCGGTGCGCTGCGCCGTGCCCAGGGCCCAGCGGCCGGAGCTCAGCAGCCCCAGGATCAGCACGGCGCAGCCGCAGGCGGCGATGATCCACCAGCCGGGGTGGCTGGCGGACGGGAACGCGGCACGGAACGGCCCGGCCAGGGCGGAGACCACCACGGATCCGATGACGGCGACGCCCAGGGAGGTGCCCACCTGGCGGCTGGTCGAGGCGACGGCGGCGGCGACCCCGGCCTGGGCGCGCGGCATGCCCGCCATGGCGGTGTTGGTGATCGGCGCGTTCACCACGCCGAAGCCGATGCCGAAGACGATGTAGGACGCGATCAGCCAGGCGGCGGAGGTGGTGGCGGTCAGCCGGGTCAGCATGATCCCGCTGGCGGTGATGAACACCCCCGCGGCCAGCAGCGGCAGCCGGGGCCCGCGGGCGCCCACGATCCGGCCGGACAGCGGCGCGAAGATGATGGTCATGACCGCCATCGGCACGGTGTACAGGCCGGCGTGCAGGGCGGAAAGGCCGCGCACGTTCTGCAGGTACAGCGTGTTCAGCAGCAGGAAGCCGCCCAGCGCGGCAAAGGCGGAGACGGCGATCAAGGTGGCGCCGGAGAACGGGGCGCTGCGGAAGAACCGCAGGTCGATCAGGGGTTCCGCGCGGCGCGGCTCGTAGGCGATCAGGCCGGCCAGCCCGGCGGCGGCGAGGGCAAAGCAGGTGATGATCCGCGGTGCGGCCCAGCCGGCCGCCGGGCCCTCGATGATCCCGTAGACCAGGCTGGCCAGCGTGATGATGATCAGGGCCTGGCCGACGGGGTCGGGCCGGCGGGCGCGCGGCGCCCGGGACTCGGGCACGAACAGGGCGGTCAGGACGACCGCGGCCAGCCCGACGGGGATGTTGACCCAGAAGATGCCGCGCCAGCCGACGGTCTGGACCAGCAGCCCGCCGATCACCGGCCCGAGGGCCATGCTGATGCCGACGACGCCACCCCAGATCCCGATGGCCCGGGCGCGCTCGGCGGGGTCAAGGAAGGTGTTGGTGATGATCGACATCGCGACGGGGTTGAGCATGGACCCGCCGAGAGCCTGGATCATCCGGAAGGCGACCAGCCAGCCGAGGCCGGGCGCGAGGCTGCACAGCAGCGAGCCGATGGTGAACGCGGCCAGCCCGACCTGGAAGGTGCGGCGGCGGCCGACCCGGTCGGCGGTCGACCCGGACAGCATCAGGAAGCTGGCCAGCACCAGGGTGTAGGCGTCGATGGTCCACTGCAGCCCGGACACCGAGGCGTGCAGGTCGCGCTGGATGGCGGGCAGCGCGATGTTCACGATCGTGCTGTCCAGGCTGGCCATCAGCAGGCTCATGCAGCAGATGGCCAGGATCAGCATCCGCCGGCCGTAGCTGGCCCCGGCCGGGCTCTCGGTCGCTCTCATCACTGCCAGTATGACGCTTGCTGTTCGGCAACTAACGTCTCCGGGCGGGCCCGGCAGGCGGGCCTAGGCGGATTTCGGCGGGGCCGCGCGTTCCGGGTGGGTGGCTCCGAAATGCGCCGGAAGCAGCAGGTTGCGGCAGCGGTGATAGCGCAGCGCCCCGCACCGCGGGCAGGCCCGCGCCCGGACGGCGGGATCCAGGTGCGCGCGGTCGTCGGCGCTGAGCCGCGGCGTGTAGGGCGCTGGGTCGTACCGCTCCAGGGCCCGCTGGATGAGCTCGCGCCGGAAGTCCTCGCCGGCGACCAGGCACTCCGGGCACCGGCAGCCGCGGTGCCAGGCCAGGAAGCTGCCATGCGGCGCGGGTGCCAGGGGGATCCCCCGCCATCGCTGCTCCTCCCCGCCGGCCCCGGTCATGCCCTGATACAACCACCGCCGGCCCGCTGAAGCCATCCAGCCCGGCAATCCAGCACAACCCGCCCGCGGCTCCCGTGACGCCGGGGCCGGCCGTCGTACGCTGGCGGGATGGCTGAGCGCGCGGAGTTGCCGGTGCTGTCGTTCGCTACCGCAAAGGCGTGGGAGGGCTGGCTGGCCGAGCAGCACGCCACGGCGCCGGGGGTGTGGCTGCAGATCGGCAAGCGCGGGACGGCGAGCGTTGCCAGCGTGACCTACCCCGAGGCACTCGAGGTAGCGATCTGCTTTGGCTGGATTGACGGGCAGAAGCGCGGGATGGACGAAGAGTTCTGGCTGCAGCGGTTCACGCCGCGGCGGCCGGGCAGCCGCTGGTCGAAGATCAATGCGGAGAAAGCCGCGGCCCTGATCGAGGCGGGCCGGATGCACGAGGCGGGCCTGCGCGAGGTGGAGCAGGCGCGGGCGGACGGGCGCTGGGACGCGGCGTACGCCGGCCAGCGCTCCATGGAAGTCCCCGAGGACCTGCGCACGGCACTGGCGGGCAACGCGGCCGCCCGGGCCTTCTTCGAGACCCTGAACGGGGCCAACCGGTACGCGATTCTGTACCGGATCGCCAGCGTGAAGCGACCGGAAACGCGGGCCCGGATGATCGCCCAGTACGTCGCGATGCTGGCCGGGCACGAGACGATCCACCCGCAGTAAGGCGGCGGGCTCGCTACCCGGACAAGGACGGCCAGGCCCGCGGCGGGTCAACCTAGAGTTGACAAACCTCCGGAACGTCAACCTATAGTTGACGCATGACGCCACCGCCCAGCCTCCAGGAGCTCATCGATACCGTGCAGCAGGACTCGCCCAGCGATGACCTGCTGGATCTGCTCGAAACCGCGCGCACCACCGTCAGCCAGCTCGAGGACGCCGGCGACGCTCTGCTCGGCCACTTCGTGGACCGCTGCCGCCGGGCCGGCCGGTCCTGGTCGGACATCAGTAGCGCGCTCGGCGTGAGCAAGCAGGCCGTGCACAAGCGCTTCGCCGGCCCGATTGCCGACCGGCTGATCAGCGCCACCACCGTCCCGACCTTCGAGCGGTTCACCGACCGGGCCCGGGCCGTGCTGGCTGCCGCCGAGGTGGCCGCCCGTGACCTGCACCGGGATCAGGTCGGCAGCGAGCACCTGCTGCTGGGCCTGTTCGCGGCGACCCAGGGCCTGGCCGCCCGGGCGCTCGGTGCGATGCACATCGGCCGGGATGAGGTCCTGGCCGCGCTGGCTGCCCGGCGAGCGGAAGGCACTCCGGCCGCGGCCCCGGCCGGCGACCCGGCCCCCTCCGGACGGCTCCCGTTCGCGCCCGACGCGGCCGAGGCGCTCCGGCACACGCTGGCCGAGGCGGTCCAGCTCGGCCACAACTACATCGGCACCGAGCACATCCTGCTCGGCCTGCTGCACGACCCGGACCAGACCGCCGCGCGCACCCTGGCCAGTCTCGGCGCCACCCCGGAGGAGACCAGGGTGCGGCTCACCGAGATGCTCCGCGAGATGGCCTACCGCAAGTCCTCCGGCGCCTGACCCGGTCGCCGCGGGACCCGGAGCGGGAGGATCTCGCGCCGTCCGGGCGCGGCGTCCTCCCGCTAGCGCGGCGGCCGGTGTTCCGGGCGGGTGCGCCGGCGAGCCGACGGGCCGGTCACCCCAGGTCGCGGCGGCGCAGGCCAGCCAGGCCGGCCACTGCGAGTACCACGGCTACCGCCGCCATCCAGATCAGCGGCGTGGCGGTGACGGCGCTGCCCGGCAGCCGTGGCACCTGGCTGAAGGGCGAGATGTCGAGCACCCACTGGGACAGGCTGAGGGCCGGGCCGAACAGCGCGATCAGCGCCGCGATGCCGGCGGCTACCCAGCCGCCCGCCACCGACCAGCGCGGGATCAGGCCGGTCAGCAGCACCGCAATCGCCGCCACGGCCAGCGCGGCCGGCAACTGCGCCAGCCCGGCGCCGATCATGGCCGGCACCTGCCCGGACACATCGGCGATCCGCAGCCCGTAGGCCAGCCCCGCGCCCAGGCCGCCGGCGGCCAGCACCACCGCGGTGCCTGCGACGGTGACCGCCAGGTGCCCGGCCGCCCACCGGATCCGCCCGACCGGGGCGGCGATCAGCGGGTCCGCCCGCAGCTCGGTCTCCTCGCTGCGCAGCCGCAGCACCGCGGACGTCGCGTAGGCGCCCGCCGCCAGGCCGGCCAGGCTCATCACCGCGGCCAGGTAGGCGTTCGTGATGCCCGCCTGCCCGCCCAGCTTCTCGAACACCTGCCGGAGCTGGTGGCTGGTGTCCAGCAGGCCGCCGATGCCCTTCGCGGCCGCGCCCGACGCGCCGCATACCACCAGGAAGCCGAACGCCCAGCCCGCCAGCGTGCCCCGCTGCAGCCGCCAGGCCAGGCCCAGCGGCCCGCGCAGCAGCGCCCCGGCGCGGGGCGAGCCGGGCCGCGGCGGCAGCAGCCCGCTGCCGACATCGCGGCGGTCACTCAGCGCGAAGGCAGCGCCCGCCACCACGATGACGGTCGCCAGCGGCAGCAGCAGCACCCACCACCGGTCGCCGCCGTAGGCGCGCATCTCCCCCGGCCAGCCGACCGGCGAGAGCCACGACAGCCAGCCCAGGCCGCCGGAGGAGTCGCCGATCGCCCGCAGCAGGTAGCTGGCTCCCAGGACCCCGAAAGCGATCCCGCGTGCCCCCCGGGCCGTCCCGCTGACCTGGGCCGCCACGGCGGCCACCGCGCCGAACACCAGGCCCGCCTGGCCGGTGCCCGCGGCGAAGGCCAGCGAGCCCAGCGCCGGCAGCCCGAGCAGCAGCAGCGCCGCGAAGGTCAGCACCGAGACCGCCACGCTGGCCACGGCGGCGATCACCAGCCCGGCGGCGAGCGCCGCCCGGCGGCTGACCGCCGCCGAGTCGACCAGCTCCAGCCGGCCGGCCTCCTCGTCACCGCGGGTGTGCCGGATCACCAGGAAGATCGTCATCAGGCCCGCGCCGACCGCCCCGAACGTGCCGTACCGCCAGGTCATCACGGCGCCCATCGAGGTGCCGTGCAGCTGGCCGTACAGGAACGACAGCGCGGGGTTGCTGCCCACGCTGACCGCGAGCCCGGACCGGCTGGCCGCTGTCGGGTACAGGCCGCGCAGCGCGTAGGCGCCGCTGGCGGCGATGGCCGTCAGCACGTAGATCCAGGCCGGGAGCATGATCCGGTCCCGCCGCACGGCGAGCCGGTACAGCTGGCTGGCCCCGGTCATGCCCGCACCACGGCCGGGGACTCGCCCTCGCGGGCGTAGTGCCGCAGGAACAGCTCCTCCAGCGTCGGCGGCTGGCTGACCAGGCTGCGCACCCCGGCGGCTACCAGCAGCCGCAGCAGCTCATCGAGCTGAGCGGAGTCCACCTCGCAGCGGACCCGCGCGACCCGCCCGCCGGCCTCGCCCGCCACGGCGGCATCGACCACCAGGTCGTGCACGCCCGGCAGCTGGTCCAGGCCGGCGGGCGGCGCGGCCAGCTCGGCCGCGATCGAGGTCCGGGTCAGGTGGCGCAGCTGGCTCAGCGTCCCGGTCTCCACCGTGCGCCCCGCCCGGATGATCGTCACCCGGTCGCACAGGGCCTCGACCTCCGACAGGATGTGGCTGGACAGCAGGATCGTCCGGCCCTGCTGCCGCTCCTCCTCGACGCTGTCCCGGAACGCCGCCTCCATCAGCGGGTCGAGCCCCGAGGTCGGCTCGTCCAGGATCAGCAGCTCCGCCTCCGAGGCCAGCGCCGCCACGAGCGCGACCTTCTGCCGGTTGCCCTTGGAGTAGGCACGGGCCTTCTTGGCCGGGTCCAGGTCGAAGCGCTCCAGCAGCGCTGCCCGGCGGTCGTCGCGGATCCCGCCGCGGAGCCGGCCAAGCAGGTCGATCACCTCGCCGCCGGTCAGGTTCGGCCACAGCGTCACGTCACCAGGGACATAGGCCAGCCTGCGGTGCAGCGCCACGGCCTGGTGCCACGGATCCCCGCCCAGCAGCCGGGCCGTGCCCCCGTCGGCGCGCAGCAGGCCGAGCAGGACGCGGATCGTGGTGGTCTTGCCCGCTCCGTTGGGGCCCAGGAAGCCGTGCACCTCGCCGGCCGCCACACCGAGATCAAGCCCGTCAAGCGCTACTGTCGGCCCGTAGGACTTGCGCAGGGCCGACACCTCAATTGCCAGGGTCATGGCGTTGACCTTACACTAATTTCAGTAATTCATGAATTTACTAACAAGACCCTAACGGAAGGGCAGCCGACTCGTGACCTCACCTCCTCGCAACGTCCGGGCCGGCCAGCACGACGCTGCCGCGCTGGCTCCGGCCGCGGACGGTGCGCGCGCCGGCGCCGCGGCTGTCAGCCCGGCGGGCGGGCCCGGCGCCGGCTCGGGCGGGCGGGACGAGGAGGCCGTGAGCCGGTTCATCGAGCGGTTCGCCAGCCTGCTGTTCCAGTCCGGGGTGCCGCGGATGCCCGCGCGCGTGTTCGTCGCCCTGCTGACGGCCGACGCGGGCCAGATGACGGCCGCCGAGCTCGGCAAGGTCCTGGGCGTGAGCCCGGCCGCTGTCTCCGGCGGGGTCCGCTACCTGATCCAGGTCGGCCTGGTCACCGGGACCGGGGAACCCGGCTCGCGGCGGCTGTACTACGGCGTGCCGCACGATGTCTGGCACCGGCTGCTGCGGATGCGCGACGCGCTGATGGCCCGGTGGACCGACACCCTGCGCGATGGCGTCAGCGTCGTCGGCGCCGGGACGCCCGCGGGCGAGCGCCTGAGCGAGAGCGTCGAGTACTTCGAGTTCATGGCCGCCGAGCTGCCCGCCATGCTGGAACGCTGGGACGAGCACCGGGCGGCTCGACGCCGCCAGTCCTGACCTGCGAGAACGCACCGGGGCGCCAGCGGGCCGGCGGGCCGGCCGGCAGCGGCCAGGCCCCCGGCGGCCGGAGCGCGGGGCCGCAGCAGCCCGGAGCAGGCATATCCGGGGGTCCCGCACCCGGCCCGCAGAATTTATGATTGCCGACCAGCGTTGATATGACTGAGAAGAGCACTGGCGGCAAGAGAGGCTGTGACGTGGGGCGCGATCCAGGGGATCTGTACGAGGTGACTCCGGGCGCCGCCGATCCGGACGGCGACCTGGTGATGCTGTATTACCTCGACGGGTTCATCGATGCCGGGAGCGCGGGCCGGCTGATGGCTGCGCACCTGCAGAGCGTCCTGGACCGCCGGGAGGTGGCCCGGTTCGACGTGGACGCCCTGATCGACTACCGGTCCCGCCGGCCGGTCATGAGCTTCGCCAAGGATCACTGGGAGGACTACGACGCCCCCGAGCTCACGCTGTCGGTCCTGCGCGACGCAGAAGGCACGCCGTTCCTGCTGCTCAACGGGCTGGAGCCGGACCGGGAGTGGGAGGCGTTCACCGCCGCGGTGCGCCAGCTCACCGCTGACCTGCGGGTCCGGCTGAGCGTCGGTTTCCACGGCATCCCGATGGGCGTCCCGCACACCCGCCAGCTCGGCGTGACCGCGCACGCCACCCAGCCGGAACTGCTCGAGGGCTACCGGCCGGTGGTCGACAAGCTGCAGGTGCCCGGCAGCGCGGCGGCGCTGCTGGAGTACCGGCTCGGGCAGGACGACCGCGCTGCCCTCGGCTTCGCCGTGCACGTCCCGCACTACCTGGCCCAGGCCGCCTACCCGGCCGCCGCGGTCACCCTGCTGGAGTCCGTGCAGCGGGCCACGGGGCTGGTGCTGCCGGGTGACTCGCTGCGCGAGGCGGCCCGCCGCACCGACCTGGAGATCGCCCGGCAGGTCGAGGGCTCCGAAGAGGTCACCGAGGTCGTCCAGGCGCTGGAGCAGCAGTACGACGCATTCGCGGCCGGCCGCGAGAACCTGCTCGGCGACGAGTCCGAGCCGATGCCGACAGCCGAGGAACTCGGCGCCGAGTTCGAGCGCTTCCTGGCCGAGCAGCAGGGCCGCGGCGAGTCACCCGACGCCTGACCGGGACTGGCAGGGGCAGCACCGGATCAGCTGGCTGCCTCGTTGAGCTTGCCGCTGGCCACGTCGAACACGAAGCCGCGCACCGCGTCCGTGTGCGGGATGAACGGGCTGGCCTTGATCCGCGCGATGGACTGGCGGACATCACCTTCGGGGTCACTGAAGGCCTCGGCCGCCCACGGCGGCCTGATGCCGGTGTCCTCCTGGATGGCGGCCTTGAAGTCGTCGTCGGTGAAGGTCAGCATGCCGCACTCGGTGTGATGGATCAGGATGATCTCGCGGGTACCCAGCAGCCGCTGGCTGATCGCCAGCGAGCGGATCGCGTCGTCGGTCACGACGCCGCCGGCGTTGCGGATGACATGCGCCTCACCCTCGGCCAGGCCCAGGATCGCGTAAACATTCAGCCGGGCATCCATGCAGGCGATGACGGCGACGCCACGCGACGGCGGCATGGGCAGCGGCCCGGCGAAAGACTGCGCGTACCGCGCGTTGTTCTCCAGGAACTGGTCGCACTGGGACATGATCCCGGTCCTCTCGGATCGCGGCAGGCCGCCGGCGGCCTGCGAGATTGCACAGCACGGGGCTGTCCGTTACCCGGAATCCCGTTACCCGGAATCCCTTATCTACCCAGCTTAATTCTGTTAATCCTGACTGGTATAGGCGGAAAGCCGGCTCGCCGGCTGCCGCCCCGCGCCCGGGCCCACGGGCGTGTCACGCGCGGGCCCGCGACCCGGCGCGGGACACTGACTACCCAGCGGCCACAGCAGCTGGCCGCCACGGAACTGGCCGCCGCGCGAGGGCGGCCGGGGGACGGACTGTGATGAACCGGTCAGCGGTACGGGAGTTCCAGGCGCCAGACATGAGCGTGCCGCGAGGCGAACTAGTGGTGCCCACGCAGGTGGGCGACCCGGCGCGCGGGCCGCTGCCCTGCCCGGCCGCGCCGCTGATCGGCGGCTCCCTGCTGCGGAAGGGACTGAGCTGCTCGCTGGCCGAGGTGCCCCGGCTGGACGACGCGGGCAGCGACGCCGGCGGCGCGCCGGTCTACTTAGCGACCTGCCCGCAGCGCGACGGCGGCACCGCAGCGCTGGCGGTGGTGGCGGCCCCCGGTGACCGCCTGGCGGCGGCCGCGGCGAGCGCGGCGGTCGAGGAGTGGGCCGGGGTGGTCGCGACCCGGGCGCTGCTGGCCGCGGGCAGCCCCTGGTGCAGCGGGGCGCTGCGCGCGCTGGAGACTGCCCGGACCACCGTCGCCGACCAGCACGGCCGCGGGCGCGTCGTGCACATCTACGGCGATCTCGCGGCGCCGCCGGAGGCGTCCGCGGATCTGACGGCGCGCGGCGCGCTGCTGTCCGGGTCGCTGGACAGCGCGGCCCGGGGCGACATCGTGATCTTCCCCGCGCACGGCGTGCCGCCGGATGTCCGGGCCGAGGCCATATCGCGCGGCCTGACCATCGTCGACGCCACCTGCCCGCTGGTGGCCCACGCGCAGGAGCAGGCGGCCCGGCTGGCTGACCGGGGCGACGACCTGGTGCTCATCGGGAACGCCGGGTACCCGGCAGCGGCCGCGATCACCGGCCAGGCAGCCGGGCGGGCGGCCGTGGTGGAGACGGCGGCCGGCACGGCCACCCTGCAGGTCTCCGATGCCCGTCGGGTGTCCTACCTGCTCCAGCCCGGCATCCCGGTCGAGTCGGCGGCGGCGGTCACGGCCGCGCTGCGGTCCCGGTTCCCGTCCGTGCGGGGGCCGCACCCGGACGGGTTCTGCTATGCGCCCTCCGACCGCGTGCAGACCGTCCGGGCCATCGCCGGCGGCTGCGAGCTGATGCTGGTGCTCGGCGACCCGGACAGCCCCGATGCCCGCCAGCTGTCCGGGCTGGCCCGCGACTGCGGCGCCCGCGCTCAGGTCATTGCCGCGGTCACCGACCTGACCCCGGCCATGCTGGCCGGCGTGAGTGTCATCGGGATGGCCGAGTCCACGTCGGCCAGGGCGGCGCTGGCCACCGAGGTCACGACCGCGCTGTCGGGGCTGGGGTCGCTCAGCGTGGTCCGCCGCCAGGTGACCTCCCAGATCACCGGCAGCCACGCCGCCCCTGGCGGGCCCGCGCCGGCCGGTGACTGACGGGCCTCCCGGCCGGGCCGTGGCCGGACCAGCCACGGCCCGGCCACCTCGCGGGTCGGCCAGCCACGACCTGAGCCAGGCCGCGACAGCGGGCTGGTACGGGGCGTGACGCGGGTGTGCGGAAGCGGGCAAGGGCGCGGCCCGGAAGCGGCCGAGCGTGCGGCGCGGAAGCGCCCAGGCGTGCGGCGCGGAAGCGCCCAGGCGTGCGGTGCCGAAGCAGCCAGGCGTGCGGTGCGGAAGCGGACGATGGTGAGGTGCGGATGCGGGTGACGGTGCGGTGTCCGGCTGGCTCCGGCCAGGCGAGCGAACGATAGGCTCCTGGCCCATGGCGGGCAATCCGGACGGCCGGGACGCTGACCTGGGCACCAGCCCGGTCAGCAGGAGGCATCCGGAGCCCGCCGGTGGCTGGGGGCCAGCCACGGGCGGCGGGCTGCTCCAGCACGCGCTGGCCGCGGGCGAGCTGGCCGTCACTGCCGAGATCGGCCCGCCCCGCGGGGCCAGCACCGATCCCGTCCGCCGGGCCGCGGAGATCCTCCGGGACTGGGTGCACGCCGTCAATATCACCGACAACCAGGGCGCCACCGCCCGGCTGGCCGGCTGGGCGGCCAGCCTGGCTGTCCTCGCGGCCGGGGCCGAGCCCGTGCTGCAGCTGACCTGCCGGGACCGCAACCGCATCGTCTTGCAGTCGGAGCTGCTGGCCGCCTCGGCCGCGGGCATCCCGAGCGTGCTGATCATGACCGGCGACCACCCGCGGCACGGCGACCACGCCGAGGCCAGGCCAGTATTCGACCTGGACAGCACCCAGCTGCTGGCCGTCGCGCGGACGATGCGCGACCACGGCCGCCTGATGTCGGGCCGGGAGCTGCGCCCGCCCCCGTCGTGGCTGATCGGCGCCGTGACCGACGGGCCGGGCGACGCCACCGCGAAGCGGCTGGCCGCCAAGGTGGACGCCGGGGCCGAGTTCGCGCAGACCCAGTACGTGTTCGACGTCCCGGGCTTCGCTCAGTGGATGGCCAGGGTCACCGACCTGGGCCTGACCGACCGCTGCCGGATTCTGGCCGGCGTCGGCCCGGTCCTGTCCCCCCGTGCCCTGCAGCACCTGGCCCGGCTGCCGGGCGTGCACATCCCCGACGGGGTCACCCGGCGGCTGGAGCTGGCCGGCCGCCGCTCCCCCGAGGCGTTCCGGGCCGAGGGCGAGCGGCTGTGCGCCGAGCTGATCGCCGCAATCCGCGAGATTCCCGGCGTCGCCGGCCTGCACGTCATGGCGCCAGGCGCCCCGGCCGCCATCCCGGCCGTGCTGCAGCAGGCCGGGCTCGGGCCCCGGCGCCCGCCAGCCGGAGGCGGGTCCGGTCATGCGGATTGACGTGCGGCCCGTGGCCCGGCTGCGCGCCGACCCGGCCGCGACCACGGCGGCCATCGCGGACGTGCTGCGAGCGCTCGCCGACGGGTCCGCCGACCTGACCGCGCTGCGCGTGGTCGTGGACTGGATCCAGTACAGCTCCAGCTTCCGCGAGCCGGCTGACCTGCGGCCGATCCTGGCCGGGCCGCAGCCGCCGGAGGCGGCCGGGGCTGCTGCCGGGGCCGGGGCCGCCCCGGCGGCTGAGGCTGCGCTGGAGCTGGCCATTGACCTGCGCCGCGCGGCGGGCACCGACCTGGGGGCACAGGTCCGCGCGCTGGTCGCGGCCCGCGAGCGGGAGCGCGGCTCCGGCCGGGCCGCCCCGTCCCGGCCACTGCCGCTGGAACCCTGGGGGCCGGGGACGGCCAGCTGCATCTGGCGGTTCAACTCGCTGTACTGGCAGGCGCTGTCGCACTGGGAGCAGTTCACCGGCCGGGAGTATGAGCGCGCGCTGCCCGGCGGGGCCAGCGATGCCCGCAACACCGCCGCCGTCCGCGAGCTCATCCTGGAGCTGTTCAAGATCTGGGACGACCTCGACGCGCGCGGCGCGCTGCCCGCCGAGCTGTACGTGGTCGAGCTGGGCGTGGGCAACGGCGGCCAGGCCCGGGCCTGGCTGGATGAGTTCGTGGCCCTGTCCCGCGCGCACCACCGTGACTACTACCGCCGCCTGCACTACCTGATGGGCGACTACTCCCCGCACGTCCTGGGCCGCGCCCGGCAGGCCGTGGCGCACCACGGCGAGCACGTCACCTCGCTGGTGGTCGACGCCACCCGGCCGTCGGAGAGCCTCGGCTTCCTGCGCGGCAAGGCGTTCCTGGTCTACATCTCCAACGTCTACGACAACCTGCCCACCGACGAGGTCGCCCGGATCGGCGGCCGCTCCTATCAGGTGCAGACCCGGGCGGTCCTGCCGGCCGCGGCGGCCCGGCGCATCGCCCGCCGCTGCTCGGCCCGGGTCGCCGCGGTGCCCAGCCTGATCGCCAAGCTGCTGCGGCTGGGCCCCGAGCTGCTGTGCGACGCACTGCCGCAGCACTTCGGCGAGCCGCCCGCCGCCCTGGACTTCTGGCGGCAGACCTGGACCGCCGTGCGGCTGCAGGATCGCTATGTGCCGATCGAGGGCCTGGACTCCTACCGGATCGGCCCCGACCTGACCGGCGAGATGCTCCGCTCGCAGCTGGAGACCGGCGGCGACATCCGCCTCCAGGTCAACAACGGGGCACTGAGCAGCTTCGCCGACACGCTGCCGCTGCTGCATCCGTTCGGCCGCCTGACCTGCCACGACCTGTTTGTCACCGACGTCGGCGAGTACCTGAGCAGGTTCCACGGGCCCGGCAAGTACGACGGCTCGGTGGTCAACTGGGTCAACGGCCCGCTGCTGCGCCACGTCGGCGGCCGGGCCGGCTTCGACGTGCGGATCGCCCCGTTCGCGCAGCGCCCCTCGGCGAACGTCAGCACGCTGACCGCGGCGGTGCGGGAGTGAGCGGCACGGGGGTGGCCGGCACCGGCATGAGCGGCACGGGCGCGGCGACCGGACGGCTGCTGCCCACCTCCGTCATCGGGTCATTCGCTGTCCCCGAGTGGCTGGGCCAGCTCAAGAACGACTACTACCAGCGCCGGATCAGCCGCCGGTACCTCGACGAGATCCTGGACATGGCGGCCAAGGCGGCGATCGTCGACCAGGACCGGGCCGGGATCGACCTCATCTCCGACGGCGAGCTGCGCCGCGACAACGACATCGACTACGTCCTGCCGCGGCTGCCCGGCGTGCAGATCCCGCAGCCGGCCAAGGCCGACTACCTCGACTACCTGGACGTGGTGCTCAGCCAGCCGCTGCCCGAGCCCGAGCCCGGCGGCCCCGGGCTGGGCCTGGCCGAGGACTTCCGGTTCGCCAGCGCGCTCACCGGCCTGCCGCTGAAGGTGTCGATGACCGGCGCGTTCTCGCTGTCCCGCCGGATCCGCGGCGACGCCTACCACGACCGGGCTGACCTGGTCCGCGCGCTGGCGCGGCACCTGCATGCCGAGGCACAGCGGCTGGCCGCGGCCGGCGCCCGGGTGCTGCAGATCGACGAGCCGTTCCGGGCCGGCTACCCCGACCAGGCCGCGCTCGCCGTGGAGGCCGTGAACATCGTCACCGACGTGCCCGGCGTCACCTGGGTGCTGCATGTCTGCTACGGCAACCGGTATGCCCGGCCGCTGTGGGAAGGGCATTACGACTTCCTGTTCCCCGCCGTCCAGGATGCCAGGATCGACCAGCTGGCCCTGGAGTTCGCCCGCCGCGGCGATGACGAGCTGGTGCTGCTGGAGCGCTACGGCTGGGACCGCGGCCTGGGCCTGGGCGTGATCGACGTGCGCACCGAGCAGGTCGAGACGGCCGAGCTGGTCGCGGCCCGGATCCGCCGCGGCCTGCGGTACGTGCCGGCCGACCGGCTGTCGGTGAACCCGGACTGCGGACTGCGCCAGCTCAGCGGGGACGCCGCCCGGGCCAAGCTGGCCGCGCTGGTGGCCGGCGCCGCGCGGGTCCGGGGCGAGCTGGGCTGAGCCCGTCCGGGCGGCCCGGGGCCGGGCGGGCATACTGGGGCCTGGACCGCGACCGGGACGGCCCTGCGCCCCGGCATGGCGCGATGCGGAGGCAGCATGCTCTTCCCGACATCCCTGGTCGGCAGCTACCCGCAGCCGGACTGGCTGATCGACCGGCCACGGCTGGCCGACCGGTTTCCGCCCCGGGTACGGGCCACCGAGCTGTGGCGGGTGCAGCCGGAGTTCCTGGGCGAGGCGCAGCGTGACGCCACCCGGCTGGCCATCGATGACCAGGAGCAGGCCGGGCTGGACATCATCACCGACGGCGAGATCCGCCGGGAGAGCTACTCCAACGCGTTCGCCACCGCCCTGGACGGCGTGGACATCGACAACCCCGGCACGGCGCTGGACCGCAGCGGCCACCCGAACCCGGTCCCGCGCATCACCGGGCCGATCCGGCGCCGCGAGCCGGTCGAGGTCGCCGACGTCGAGTACCTGCGCGCGCACACCGACCGGACCATCAAGATCACCGTGCCGGGCCCGTTCACGATGTCCCAGCAGGCGCAGAACGACTACTATCCGAGCGCCGAGGCGGCGGCCATGGGCTACGCCGAGGCGGTTAATGCCGAGGTCGCCGACCTGTTCGCGGCGGGCGCGGACATCGTCCAGCTCGACGAGCCGTACCTGCAGGCCCGGCCGGAGGCAGCCCGGCAGTACGGCGTGGCGGCACTGAACCGGGCGCTGGAGGGGATCACCGGCACGACCGCCGTGCACCTGTGCTTCGGCTACGCGGCGATCATCCACGACCGGCCGTCGGGCTACTCGTTCCTGCCCGAGCTGGCGGCCTGCACCGCTGACCAGATCTCGATCGAGACGGCGCAGTCCGGGCTGGACTGCGCGGTGCTGGCCGAGCTGCCGGGCAAGACGATCATCCTGGGCGTGCTCGACCTGAATGACATGACGGTGGAAAGCGCCGGCGAGGTCACCCGCCGGGCCGAGCGCGCGCTGCCGTACGTGCCCGCCGACAAGATCGTGCTGGCTCCCGACTGCGGCATGAAGTACCTGCCCAGAGACGTGGCGGCGGGCAAGCTGCGCGCCATGACCGGCGCGGCGGTGAAGCTGCGGGCCGGGGCGGGCGCCGCGTGACCGCGCCCGCCACCCGGTCGCTGGGCGAGCGGGACTTCGCCGCGCCCATCGACGACCGCTACTTCGAGGATTACCCGCCGGGCGCGGTCTATGCGTACGGCTACGCCACCGTGACCGAGGCCGAGATCCTGGCGTTCGCCGGGGAATTCGACCCGCAGCCGATCCACACCGATGCCGGGTTCGCCGCCGCCGGGCCGTTCGGTGGCCTGATCGCCAGCGGCTGGCACACCGCCGGGGTGACGATGCGGCTGCTGGCTGATCACTACCTGTCCCGGGTGGCCAGCCTGGCCTCGCCCGGCATTGACGAGCTGCGCTGGCCGGCCCCGCTGCGGCCGGGCGACTCGGTGCACCTGCGGGCCGAGATCCTGGAGGCCAGGCCGTCGCGCAGCAAGCCGGACCGCGGGCTGGTCCGCACCCGGGTGCAGCTGATCAACCAGGCCGGCCAGGACGTGCTGCGCCTGACGGCCATGAACCTGATCCGCCGCCGCGCTGCCGGGTAGCCGCCGGCGCTGCCCGCGGGCCGGATTCCCGGACACCGATGTCAGACCGGCCAGGTACAGTCAGGCCCATGACCGATCTCGCCGGCTTCTCCGGCCTGGTGCGGCGGGACCACGGACTGAGCGTGGTATCCACCCTGCGCGCGGATGGCACGATCCAGTCGTCGGTAGTCAACGCGGGGGTGCTCGCCCACCCGGTGACCGGGATGCCGGTCATCGGATTCACGACCCGGCGCGGCACGGCCAAGCTGGCCAACCTGCGGACCCGGCCGCGGGCCAGCATCGTGGTCCGGGCCGGCTGGGAGTGGGCCGCCGCCGAGGGCCCGGCCAGCCTGGCGGGCCCCGATGACCCGATGCCCGGCGTGGATGCCAACGCGCTGCGCGTGCTGCTGCGCGATGTGTTCACCGCGGCCGGCGGGACGCATGAGGACTGGGCCCGCTACGACGCAGTGATGGCTGAGGAGGGCCGCGCCGCGGTGCTGCTCGCCCCGGAGCGCCTGTACTCCAACCCGGTCGAGTAGGCCCGGCCCGAACCGGTCCAGCAGGCGGCCCGCCGCGAACGGCTTGGCCCGGCAGCCACGCAGGAAGACGGCGACCCCCGGCCGGTTGCGGTGATGGCGGCGGCCTGTCAGGAGCTGCGCGATGCCCTCTAGAGACCCAGCCGGGTCACCAGGCCGGGCAGGCCGGCGGTCGCCGGCGGCTCGTAGTCGGCGTCGACGGTGATGGCGTCAGGAGACACGCTGATGGGATTGTCGCCCGACTTCGGAACCGCCCCAGCAGTCACTGACACCTGGATGGTCACCGGGGTGCCCACCTGCACGGTGCCTGATGGTGACGACACGCTCAGGCCGGCCGGGGCCGTGACCTTGTAGGTCACCGGGCCGTTGCTGGCGGTCAGCGTGAACGTCGAGGCGTAGTCATCCGCCGCGTCAAGCGTGATGTTCAGGGGACTGGCCGAGATCGTGGCCGGCTTCCTGGTCGGGGTGGAGGTCGGCGAGGGAGCCGGCTTGGAGGAACTCGGCCGCGGGGTCGGCCGCCGGGTCGGCGCGGCCGAGGTGGACGGGGCAGGCGGCGGCGCGGCGGGCACCGACGTCGACGCCGGGGGCGCTGGAGTCGGGGTAGGCGTGCCGGAACTGGTGGTGGGGCCGGGGTCGGGCGAGGGCGCCGTGGTGACCGGCGCCGGCGGGTCGACCGTCGCGACCGGGTCGCCGGCTGCCACCTTGTGCGCCGCCGCTGGCCCGCTGCCGCCGATCAGCACGTAGCTGGCGCTGCCGACGCCGGCCAGCAGGATCAGCGCGGCTGCCGAGCCCAGCACCAGCGCGCGGGGGCGCCGCGGGCGCGGCTGGTACTCCCAGTACGCGTCCTCGCCGGCCGGGCCCTCGGGTCCCGGCCCGTCGTCCGGCCAGTCGTCGTCCTGGGACGCGCTCTGCTCCCCCGGCTCGCCGGCCGGCACGACCTGAACGGGGAAGCCGGACTGGGCGAACGGCTCCGCGCGCGCGGCGACGTGCGCCCGGTACCGGGCGGCATCGCCGCCGTGGTCGGACACCAGCCGCAGCACCTGATTGCGCAGCCCGACCGGGGCAACCGCCAGCGGCAGGATGCTCAGCAGCATCGCCGGGCTGAGCTCGCGGCGCTTGCGCGACCCGCAGATGTCGCAGTGATCGATGTGCCGGGCAACCCGCTTGCGCAGCAGGATGGTCAGCTCGCCGCCCCAGTCCGACAGCATCTGGTCCAGCTCGGCGCACTGTCGCCGGCCGGTCCGGGCCACCAGCAGCGCGCCCAGCGAGCGCTCCAGATGGGCGCGGGCCCGGGAGACCAGCGCGTGGGCCTGGTTGACCGGGACGCCGAGCGCGTCGGCCAGGTCGGCGCCGTCCAGCTCGTGGCGCAGGTTGAGCTCGATGATCTCCCGGTCGCCGTGATTCAGGCCGCCGATCGCGGCCAGCACCAGGGCCTGCAGCTCGCGGCGCTCGGCCGGCCCGCCAACGTCGGCGGTGGCGTCGGTCACCTCGCCGGCCGCATCCAGCTCGGCCTGCCGGGCATAGCTGCGCAGCCGGCGATGGCACTCGTTCCTGGCCACCGCGTACAGCCACGGCCGCAGCCGGTCCCAGTCGCGCAGCTGGTCGAGCCGGGCCGCCGCGATGACGAACGTGTCCTGCACGGCGTCGGCGGCGTCGGCCGGCTCGGCGAGCAGCGTCCGGCAGTAGGCGTGCAGGGCCTGGGCGTAGGTATCGTAGGCCGCCGCCAGGCCGGCCGGGTCACCCGCGACGATGGCAGCGACGATGTCGCGGTCATGCATGGGGTAACGGTAGGGCGAAAGTGCTGGTACGGGGCGTGTTCAGCAATATTTCCGCCGTTCCCGCCGGGTTTCGCCCGGATGGAGCGCGGCCGGGGCGGGTCCATGACGGCGGCTCCGGGTGGCCGGGACGCCCGGGACCGTGCCGCAGTCAGCAGCGGCGTGGCACGGTCCCGGGCGCGATGACAGAGCCCGGCGCCGTGAAGCCCGCCCCTCCAGGGCTCCCGTGACGCAGGGCTCCCTGGTCAGGAGAGGGCGAGTGCGTCGCCCGGCCCGGCGCCCTCGGGGCCGGGCCGGACCGGCCGCGTGCTGCTGGCCGCCCTGGCCGGTATCTGCATGTCGGGTCTCCTTCCGCTGCCCGCCGCCCGGCCGGGGGCGGGTCATGTCGTGGACAGCGGTAGGAGTCGCGACCAGGGCGGCCGCCAACAGTTTCTGCGGAGATTTTCCCGCAACAGCCGGCGCGAGCCACGCCCCTCGCCGGGCCGCCGCGGCGTCAGCCGCGCAGGACGTCGCCGGTACCCAGGGCAGTACCACCAGGGCCGGGACGCTGTGCGACCGTATGGGCATGCCTGACTACCGTGCCGTCAACCTGGCTCAGTGGGACGAGCGCGCGCCCGCGCACGCGGCCTCCCCGGACTACGCCGTGGACCGGTTCGTGGCCGACCCCGAGTACCTCAGCGGCGTGGTCCGCTTCGACGCTCAGCGACTGGGTGACATCCGCGGCCTGCGAGGCGTGCACCTGCAGTGCCACATCGGCACCGACACCATCTCGCTGGCCCGCCTCGGGGCGACCATGACCGGCCTGGACTTCTCCCCCGCCGCGCTGGCCCAGGCCCGTGACCTGGCCCGGCGCACCGGCTCGCCGACCGAGTTCATTGAGGCCGACGCTTACGACGCGGTGCAGGTGCTCGGCGCTGGCCAGTTCGACCTGGTCTACACGGGCATCGGCGCGCTGTGCTGGCTGCCCGACATCCGGCGCTGGGCTCAGGTGGTGGCCGGGCTGCTGAAGCCCGGCGGGCGGCTGTTCATCCGCGAGGGGCACCCGATGCTGTGGTCGCTGGCCGACACGCGGCCAGACGGCCTGCTGGTCGTGGACCTGCCGTACTTCGAGCGCCCGGAACCCAGCATCTGGAATGAGGGCGGCACCTATGTGGCCACCGACGCGGTGTTCGAGAACAACACCAGCGCCGAGTGGAATCACGGGCTCGGCGAGACCATCACGGCGCTGCTCGAGGCCGGCATGACGCTGACCGGCCTGGCCGAGCACGACAGCGTGCCGTGGGAGGCCATGCCCGGCCAGATGCAGGAAACCGGCGGCGAGTGGCGGCTGGCCGACCGGCCGTGGCGGCTCGCGGCCAGCTACACCCTGCAGGCCACCAGGACCGGCTGACCGCCGCCGACCGGGCGCTGACAGCAGCCAGGCCCCATCTGGCCTGTCCCGGGACGCTGGCCGGCGCGCGGCGCTGCCCGCCCGCGGCGCTGCCGGCCCGCGGCCGGGACGGCGCTTGCGGGCAGCCGTCGCCGCATGGCAATGAAAGAGTAAAGAAAAAATAATGCGCCGGTAATAGCCAGCAGGCCGGGCCGGGTGTTACGTTCGTGCTCGCTGGCCGTGCTGTCAGCTCAGCAGGGGCGGGCAAGGCGCCGGGACCGGGGCCGCGACGCGAGGGACTCAGGATGCCGGCAGATGGCTCTGGGGTGCCCGCGACGCTGCTCGCGGCGTCCGGGCTGCCCTGCTGACTATCTGCCGCAGGACTGCCGAGGCCGCGTGCCGGCCAGGTCCCGGGGCGGCCCGGTCCGGGCCGTCCCGGGACCCGCAGTCAGCGCGGCGGGGCGCCGGGCACGACGCCGGCCGCCGGGCGGTGCGGTCGCCCGGGTCCGGGCCGCTGCTCAGTCGCCCAGCTCGGCGCGGCGGCGGGTCACGAACTCCTCCAGCTCGGCGCGGATCGCGTCGTCCAGCGGCGGCGGCTGATACTCAGCCAGCGTCCTGGCGCAGATCTCGCCCGCCCGGGCCGTGGTGTCCTTGCCGCCCAGCTTGAGCCACCGCTCGTAGTTCGCGGTCGAGGACAGCAGCGGCCGGTAGAAGCACTCGCGGAACCGCTCCATGGTGTGCGCGGCGCCCAGGAAGTGGCCGCCGTGGCCAACCTCCTCGTGCGCGCCGAAGGCGAGCGACGCCTCGTCGATCTCCAGCGGGGTGAACTCCACCCGCAGCATCCGCAGCAGCTCGATGTCCACGACGAACTTCTCGTAGCAGGAGACCAGCCCGCCTTCCAGCCAGCCCGCCGCGTGCATCACGAAGTTGGTCCCGGCCAGGAACGTCGGCAGCAAGGTCATCAGCGCCTCGTAGGCCGCCTGCGCGTCGCAGGTCTGGCTGGCGTTCAGGCCGCCGCCGGTGCGGAACGGCAGGCCGTAATGCCGGGCCAGCTGGCCGGTGCACAGCAGCCCGATGCCCGACTCCGGGGTGCCGAAGCTGGGCGAGCCCGACTGCATGTCGATGTTGGACAGGAACGAGCCGAAGATCACCGGGCAGCCCGGCCGGATCAGCTGCGCCAGCGCGATGCCCGACAGCGCCTCGGCCAGCTGCTGGGTCAGCGCGGCCGGGATGGTCACCGGTGACATCGCTCCCATCAGCAGGAACGGGGTGAGCACGACGGGCTGGCCCGCCGCGCAGTACTCGAACTGGGCGTCCAGCATCCGGTCATCCCAGCGCAGCGGGGAGTTGCAGTTGATCAGCGAGACGACCGCGGGGGTCTGCTCGATTGTCTCCCGCCCGCCGAACAGGATCTCGGTCATCTTGAGGGTGTCGGCCGCGTTCGGACCGGACACCACGTTGCCCATGTAGATCTTGTCGGTCACGGTCTGCAGGGCATAGATCATGTCGAGGTGCCGTGAGTCCAGCGGCGCGTCGTTCGGCTCGCAGATCACCCCGCCCGCCGAGTCCAGCTCCGGGAAGGCCTGCGAGAGCATGGCCAGCCGCCGGAAGTCATCGAGCGTGGCGTCGCGGCGGACCTCGCCCTCGCGCACGAACGGGCACCCGTAGACGGCGCCGAAGACCATGTCGTCGCCGCCGATGTGCACGTTGTTGGCCGGATTGCGGGCCTGCATGTCGAACTCGCGCGGGGCCCTGGCCACCTGCTCCAGGACGAACTCCGGATCCAGGAAGACGGTCTCGCCGTCGACGCGCTGGCCCGCCTTGCGGAACAGTTCCACCGCCTCCGGCTTGGCGAACTGCACGCCGATCTCGGAGACGATCCGGCGCCAGCCCTTGTCGAGCACGCCGACAGCGTCCGGCGACAGGATCTCGTAGCGGGGCATGGTGTTACGGAACATGGCCACCTCGTTGCTGGCCAGGGTCAACCTGACCGAGATCGTCTTGACCGGTGCGAAAGGCAAATCTAGGATCACATCGTAGAACAAGGTTCCGTAACGTGGAACTCCTGACAGCGATCTTCCGGAAGGGTTCAGCCGTGACCAGCCCCAACGGAACGCAGGCGGTGGAGCGGGCAGCGCAGCTGCTCATCCAGGTCGCCCGGCACCGTGAGCCGGTCACGTTCACCGAGCTCACTGAGTCCAGCGGGCTGGCCAAGAGCACGACGTCCCGCCTGCTCACCGCGCTGGAGCGCAACGGGCTGGTGAGGCGCGACCCGGCCGGGCGCTTCAGGCCCGGCGAGGTGTTCGTCTCCTACGCCTGCCGCGGCGGCGCGGAGGCCGACCTGGTCAGCGTGGCCCGGCCGTTCCTGGACCGGCTGGGCAGCCAGACCGGCGAGACCGTGAACCTGGGCGTGCCGCGAGCCGGCGGGCTGGTGGAGCAGATTGCCCAGGTCGACAGCACCTACCTGATCGGCGGCACGAACTGGGTGGGGATGTCGGTGCCGCTGCACTGCGCGGCCCTGGGCAAGGTGCTGCTCGCCTTCGGCGCCGCCGAGCTGCCGCCCGGCCGCCTGGAGCAGCGCACCGCCAGGACGCTCAGCAGCCGCGCCGCGATCGAAGCCGACCTGGCACTGGTGCGCCGGCGCGGGTTTGCCGTTACTGATGAAGAGCTCGAGCCCGGCCTGGTGGCGGTAGCCGCCCCGGTGTACCGCGATGACGGGACTGTGGTGGCCGCCCTGTCGGTGTCCGCGCCGTCCAGCCGGGTCAGCGCCGCGGACATTCCCGGGCTGGGCGCCCGGTGCATCAGCGCGGCCAGCGAGCTGTCGGCTCTGCTGGGATACGAGGAAGGTGGCGCGCATGACGCAGGATGAGCTACTCAGGCAGCTCTACGACTTCACTCTGGTCGGCAACGGGCCGGAGGTCCTGCAGCTGACCCGGGCCGGCCTGGACATGGGGCTGGGCCCGGAGATGCTGCTGTACGAGGCGCTCATCCCCTCGCTGGAGGAGGTCGGCGCCCGGTTCGAGCGCGGCGACTTCTTCGTGCCCGAGATGCTGATCGCCGGCAAGGCGATGGCCGGCGCGCTGGACATCCTGCGCCCGCTGCTGGCCGAGACCGGCGCGGAGACCATCGGCAAGATCGTCATGGGCACGGTCAAGGGCGACGTGCATGACATCGGCAAGAACCTGGTCAACATCATGTTCGAGGGGGCCGGCTTCGAGGTCATCGACCTGGGCGTCCAGGTCGCCCCGGAGAAGTTCATCGCCGCCATCGAGCAGCACCGGCCGGACATCGTCGGCTTCTCCGCGTTCCTGACCACCACCATGCCGATGTTCAAGGCCAACATCAACGCCCTGCAGAAGGCCGGCCTGCGCGACCAGGTCATCGTCATGGTCGGCGGCGCGCCGGTCACCCAGGAGTACGCCGACGTCGTCGGCGCGGACGGCTACGCGGCCGACGCATCCGCCGCGGTGGTCAAGGCCAAGGAACTGCTCGGGCGGCGCCGCGCCCTGGCCAGCGCCTGAGCCGGAGAGGGACTGCGGTGGAGACGGTCGTTTCTTCGGCCACGAAAGAACTGCGGATCGGCGGGGACAACCCGTTCTGCGTCATCGGCGAGCGGATCAACCCGACCGGCCGCAAGATCTTCCAGGAGCAGCTGCGGGCCGGCGACCTGTCCCGCATCGAGACCGACGTGGCCCAGCAGGTCGCCGGCGGCGCGATGATGCTGGATGTCAACATGGGCGCGCCGCTGGCCGACGAGACCGAGCTGATGGTCAAGGCGGTGAAGCTGATCCAGGGCCTGACCGACCTGCCGCTGTGCCTGGACTCCTCGATCGTCGAGGTGCTGGAGGCTGGCCTGGCCGCCTACCAGGGCAAGGCGCTGGTCAATTCGGTCACGGCCGAGGATGAGCGGCTGGAGGCGATCCTCCCGCTGGTCAAGCGGCACGGCGCGGCGGTGATCGCGCTGCCCAACGACGAGGAGGAGATCCCCGAGGACCCGCGGCGGCGGCTGGAACTGGCCCGCAAGATCGTGGACGTCGCGACGGGACGGTACGGCATCCCGGTCGAGGACATCGTGTTCGACCCGCTGGCCATGCCGGTGGGCGCGGACACCTCGCTGGTGCTGGCCACGCTGGAGACCATCTCGCTGCTGCGCGATGAGTTCGGCGTGAACACGACGCTGGGCGCCTCGAACGTGTCGTTCGGGATGCCGGACCGGCACTCGATCGGCGCGGCGTTCCTGCCGATGGCGGTCGCGCACGGCCTGACCAGCGCGATCATGGACGCGCGCACGCCGCAGCTGGTGCGCTCGGTCAAGGCCGCCGACCTGCTGACCAACCGGGACCCGTGGGGGGCGGCGTGGATCGCCGCGCACCGGGCCCGGCAGGCCGCCGAGGCCGCTGCGTCCGGCGATGCGCCGGCCTCCTAGCCCGGGCGGCCGCCGATGACCGACACCGGCATGATCGCCGAGGAGCTGGCCGGGGCCGCCGCGCCCGCCCGGGTCGACCTG
Organism: Streptosporangiaceae bacterium; assembly: GCA_035763085.1. Taxonomy (GTDB): domain Bacteria; phylum Actinomycetota; class Actinomycetes; order Streptosporangiales; family Streptosporangiaceae; genus DASUBV01. The sequence goes on along the minus strand of DASUBV010000253.1, from coordinate 10,469 downwards.
GTCTTCCAGCCCAGCGGCAGCCGGGTCCGGGTGCCACCCGGCGTCACCGTGTTCGACGCGGCAAGCTGGAACGGCATCGCCATCGACTCGACCTGCGGCGGCCACGGCACCTGCAAGAAGTGCAAGGTCAGGGTGACCGGGGGCAGCGTCCCCGTCTCGCCGCTGGACGCGCGCGCCTTCTCCCCCGGCGAGCTGCGCGACGGCTGGCGGCTGGCCTGCCGGGCGCTGGCCGCCGGCGACCTGGAGATCGACGTGCCGCCGCTGGTCACCCGGCCGAAGGCAGCGACTGTGGGGGTGGGCCGCCAGGTCATCCTGCGGCCGGCCGCCCAGAAGCGGTTCCTGGAGCTGGCCGAGCCGACGCTGAGCGACCAGCGCACCGACGCCGAGCGGGTGCTGGACGCGCTGGACGACCTGGAAGTCCGGATCGACCTGCCGGTGCTGCGGGTGCTCGGCCGGGTGCTGCGCGAGGCCGACTACCAGGTCACGGCCGTCATCGTCGACGAGGTCCTGATCGACGTCCAGCCGGGCGACACCACCGGGGCGCTGCACGGGATCGCGTTCGACCTGGGCACCACGACCGTCGTGGCCACGCTGCTGGACCTGTCCACCGGGACGCCGCTGGCCGTGGCGTCCATGCTGAGCAAGCAGCAGCCGTTCGGCGCCGACGTCATCACCCGGATCAGCGCGGTGATGATGGATCCGGCGGCGCTGGGCACCCTGGCCCGGCTGGCCCACGAGACGCTGGCCGAGCTGACCACCGAGGTGTGCGGGCAGGCCGGCATCGACCCGCGCGAGGTCATCGAGGTGGCCGTCGCGGGCAACGCGACGATGACCCACCTCGCGCTGGGCATCGACCCCGAGCCGCTCGGGGTGGCGCCGTTCATCATGACGACCCGGCTGCTGCCCGAGGTGCTGGCCGCCGACCTGGACCTGCCGGTGCACCCGCGGGCCCGGGCGTTCTGCTTCCCGGCCTTCGGTGCCTACGTCGGCGGCGACATCACCTCGGGGCTGCTGGCCTCCGGCATGGACCGCGACTCCCGGACCCGGCTGTTCATCGACATTGGCACCAACTGCGAGATCGTGCTGGGCAACCGCGAGTGGCTGCTGGCCACCGCCGCGCCGGCCGGGCCAGCCTTCGAGGGGGCGGCGATCCGCTGCGGGATGCGGGCCGCTGACGGCGCGATCGAGGTTGTCTCGATGACCTCCGGGGAGGTGCGGCTGCAGGTCATCGGCGATGCCGAGCCCGCCGGGCTGTGTGGCTCCGGGCTGGTCGACGCGGTGGCCAGCCTGGTCGGGATCGGGCTGCTGGATCACTCCGGCCGGTTCGTCACCGCCGAGCAGGCCGCCGCGATCGCCCCCGCCCTGGCCGGGCGGCTCACTCAGCTGGGCAAGGAGCGGGTCTTCGTCCTGCACTGGCTGGGCGAGCCCGGGGACGCGGCGAACTCGGTCTACCTGTCCCAGCGCGACGTGCGCGAGCTGCAGTTCGCCAAGGCGGCCATCGCCACGGGGTGGAACATCCTGCTGCAGGAGGCCGGGCTCGGGCCGCGTGACGTCCAGCAGGTGCTGCTGGCCGGGTCGTTCGGCAGCTACCTGTCGCCGGCCAACGCGATCAAGCTGGGCCTGGTTCCCCGGCTGCCCGCGCTGCGGGTGGTCAGCGCGGGCAACGTGGCCGGGGAGGGGGCCAAGATGGCCCTGCTGTCGGTCCGCGAGCGGGCCGGCGCGCTGGCGCTGCTCGGGGAGGTGAGGTATGTCGAGCTCTCCGACCGCAGCGACTTCAACGACGCGTTCGTCGACCAGCTCCCGTTCCCGTCCTGATCCTGACTCCCCTGAGCTGGCGGTCATCGCGTGCGGAGCGCTGGCCGGGCACGTCCGGGAGATCGCTGCGCGCCGGGGCTGGGCCGTGCTGGTGCACAGCCTGCCCGCGCCGCTGCACAACCGGCCGGCCCAGATCGCCCCGGCGGCGCGGGAGGCGGCGGTGGCCCTGCAGGCCCGCGGGCTGCGGGTGGCCCTGGCCTACGCCGACTGCGGCACCTACGGCGTGCTCGATGAGCTCTGCCAGGAGCTGGGCGTGCCGCGGCTGGCCGGGCTGCACTGCTACGACGTGCTCGGCGGCCAGGACAAGATCGCCGGCCTGCTGGACGCCGAGCCCGGCACCTACTTGTTGACCGACTACCTGGTGCGCAGCTTCGACAAGACGGTGCGCGCCGGGCTGGGCCTGGACCGGCACCCGGAGCTGTGGCCCGACTACTTCGGCCACTACAAGCGGGTGGTCTGGCTGGCCCAGCAGCGTGACCCCGGCCTGGACGCCGCCGCCGCGCGCATCGCGGCGGAGTTCGGCCTGCCGCTGACCATCATCAGCACCGGGACCGCCGGCCTGGAGCGGGAACTGGAGCGCTTCGTGGCCGGCGAGGCGGGAGACAGCACATGACCCGGACCGGGCTGGCCCGCATCGCCCCGCTGCTGCGCGCCCCGCGTTATGAGATCCTGCCGGCGCCCAGCGCCGAGCAGTCGGTGCTGGAGTGGGTGCCCCGCGAGCTGACGGTGACGGTGACCGCCTCGCCGGCCAGGGGCCTGGAGCCCACGCTGGCGCTGGCCGAGCGGCTGCGCGAGCACGGCTACCCGGTCGTGCCGCACCTGTCCGCGCGGCTGGTGCGCGACAGCGCCCACCTGGCCGACGTCGTGGCCCGGCTGACCGCCGCCGGGGTGAACGACGTGTTCGTGCCGGCCGGCGACGCCGATCCGCCCGCCGGGAGCTTCCACAGCGCCCTGGAGGTGCTGGACCAGCTGACCGCGATGGGCCGGCCGTTCGAGCGGGTGGGGATCACCGGCTACCCGGAGAGCCACCCCAAGATCGGCGATGACATCACCGTGCAGGCCATGTGGGACAAGCGCCATCACGCCACCTACATCGTCAGCAACCTGTGCTTCAGCCCGGCGGTCCTGCACCGCTGGCTGACCCGGATCCGGGCCCGCGGCATCGCGCTGCCGGTCCTGGTGGGCCTGGCCGGGCCGCTGGACAAGGCCCGGCTGCTGAAACTGGCGGCGGTGTCCGGCGCCGCGGAGTCGGCCCGGTTCGTGGCCGGGCACGCCGAGTGGCTGGTCCGGCTCGGCGCGCCGGGCGGCTACAGCCCGGACCGGTTCCTGGACAAGGCCGCGGCCGCGCTCACCGACCCGGCCGCTCAGGTAACGGGCCTGCACGTGTTCACCTTCAACCAGGTGCGCAAGACCGAGGAGTGGCGGGCCGCGCTGCTCCGAGCGCTCGAGGCAGTCCCAGCCCGGTGACTGGCCAGGCCCGGCACGCTGCTGAATCCGGGCCGCCTGCTGCGGCGCGGGACTGATCATGAGGCCGGCTGGTGCGCCGGTCAGCGGCAGCCCCCGCTAAGGTCGCGATTGTGACCTCATCTCGCATTGCCATCGGGCCGGAGCCCTGGGACGAAGTGATCGCGGCCGTCCGGGGGGCCGGCGGCGAGCTCACCGAGATAGGGCCGGCCGCCGACGCGCTGATCTGGCTCGACGCGAGCGACATCGACGGGCTGACCAAGGCGCTGGCTGCCGCGCAGGCCGCCCGCTGGGTGCAGCTGCCGTTCGCGGGCGTGGAACGCGTCGCCGAGGCCGGCCTGCTGGACCCGGCGCGCACCTGGACCTGCGCCAAGGGCGCCTACGCCGAGCCGGTCGCCGAGCACGCGCTGATGCTGGCCATGGCCGGGCTGCGGTTCCTGCGCCGCCGGATCCAGGCCCGGTCCTGGGGCACCGCGGCCGGCGAGAGCCTGTACGACCAGCCGGTCACGATCCTGGGCGGCGGCGGCATCGCGGTCAGCCTGCTGGAGCTGCTCGCGCCGATGCGCGCCGAGGTCACCGTGGTGCGCCGCCAGCCGGGCGCGCTGCCCGGCGCGGCGCGCACGCTGCAGGCCGGCCAGCTGCTGGAGGCGCTGGCGCCGGCCCGGGTCGTGTTCGTGGCGCTGGCGCTGACCCCGGCGACAGAGGGCATCATCGGCGCGGCGCAGCTGGCCGCGATGCGGCGCGATGCCTGGCTGGTGAACGTGGCGCGCGGCCGGCACGTGGACACCGATGCGCTGGTCGCCGCGCTGCGCGAGCGGTCCATTGGCGGAGCCGCCCTGGACGTGACCGACCCCGAGCCGCTGCCCGAGGGCCACCCGCTGTGGGACCTGGACAACTGCATCATCACCCCGCACACCGCCGACACCGCGGAGATGATCAGGCAGCTGCTGTCCCGCCGCATCCAGCGCAACGTGGCGGCGTTCGCGGCCGGCCAGCCGCTGGAGGGCCTGGTCGACCCCGCCGCCGGCTATTAGCACTCGGTCACCCGCTCAGCCGCAGCGCTCGCCTCAGCGGTGCCGCGAACCCTGCCCAGTGACGGCTGCCGGGGCCACATCGCGCCCCGGGGCCACATCCCGGCCCGGAGCCACATCTGAGTGGACGGGCGGGCTGGCGAGCCGGTTATTGCCGCGCCGCCGGCGCGGCGCTGTGGCAGCGTACCGGGCATGGCGGCAACCTCCCTTCCTGAGCAGCTGGCCCGGACCCGCCGGTTCGCCCTGGGCGCGCCCGGCCAGTTCACGATCTCGCCCGACGGCGCGACCGTGCTGTTCCTGCGCAGCCGCGCGGGCGACGACCCGGTGGCCTGCCTGCGGGCGGTGGACGTCGGCTCCGGCACCGAGCGCCTGCTGGCTGATCCCGCCGACCTGACAGCCGATCCGGGCACCGGGATCGGCAGCTACGCCACCGACCGCGACGCCCGGCTGGCCGCCTTCGCCCTGGCCGGTGAGCTGTGGACGGCGGAGGTCACCGGCGGCCGGCCACGGCGGCTGCCGGCCGCCAGCCCGGTGGCCGGCCCGCGCCCGGACCCGGCCGGGACGCGCATCGCGTACCTGTCCGGCGGTGCGGTGCGCGTCATTGCGGCGGACGGGGCCGCGGACCGGGTGCTCGCGGCACCCGACGGGCCGGCCGTGACGTTCGGGACCGCCGAGCTCACGGCCACGACGTCGGTGGCCGGCCCGCGCGGGTTCTGGTGGGCCCCGGACGGCACCGCGCTGCTGACCGCCCGGACTGACTCCGCAGCGGTCCCGGTGTGGCACCTGTCGAACCCGGCCGAGCCCGCCAGCCCGCCGCGGGCGGTGCGCTACCCGGCCGCCGGCATGCCCGGCCCCGGCTGCTCGCTGTGGATCTGCGGGCTGGACGTCTCGCGCACCGAGGCACGGTGGGATCACGGCGAGCTGGAGTACCTGGTCGGCGCGGGGTGGGACGGTCACGGCCCGTTTGGCGTCGTCCAGTCACGCGATCAGCGCACGGTCCGGATGCTCGCGATCGACCCGGCGACCGGCACGACCACGGTGCTCGCCGAGCAGCGCGACGACTGCTGGGTGCAGCTGGTCCCCGGGCTGCCCGCGCGGACGCCCGGCGGCGCCCTGCTGTGGCACGCCGACCTGGCCGGCACCCGGCACCTGACGGTGGACGGGGTCCCGGTCACGCCGCCCGGCCTGCAGCTGCGCGCGGTGCTCAGCGTGGACGGCGGCCCGGATGCCGGCGGCGGCCCGGACTCCGGAGACGCCGGCATCCTGCTCGCCGCGTCGCGCGACCCGGCGCAGACCCACCTGTGGAGCTACCGGCCCGGCAGCGGGCTGCGGCAGCTCAGCACCGAGCCCGGCGTGCATACGGGCACGCTGCGGGCCAGCACCCTGGTGCACAGCGCCCGGTGCGCGGACGAGCCCGCCGGCCGGTGCACAGTGTCCCGGCCGGGCGGCCCGGACGTGCCGGTCGCGTCCCTGGTGCAGCACCCGGTGCTCAAGGTCCGGGTGCGGCGGCTGGTCCTCGGTCCGCGCCAGCTGCGGGCCGCGTTGTTCCTGCCGTCCTGGCACCGGCCCGAGCACGGCCCGCTGCCGGTGCTGGTTGACTCCTACGGCGGGGCGGGCTCGCAGCGCGTCACCGCCGCGCTGGACTGGTGGGCGCTGGTCTCGCAGTGGTTCGCCGAGCAGGGCTTCGCGGTGCTGGCCACCGACGGCAGCGGCACCGCCGGACGCGGCCCCGCCTGGGAGCGCGAGGTGCACGGTGACCCGTTCGGCCCGGTGCTCGAGGACCAGGTGGCCGCGCTGCACGAGGCCGCGCGGCTGCATCCCGAGCTCGACCTGAGCCGGGCGGGCATCCGCGGCTGGTCGTTCAGCGGCACGATCGCGACGCTGGCCGTGCTGCGCCGGCCGGACGTCTTCCGGGTCGCCGTGGCCGGCGCCGGCGTCACCGACCAGCGGCTGTATAACGCGCACTGGCGCGAGCGGACCCTCGGCCACCCGGACCAGTTCCCGGAGCGGTACGAGGCGTGCTCGCTGATCCGGGCCGCCCCGCAGCTGAGCCGGCCGCTGCTGCTGATCCACGGCCTGGCCGACGAGAACGTCTTCGCGGCGAACACGCTGCGGCTGTCCAGCGCGCTGGTGGCCGCCGGGCGGCCGCACGAGGTACTGCTGCTGCCCGGCGCCGGGCACTCGGCGATCGGCTCGGCGTGCACCGGGAGCCTGCTGCAGCATCAGCTGCAGTTCCTGCGGCGCCATCTCATGGCGGAGCCGGGTCCCGGCGATGGCTTCCGGGTCACGCTGAGCGCAGATCAGGGGCCGCGCTGATGGCGTACGGACCGGGTACGGTCAGGCGTCCCAGGTGACGGGCAGGCCGTGCGGCGGGGCGTGCCCGATGACGCGCTTGCGCCCGCCGGGCCACGTCGTCAGCGTCACCGGGCAGCCGCCGCTGCGCGACTGCTCCAGGTACAGGTAGGCGAACCGGGCCGAGGCGGTCGCCGCCGCGGCGAGCCCGGCCACCCCGGCGGACAGCTCGGCGCGCTGCCCGGTGTCGAGGTACTGGCGGAAGATCGAGTGCCACAGCACCGTCCAGCTCCCGTCGGCCAGCCGGGTGCGGGCCAGCGTCGCCGTCGCCGACTCGCGGCGCACGTCGGCCGGGATGGCCGCGGCCAGGTCGATGGCCCCGCGCAGCCGCTCCAGGCGGCCGGCCTGGTCGGGCCAGACGTAGGCCGTCAGGGTCAGGCTGCCCGCGGGGGTCGCCGGGTCGATCGGGTCGAGGTCGCCGCCACCGCGGGAGACCACCTCGACGGCCGTCTCCGGCGGCGGGGCGCCCCGCCAGCCGCCGGCCAGGACCACCGGCGAGGACGAGTCACCATGCCGGCCGGCCTCGCCGGTGATCCGGAACTGGTCGGCGCGCAGGTTCAGCCCCGCGCTGGTCCCGACCTCGATCAGGCGGACCGGCAGCTGCTTCTCGGCCGCGATGTGCCGCAGGCCGCCGACCAGCGCGGCGCCGCGGCCCACCTCGTTGGTCTGCGGCGGGCGGGTCAGCCAGGTCCTGATCCAGTCGGCGTGCGCGGTCAGCGTCTGCCGCAGCGCATCCCAGGCGTCGGCACCGTCCGGGCCGGGGCTGGCGGTGCCGCCCGCGGACGGGTAGAACGCGGCCAGGCCGGGCGCCTGCCCGGACAGGGCCAGCGCGTGCGCGCCGCCCAGCATCCGCAGCGCGAGAACGCTGGCGGCGGGCTCGGCCAGGTAACCGTCCAGGACCGCGGCGACCGGGCCGCCGCCCAGCAGGTCCGCCGCGGCGTGGTCCAGCAGGCTGGCGTACAGCGGGCTGCCGAGGGCCGCGCAGGCCCGCCCCTGCTGGCCGAGCAGCCAGGCCGCGTGCTGAGCCGGCGCGAACGCGGCACCCGCAGCCGCCGGAGGTTCCACGCCTCCAAACTAGGGCAAGCGCGGCGCCACCCGGACGCGGCCCCGGCTCCTGCGCCGCCTGCACCCCGCCGGCTCGCTCGTGTGCCTGCCCGCTCCCCGGCAGGGTGCCATGGAGGCACCGCCTTCCCTCGCCGCAAGCTCCTCAGTCCAGGCAGCGCCGGCCCCCTGCCGGCTCGCTCGGCGGAGCGGCCTCCCTCCGGGCGGCCGCACTGCCATGATGTCCGGATGCGTGAGGATCACGACATCCCGGCCGAGCCCGCCGGTCAGGCGGGCCAGCCCGCCGGGGATACGTCCCCGGCCGCCATCGCCCCGCAAGCCGTCGACGCGACCGCCATCGACCAGGTCGCTCCGGCCGCCATCGACCCGGCCGCCTCGGCCGCCCCGCGCCGCGCCCGGATGTGGCAGGCGGCCGCCGAGCGCGGCATCCCGCTGCAGACCATCCTGGTCACCGTGGCGGTGGTGGCCGTCACCTACCTGGCCGCCCGGCTGATCTACCGGCTGCGCGACGTCCTCCTGCTGCTGGTCGTGTCCGGCTTCGTGGCCCTGCTGCTCAACCCGCTGGTGGTCGCCCTGCAGCGGTGGAAGGTGCGCCGCCGCGGCCTGGCCGTGGCCATCGTGACCTTCTGGGGCGTGCTGGTGTTCATCGGCCTGGCGGTGGCGTTCGGCTACCCGCTGGCCAACGGGATCGCGCACCTGGCCCAGTCGCTGCCCGGCTATGTCGCCGACGCCGAGCACGGCCGGGGCTGGATCGGCCACCTCGTGCAGCGCTACCACATCCAGGCGTGGGTCAGTAAGAACGCGCCCAAGCTGGTCAGCCTGGGCCAGAACCTGGCCGAGCCCGCGCTCAGCCTGGGCAAGGGCGCGTTCTCGCTGCTGCTGGAGCTGATCACCATCTTCGTGCTGGTGCTGCTCCTGCTGCTGGAGGGCACCAAGATGCGCAACACGATCCTGGGGCTGATGGTCCCCGCGCGCGCGGCCCGCTACTCGCGTATTGCCCGCGAGGTCAACCGCTCGGTTACCGGCTACATGCTGGGCAACTTCCTGACCTCGATCACCGCCGGCGTCGTCGTGCTGGTCACGCTGCTCGCGCTGGGAGTGCCGTTCCCGTTCCTGTGGGCGCTGTGGGTGGCGCTGGTCGACTTCCTGCCGCTGATCGGCGGCGCGCTGGCCGGCATCCCGGTCGTGCTGTTCGCCGTCGGCCACTCGCTGACGGCCGGCATCGTGACGCTGGTGGTGTTCCTGATCTACACCCAGATCGAGAACCACATCCTCAACCCGGTCGTGATGAGCCGGACGGTGAAGGTCAATCCCCTGCTGGTCCTGGTGTCCATCCTGGTCGGGGCGTCGATCGGCGAGTGGATCGGCGGAATCTTCGGGGCCTTCGTAGCCGCGCTGCTCGCCATTCCCGCCGCGGGCGCGCTGCAGGTCCTGATCCGGGAGATCTGGCAGTCGACGGCCCCGGCCGGCCGGGGCGGGACACCCGGGCCGGCTGCGCCGTCCGGCCCGGCCGGCGCGGCCGGGGCACCGCCGGCCGCTGACCTGCCGCCGGCGGCCGGCGCGCAGCGTGAGATCGGCAACGTGAATGAAGCCTGATGAATTGCGCAATGCGCGTTTATGAAAGGCCTGCGCTATTCGGGCGGAAGCCGCGCCGGAACGCCAGGAAATGCGCACATGAAACGAGGCCCCCGCATGTATGAGATGCAGGGGCCTCGCTGACCATACGGTGCGCCAGCCCGTCAGTTTCCCGGCGAGCAGACCCTGCCAGTTTCCCGGCGGAGTCGCGCGGTACAGCCAACCACTTCCGAGCAAAACCTCAGGTAAATGGCCAGTACCTGACTCTGACCACGGGCCCCCGGAGTTGCCTCCCGGGCGGTTCCGTTCTTCTGTGGTGACGACATTTCTACGCCCCTGCCCGGCCGCGCACAAGGGGTTGCCGGGCATCTTTTCAAGATTTTCTTTTCGTCCACAGCCTCGCCAGCGTTATCCCCCGCGTGCGCAGCTTTTTCCACCGGATATGCACATGCGCCTGTGCAGGAGCGGTCCACAGCCGGCCCGGGCCGCAGCCTGGCCGGGCCCCTACGCTAGGGGCGTGGCGGCACTCATGATCGGCAGCATGAACCTGCACTGCGGCCTCAGCGCGGCCGGCCGTCCCTTCGATGTCCCGGCGGCGCTGGCCAGCCTCGACGCCGACCTCATCGCGGTCCAGGAAGCGTGGTGGGCCGACGGCGACACCGGTCCTGACGACGTCGCGGTCGCGGCGGGCAAGCTCGGCGCCGAGCTGATCCGCATCCCGCTGGCCGAAGGCACCTCGCTGGCCGATCTCGCCATCGCCCCGCGCCCGGACCGCGGCAGCTGGGGCATCGGCGTGCTGAGCAGGCTGCCGGTCACCGGCCAGGAGTGCATCAGCCTGGGCCAGGCGCCCGGCGACCCGGTCAGCCGCGCCGCGCTCGTCTGCATGATCGAGACGCCCGGCGGCTGGCCGCTGCGGCTGGTCAGCACCCACCTCACCCACCGCTTCACCAGCCCGGCCCAGCTGTGCAGGCTGACGGCGCGCCTGGCGCGTGCGGACGACGCCGTGCCGACCGTCATCGCCGGTGACCTGAACATGCCGCGGCTGGCCACCTGGATCGCCGCCGGGTACGCGCCCGCCATCCGGGGCCGCAGCTTCCCGGCGGACCGGCCGGTCATCCAGCTTGATCACCTGCTGGTCACGCCGCAGCTAGAGGTCACCGAGGCCGAGGT
>DASUBV010000252.1:0-2617 GCA_035763085.1 Streptosporangiaceae bacterium | reverse complement strand
ACCCGCGCGTCGTCGGTGAGCAGCGCCACGAGCTGGTCCACGTCGCCAGTCTGATAGGACCGGCTGAGCCGGGTCAGCAGGGTCTGCTCGGCCGCCGAGCCGGCCGCCACGGGCGGCTCAGCGGGCTCGTCCAATCGCCGCTGCAGCGTCGCGCGGGCCCGCTTGAGCAGGCTGGTCACCGACTCCTCCGTGGTCTCCAGTGTGGCCGCGACCTCCCGCGCCCGGAAGCCGAGCACGTCCCGCAGGATCAGTACCGCGCGCTGCCGGGGCGGCAGCAACTGCAGGGCCGTGATGAACGCCAGCGAGATCGTTTCGAACGACTCATAACGAGCCTCCGGACCTGGGTGGTCATCGGGCAGCCCGTCGAGAAGGACGTCGGGGTAGGGCTCCAGCCAGCTGACCTCGCCCATCCGGCTGGGCTCCGGGGGCTCGACGCCGGGGACCGGCCAGGTCGCCTGCTGCGGCCGGCGGCTGGCCGAGCGCAGCGCATTCAGGCACCTGTTCGTCGCGACCTGGTACAGCCAGGTCCGCACCGAGGCCCGGCCCTCGAACCCGCCCAGCCCCCGCCACGCCGCGAGCAGCGTCTCCTGCAGCGCGTCCTCGGCGTCCTGCGCGGAGCCCAGGATCCGGTAGCAGTGCACCTCAAGCTCCCGCTGGTACGGGCCGATGAGCTGCTCAAACGCCTCGTGGTCGCCGGCCTGCGCCGCCTCGATGAGCTCGGTTGCCATCAGCCCCTCCTGTTCTCGGCATGCTCTCACCAGTACCGACACCAGGCCAGGCCGGAACTGGGCGGCCCGCCAGACTGGAACTGACCGGCTATCAACTGGCCGGCCGTCGTGGCCCGGATGGTGCCGTGCTGCCTCTGCCGCTCCCCGTCCTCCCCGATTCGCTGCTCCAGGCTCCTTGCCCGCCCGGTTATCCCGGTTCGCTGCCGCTTCGCGCCTCCTGGCCTGCCCGGTTCCCCGGCTCGTGGGGCTCCGTGTCTCCCGGGCCTGTCCAGTTCCCGGTTCGCTGCCGCGCCGTGTCTCCTGGCCCGTCCGGTTCCCCGGTTCGCTGCCGCTCCGTTTCCTGGGTCGCCCAGTTGCTGGTTCGCTGCTGCTTCGCGCCTCCTTGCCCGCCCAGTTCCCCGGCGGACCGGTGTCGGAACCAGCGAGACGCCCGGCCGAACGGCGGCCGGCCCGACTCAAGGGAGCTGAACGATGGCTACATACCTGTTTTCCTACCGCGCGCCTGCCGGCTACCAGCCCGGCGGCGCGGACGCAGCCGAGCGCTGGAAGGCCTGGTTCCAGAGCCTGGGCTCGAGCGTGCACACGCTCGGCAACCCGGTCGGCGAGACCGCCGAGGTGGGCAACTGCGGGCCCGGAACCCGGCTCGGCGGCTACTCGCTGATCACCGCTGACGACCACGAGGCGGCGCTGGCCATCGCCAAGTCCTGCCCAGCGGTGGAGATGGGCGCTGGCCTCGACGTCGGTCAGCTCATCGAGGTGCCGCGGGAGGCGCGCCCGGCCTAGCCAGGCTCGGGCTACTCCACTAAGGGTTGCCTGGTTCACAGCTGACGGGCTCAGGGCTGCCTGGTTCAGGGCTGTCTGACTTTGGGCTGCCTAGCTTGGGCCTTCCCAGCACGGGCTGCCTGGCCGGCGGTGGGCCGGGCAGCCCGGCCGCACCCGGGGTGTGGGGGGCGGAGGTTCTGGTGACCTGCGGCGGACCCGCCTGCCGCCCGAATCTGCGGCTGAGTTGATGCGGCCGGAAGCCCCGCTCCTGGCCATGCGGCGAGAAATCTGCCGTGCTGGTGAACCACACCCATCTCGCATGCGTATGGAAAGGATGGACCGGATTGAGTTTTATGGCACGGTCGAAACCGGAAGCCCGGCCGTCGCGGCCGATGTGCTGCGCCGCTGGCTGCACGGCGGCGGTCACACCGGTGACGTGAGCGTCTCCGGCGCGGAGCTGAGCTACGCCGACGCCACCCTGCAGGTGCGCTGTCACGGCGTTGGCCTGGTCGCGGATCCGCGCGCCCGGCGGGCCGAGCCCTTCTTCCAGATCGAGGGCAAGGCCACCGCGCTGCCGGGCGGGTCCAGCCTGCGGCTCGGCATGCTCACCAAGCTGTGCCAGGCGGCCGCGGCCGGCCAGGACCTGGACGCCGCCCAGCGGGAAGAGGAAGAGCTGATGGCCTTCGCCGCCGCCCGGCGACGGCCAGGCGAGTACGGTCCCCGCTTATCACTCCTTCGCTGCGCATTCCCGCGCTGGATCAGTCGGCCGGCGCCGACGGCGGGAGGCCTGAGTCGGCAGGCAGCGCCTCCGCTGCTACCCGGCCGGCGGGCAGGTCCAGGTCGGTGGCCAGGCCGAGCCCGACCCGCTGGACCAGCGCGGGCGTCAACAGGATCACCGCGGCGCCGACCACCAGCCAGCCGATCAGGATGTACGGGAAGAGGTTGAACGGCGCCGCCGGGGCCGGGTAAACGTTCGCGTACAGCACGTAGGCACACAGGATTACCGCGATGGCCGGCAGCACGCCGCGCCACCGGGCCACGCCCAGGCTGGAGTCGAAGACCGCGCGCGTCGCGCCGGCGTTGACCAGGCCGTAGCCGACCAGGATGGCCAGCGTGCCGAGCGTCCC
>DASUBV010000251.1:0-5348 GCA_035763085.1 Streptosporangiaceae bacterium | reverse complement strand
CCGTCAGCGGGACACTGCCCGCCGCGGCGACCGCACTGCCGCCCGGCCCCGGCGCCCGGCACGGAGCGGTCCGGCTGGACACGGCGGTGACGACCATCACGGCCAGCCGGCTCGGGCTGCACGTCGGCTCCCAGGCCCGGCTGAAGCCGTACCTGCCCGGCCGGCCGGAGGTCATCCTGCGGGTGACCGGCATCGTGGCGCCGCGCCGGGCCAGCTCGGCGTTCTGGCAGGCGGACACGTCGGTGGCCGCGCCGATCATCCCGCTGCCGCACACCGGCCCGGACGCCGGGCCGCAGTACTGGCAGGGCACGGCGCTGATCGGGCCGGGCGAGCTGACCGCCCTGCAGGCCGCCTACGCCGGCAGCATCATCCACGGCCAGTGGTTCCTGCCGCTGATCCGCGGCGCGATCACCTCCGCCCGGCTGCCGCAGGTCCTGGCCGGGCTGAACGGGCTGGCCACGACGAACGGCAGCCCGGCGCTGACCCAGCCGCTGCCCGCCATTCCCGGCACGCCGCAAGGCGAGACCACCACGCTGACCGTCAGCAGCGCCTTCCCGTCCTCGATCAGCGGATTCGCGGCCCAGCAGCGGACGGCGGCGGCCATCGGCACCCTGCTGATCGCCGATGTCCTGCTGGTCAGCCTGTTCGTGGTGGTCAGCTGTGCCCGCCTGGCGGCCGGCGCCTACCGGCCCGAGCTGACCCTGATCCGGGCCCGGGGCGGGTCGGCCCGGCAGGTCGCCGGCCGGGTGCTGGCCCGGTCAGCGGGCCTGGCCGGGCCCGGGGCGGTGGCGGGCGCCGCCATCGCCGTGGCGATCACCGCGCCGCCGCCCGGCGGCGGCGGCGCGGCCTGGGCCCTGGGCGGCCTGGCGGCCGCAGCAGCGATCGGCATCCCGGCCCTGGCCGCCGGCTGGACGCACCGCGGCGTGCGGCCCGCCGGGGACGGCCGGGCCGACCTGGCGGCAACCCGCCCGACCTGGCGGCGCCTGACCGGGGAGCTCACCGTGCTGGCGCTGGCCGGCGCCGCCCTGGCCATGGCGCGGCTGCGCGGCGTCGCGGCTGGCGCGGACGTGTTCATCCAGGCCGCGCCGGTGCTGGCCGCCGCCGCGGCCGCGCTGATCGCGGCCCGGCTGTACCCGGTACCGGTCCGCGGCCTGCTGCGGCTGGCCGCCGGGCGGCGAGGCGTGGTCGGCTTCCTGGCCGTGGCCCGCACCGCCCGGGCCCGGATCGGCGCACTGCTGCCCGCGCTCACCCTGGTCATCAGCCTGACCGTGGCCGCACTCGGGTTCATGATCGCGGGCTCGGTGGCCGGCGGCCAGTCCGCGGCGGTCTGGCGGCAGGCCGGCGCGGACGTGCTGGTGCGCGGTCCCGGGCCCGGCCCCGTGCCGGCCGCGTTCAGCCGGGCCCTGGCCACGGTGCCCGGTGTCCGGCACGTCGCGCCCGTCTACGCCGTGCCGCGCGGCAACCCGGCAGCCGGGACCCTGCGATCAGGGTCCGGGCCCGCCCGCGCGGTCGGCCTGGTCGTCGTCTCGCCCGGGCCCTACGCCGCACTGGCCGGGGATACGCCGTGGCCGGGATTCCCCGCCGGGGCCCTGGCCCGCGGTCCGGGCAGCGGGACGGCGAGCGGCGTGATCCCGGTGCTCGCGCCGGCCGGGCTGGGCGCCGTGGGCAGCCACGCGACCCTGGAGCAGACCGGGGTCTCGGTGCCGGTCCGGATCGCGGGGCGGAGCACCCCGACGCCGGCCATGCCGTCCGGCCGGTTCGTGGTGCTGCCGGCCTGGGCAACATCGCGGCTGCCGTCGGTGCAGGGTCCCGACGAGGTTCTGCTCACCGGGGCCGGCATCAGCACGGCCGCCATCCAGGCGCAGATCCGGCGCCACCTGCCCGGCGCTCAGCTGGTCTCCCGCGCCCGCATCCTGACCGGGCTGCGCCAGGCTCCGGCGCTGCACGCCGCGGCGCGTCTGTACTGGCTTGGCACCGGGGTGGCGGCGCTGCTCAGCGTCATCGCGCTGCTGTTCGCGCTGGCCGTGTCCGGGCAGGACCGGGGCCGCCTGGCCAGCCGGCTGCTGGCCCTCGGCACCGGGTCCCGGCAGGCCCGGGCCGTGGCCGTGACCGAGGTGGTGCCGCTGCTGGCAGTGGCGGTGCTGGGCAGCTTCCTGGCCGCGCTGCTGCTGGCCGTGGTGCTGGGCCCGGTCCTGAATCTCGCAGTGTTCTCCGGCGCGGCCGGCCCGGTGGTGCTGCTGCGGCCGGACCTGATGACCGTGATCCCGGCCGCCGGGATCGTCGTCCTGGCCCTGGCCATCGTGTCGGTGCAGAGCGCCGCGTTCCTGCGCCGCAACGTGGCGGCGCAGCTCCGGCAGGAGGAGGCAGGATGATCGGCAGCAGGAAAGACGGGGAGTCATGCCAGCTATCGATGACCTGATCGCGGCCAGCC
Source organism: Streptosporangiaceae bacterium (assembly GCA_035763085.1). Lineage (GTDB taxonomy): Bacteria > Actinomycetota > Actinomycetes > Streptosporangiales > Streptosporangiaceae > DASUBV01. The sequence continues at coordinate 2,917 of DASUBV010000251.1, read as the reverse complement.
GGAAGGCCGGCACCGGCGGCCAGCCGGGCGCCGGCGCGCCGCCCGGGGCCGTGGTCTTCTGTGACCGGCTGGTCCGCATCTTCTCGGTCAGCGGCGTGGAAACCCAGGCCCTGCAGGGCCTGGACCTGCAGGTCGCCGCCGGCGAGCTGACCGCGCTGGTGGGAGCGTCAGGCAGCGGCAAGTCCACGCTGCTGAACATCCTGGCCGCCCTCGACCAGCCAACCGGCGGCCAGGCCGTCGTGGCCGGCCATGACCTGCTCACCCTGGGGGCCAGGGAGCGGCTGGCCTACCGGCGGTCCACGGTCGGGTTCATCTGGCAGCAGACCAGCCGCAACCTGCTGTCGCACTACACCGCCGCGGAGAACATCATGCTGCCGATGAAGCTGGCCGGCGCCGACCGCGCCACCCGCCGCCGGCGGCCAGCCGAGCTGCTGGAGATGCTGGATCTGGGTGACTGCGCGGACCGGCTGGTCGCCGAGCTGTCCGGCGGCCAGCAGCAGCGGGTCGCCGTCGGCGTCGCGCTAGCCAACCAGCCCCGGGTGCTGCTGGCCGACGAGCCGACCGGCGAGCTGGACAGCGAGACAGCCGCCGGGGTCTTCGCGGCGCTGCGCACGGCCAACGCCGAGCTGGGGGTCACGGTGCTGATCGTCACCCACGACGACATGGTGTCCGAGCAGGTCCGGCGGACGATCGCGATCCGAGACGGGCGGATCAGCACGGAGGTGCTCCGCCGCACGCACACCGACGAGCACGGCCAGGAGGCCGAGGTGGCCCAGGAGTACTCGGTGCTGGACCGGGCCGGCCGGCTGCAGCTGCCGGGCGAGTTCATCGGCGCCCTGGACCTGCGCGACCGGGTCCGGCTGGCCCTGGAACCCGACCACGTCGGCGTCTGGCCGGACCGCCCGCACCCGGCGGGCCCGGCAGCGGGCGCGGAGCCGGACGCCGGCCTGCCGGACCAGGGACAGTCCCGGTGACCGCGCAGACCGGCAGCGGCGCGGCGGCAGCGACCGTGGCTGGCCCGGACGCCGGCGGCGCCCCCATCGTCGAGATGCGCGACGTGACCCGCACCTTCGGCCGGGCCCCGGCCCTGGTGCACGCCCTGCGCGGCGTCTCGCTCACCGTGCGGCCTGGTGAGCTGCTGACCGTCCGCGGCCGGTCCGGCTCGGGCAAGACCACCTTGCTGAACCTGATCGCCGGCCTGGACCGGCCCGACAGCGGGCAGGTGTGGGTGGAGGGACAGGAGGTCAGCGCCATGAACCGGGAGCAGGCCCTGCGGCTGCGACGTGAGAACGTGGCCCTGGTGTTCCAGTCGTTCGCGCTGCTGCCCATGCTCTCGGCGGCCGAGAACGTCGGCCTGCCTATGCGGCTGTCCAGGGTCCGCGCCGCCGACCGCGAGCGGCGAGCCCGCGACCTGCTGGCCCTGGTCGGCGTCGAGGACCGGGCCCAGCAGCGGCCTGCCGAGCTGTCCGGCGGCGAGCAGCAGCGGGTCGCCATCGCCCGGGCGCTGGCCAACAATGCGCGGCTGCTGGTGGCCGACGAGCCAACCGGGCAGCTGGACTCCCGCTCGGCCGCGCACATCATGACTCTGCTGCGCACGATCGTCAGCCAGGAGGGGATCACGGCCATCGTGGCCACGCACGACCGGGCCCTGACCGACGCCGCGGACCGGGTCATCGAGATCCGGAGCGGGCAGCTGGCCTGACGGGCCGCCCGCGCAGGCGCCAGCCTCGTTATGGATAAGCAGTAACGAAGCCCTGGCGAGCAGCTGGCTTGCGGGCAGGCAGAGCTAGGCCGACTTCTCCCGCGGCGTGCGCCGGGCGACATCGCGCGGCACCAGCGTCGGGTTGACGTGCTCCAGCACCGACTCGGCGGTGATCACCACGCGCTCGACGTCCTTGCGGCTGGGCACCTCATACATGACCGACAGCAGCACTTCCTCCAGGATGGCCCGCAGCCCGCGCGCGCCGGTGCCGCGCAGGATGGCCTGGTCGGCCACGGCCTCCAGGGCGTCGTCGGAGAACTCCAGGTCGACGCCGTCGAGCTCGAACAACCGCCGGTACTGCCGGACCAGCGCGTTGCGCGGCTCGGTCAGGATCCGGATCAGCGCGTCCCGGTCCAGGTTGTGCACGCTGGTGATAACCGGCAGGCGGCCGACGAACTCGGGGATCATGCCGAACTTGAGCAGGTCCTCGGGCATCACGTCGGCGAAGGCGTCGGTGGTGGTCTTGCCGGTCTTGACCCGCAGCACGGCGCCGAAGCCCATGCCGCTGTTCCCGACCCGGGACTCGATGATCTTCTCCAGGCCGGCGAAAGCGCCGCCGCAGATGAACAGCACGTTGGTGGTGTCGATCTGGATGAACTCCTGGTGCGGGTGCTTGCGCCCGCCCTGCGGCGGCACCGAGGAGACCGTGCCCTCCAGGATCTTCAGCAGGGCCTGCTGCACGCCCTCGCCGGAGACGTCGCGGGTGATCGACGGGTTCTCGCTCTTGCGGGCGATCTTGTCGATCTCGTCGATGTAGATGATCCCGGTCTCGGCCTTCTTGACGTCGTAGTCGGCCGCCTGGATCAGCTTGAGCAGGATGTTCTCGACGTCCTCGCCGACGTAGCCGGCCTCGGTGAGCGCGGTCGCGTCGGCGATCGCGAACGGCACGTTAAGCAGCCGGGCCAGCGTCTGGGCCAGCAGCGTCTTACCCGAGCCGGTCGGGCCGAGCAGCAGGATGTTGGACTTGGCCAGCTCGATGTGCTCGCCGCGGCGCCCGCCGCGCTCGCGCTGGTAGTCCCCGGCCTGCACCCGCTTGTAGTGGTTGTAGACCGCCACCGACAGGCTCTTCTTGGCGTTCTCCTGGCCGATGACGTAGGCGTCGAGGAACTCGTATATCTCGCGGGGCTTCGGCAGGCTGTCCCACTTGAGCTCGGG
>DASUBV010000250.1:0-2676 GCA_035763085.1 Streptosporangiaceae bacterium | reverse complement strand
CAGGAGGCACCGGAATGCACGGCAACCCCGCCCCAGAGCCCGCGATCATGGTCCGCGACCTGCGCAAGAGCTACGGCAAGGTGACCGCCCTGGACGGGCTGAGCCTGGCCGTGGCGCCGGGCAGCATCACCGGCCTGCTCGGCCCCAACGGGTCCGGCAAGACCACCACCGTCGGCATCCTGTCCACCGCGCTGCGGCCCGACAGCGGCCAGGCGCTGGTGCGCGGCCTGGACGTCACCGCCCGCCCGGCCGAGGTGCGCGGCCTGATCGGCTTCGCCGGCCAGTTCGCCGCCGTCGACCCCAACCTCACCGGCCGGGAGAACCTCCGGCTGATCGGCCGCCTGTCCCGGCTGCCCCGGCCGCTCGCGCGGCAGCGGGCCGACGAGGCACTGGACCGGTTCGGGCTAAGCGACGCGGCCGGGCGGCTGGTGCGCGGCTACTCCGGCGGCATGCGGCGGCGCCTCGACGTCGCGGCCGCGCTGCTGCACCGGCCGCCGGTGCTGTTCCTGGACGAGCCGACGACCGGCCTGGACCCCGACAGCCGCGCCCAGCTGTGGCGGATGGTCGCCGGGCTGGCCGCTGACGGCACGACCGTCCTGCTCACCACGCAGTACCTGGAGGAGGCCGACGCCCTTGCCGACCATGTGGTGATCATCGATCACGGCCGGATCGCCGGCGAGGGAACACCGGCCGAGCTGCGCAGGCAGGTCGGCGCGGCCGTCGTGCGGCTGGAGTTCGCCGACGAGCAGGCCGCGGCCCGCGCCGCGCGCCAGCTCGGCGCGCGCGGCTACGGGTTCAGCCAGGACGGCACGGCGCTGGCGCAGGCCAGCGCCGACGGGGCGGCCGCCGTCATCGCGGCGGTCCGCGCGCTGGACGGCGCCGACGACCCGGTCGGCGTGCAGGTCCGCGAGCCGTCCCTGGACGAGGTGTTCCTCGCGCTGACCGGCGGCCAGGCCGGCCGCCCTGACCCCCGCGACGGTCACCCGCAGGACGCCGGCCTGACCGGCGCTGGCATCGGAGGTGCCGCATGACTGTCACCGCTGTCCCCCGGCCGCGGCCCGGCGCCGCGATGATGGCGGTCGCCGACACCATCGACGTGGCCAGCCGGAACCTGCGCACCATGCTGCGCGTGCCGCAGGCCCTGGTCTTCGCGCTGATCCAGCCGGTGCTGTTCGTCCTGCTGTTCCGGTACGCCTTCGGCGGCGCGATTCACGTGCCGGGCATCCCGTACGTCGACTACCTGATCCCCGGCGTGTTCGGGCAGAGCGTCGCGTTCGGCGCGCTCGGCACGGCCGTCGGGCTGGCCACCGACCTGCGCAGCGGCCTGCTGGAGCGGTTCCGCACGCTGCCCATGTCGCGGCCGGCGGTGCTGGCCGGGCGGACCATCGCCGACCTGGCCCGCAACCTGGCCGTCGTCGCGGTGATGGCCGGCGTCGGCTTCGCCGTGGGATTCCGGGTGCACACCAGCGCGCTGGCGTTCCTGGCCGGCCTGGGACTGGTGGCGCTGTTCGGGTATGCCATGTCCTGGGGGTGCGTCAGCCTGGGGCTGCGGATCAGCGACCCCGAGGCCGCGCAGGCCGCGGGCGTGCCGGTGATGTTCTTGCTGGTGTTCGCCTCGGGCGCGTTCGTCCCGACTAGCTCGATGCCCGGCTGGCTGCAGGTCGTCGCCGATCACCAGCCGCTCACCGCCCTGGTCAGCGCGGTGCGGGCCCTGGTGCTCGGCGGCCCGACGGCCGGCCACGTGCTGGCCTCGGTGGCCTGGAGCTGCGGCCTGCTGGTGGTGTTCGCGGCCCTGGCCATCGGCCAGTACCAGCGGATGGGCCGCTGAGCCACGCCGCTCGCTCGCGCTTACTCAGGCGGCACGTACGCAAGCTGAAGGGAGCCGACATGGACCTGACCATCGTGAACCCCGATCCGAGATACCCGCGCGCGACGCTGATCGAGCCGCCCGCCACGGGCTACCTGCTGCTCGCCGCGGTCGTGGCGGCGCCGCTCGGCCGCACGCCGCTGCGCCGCCGCAGCCCGCGCAAGACGGCGCTGCTGGCGGAGCTGAAGACGCTGGCCGCCGGGGTCGAGCGGCTGCCGGACGTCACGAAGGCCACCGTGTACCGGGCCGCGCTGGTCCCGCCGCTGTCCGCCGATGCCCGGCGGATGGCCAGGCACCCGGCCCAGTACGACGTCGTCGTGCTCGTCGAGACCACGGCCGGCGACGCGGCCGCCGCAGTGGCCGACAGCCCCGAGCTCGGCAAGCTGCGCGATGCCCTGCAGGCGGCCTCGGGCGACGTGTTCGCCGCCCGTGCCCGCTGCGTGCGCGCGATCGGCGACGTCGACAAGTCCCGGCCGGGCCTGTTCCTGTTCAACTTCTTCGTCGCCGAGGACCGCGAGGTGGCGCTGGAGCTGTGGGACCACCTCGCGGGCTGGTACGCCGTCGAGACCGGGCTGGACAACTCCACGCTGCTGAGCCCGCTCGACAGCAGCGACTACACCTGCATCAACCACGCGCGCTGGGACATGAGCCTGCCGCGGTTCGCGGCCCGGCAGTTCGGCAAGCGGTCGTTCTTCCGGTACGTGCTGCGCAACATGCAGGCCAACGGGACCGCCGCGATGCCGATCCTCTACCGGCTGGCCTGACCGCCGGCGATGAGCCCCGGCCCGCCGGGCGGCTCCGCTGCACGA
>DASUBV010000249.1:0-13497 GCA_035763085.1 Streptosporangiaceae bacterium | reverse complement strand
GGATCAGGGCGCGGACGGCCCAGCCAGACCGGGATGACTCAGAACGGGATGACCAGGACCGCGACCGGGATGGTCACGGCCAGCGCGGCTGCCGCGCCGACCAGGGCGAGCGCCGGGGCCGACAGGCCCGGTGCGGGGCGCAGCAGCCGGGTGACCCGGGCCGTCACCTCGCCCTCCGGCTCGGGCCCGGTGACCGCCAGCGCGCCGGACGGGGCCCGGCAGCCGCCGGCCGCGCCGACGCGCAGCAGGGCGGTGGCCAGCTCGCGGGCCGGGCGGTGGCGCAGCACGCGGTCGTCGGCATGCATCTCGACCAGCAGGGCGACGGCCCGGTTGGCCTCGCGGGCAGCCTGGGACCAGCGGAAGGCGTGCAGGAGCGCGGTGAACGGCAGCAGCACCAGGTCGTGGCGCTCGCGGGCGTGGGCACGCTCGTGGGCCAGCACGGCGGCCAGCTCGTCAGGGTCGAGCAGGTCCAGCGTGCCGGCGCTGACGACGATCGTCGAGCGCAGGCCGGGCAGGCAGTACGCGGCGGCGGCCGGGTGGTCCACCACCAGGGCGCCGGGCACCTTGGGATCGCCGTGGGCCAGCAGGCTCAGCAGCATCCGCTGGCGCTGCCGGGCCCGCAGCACCGTCGCCGAGGCGACCAGCAGCACCCAGATCAGCAGGGACAGCAGCAGCAGCCCGCCCGCCAGGCAGGCCAGCCGGACCGCGGTGAGCATCCCGAACGACGGCAGCGGCCGGGCATGCAGGAAGCTGGCCAGCTGGCTGAGGGCGCTGCCCATCACGCCGGCCCGCTGCGGGATCGTGCCCAGGCCGATCAGCGCGCCGACCGTGGCCAGGCCCCAGCCCAGGCCGATCGCCTGCCACAGCACGATCGCGGCCGCCGGCGAGCGGCGCGGCCAGTGCGCGGCGCTGAGCAGCGCAGATGCCTGCACGCACCCCGCAGCCACGGCAGCCAGGACGAACACGGCGGTCATCGCCGCTCAGCCCTTGCTGCCCTCGCTGAGCGTCTCCAGGGCATGCCGCAGGGCACGCGCCTCAGAGCCGGAGACACTCCGCACAAAGCGGGCCAGGGCCGCCTGCCGGTCACCGGTCTGGTCGAGCGCGCTGAGCATGAGCTCGGTCACGTACGCCTCGCGGCTCTCGGCGGCTCGATACCGCCAGGCCCGGCCGTCGCGCTGCCGCCGCGCGAAGCCCTTCTTCGACAGCCGGTCCAGCACTGTCATTACGGTGGTGTGAGCCAGGTCGCGCTCGGTCAGCTGGGCGCTGACCTCGCGGACGGTGAGTGACTGCGACGCCTCCCAGAGCACGTCCATGATCGCGCGCTCCAGCTCGCCAAGTCGGTTCACGAGGTCACTGTACCCCGCCGCCGGGGCGGTGGAACAGGCGGCGACGGGGGCACGGGAGGCTGCGTGCGGGGTGCGCGGCCGGCAGGGCGCGGCGGCGGCTGGACGCAGGAGCGTGGCGGCGAGGGACGGCGGCGCGCCCACAGCGCCCTGCCGGCCCGCGGGGAAGCAGGGCTAACCTGAGAGCCGGTGGCCGCCCGCGCTCCCCCCTGAGCGGCGGGCCGATCTGCGCAGGAGGACGAGGATGTCCGTCACGCCCCGGTTCCGGCCGGTTCTGGACTCGTTTACCCCGTACAAACCAGGCAAGACGCCCACGGCACCGGACGGGAGCTCCTACAAGCTCTCCTCGAACGAGTCGCCGTACGGCCCGCTGCCCTCGGTGCTGGCCGCCCTGGCTGACGCGGCCGGAGCACTGAACCGCTACCCGGACAACGCGTGCGCCGAGCTGATCGCGGCCCTGGCCGCCCGGCTGGGCGTCCCGCAGGAGCACCTGGCGGTGGGCTGCGGGTCGGTCGGCGTGACCCAGCAGCTGCTGGCTGCCACCTGCGAGCCGGGCACCGAGGTGCTGTACGCGTGGCGGTCGTTCGAGGCCTACCCCCGGCTGGCTGACCTGGCCGGCGCCGAGTCCGTGCTCGTGCCGCTGCGCGACCAGGTGCATGACCTGGCCGCCATGGCCGGCGCCATCACCAGCCGGACCCGGCTGATCTTCGTCTGCAACCCCAACAACCCGACTGGCACCGTCGTGCACCAGGCCGAGCTGGAGGAGTTCCTGGACCGGGTGCCGGAGGACTGCCTGGTCGTGCTGGATGAGGCCTACCACGAGTACGTGCGGGATGCCGACGTCCCTGACGGGCTCAGCCTGTACCCCGGCCGGCCCAACCTGGCCGTGCTGCGGACCTTCTCCAAGGCCTACGGGCTGGCCGCGCTGCGGGTCGGGTACCTGGTCGCCCACGAGCCGGTCGCGGCCGCGGCCCGCGCGACCCAGCTCCCGTTCAGCGTCAACACCCTGGCCCAGGCGGCGGCGCTGGCGTCCCTGGCCGCCGAGGCCGAGCTGCTGGAGCGGGTCGAGATGGTGCTCAAGGAGCGCGAGCGGGTCCGGGCCGAGCTGCTGGGCCAGGGCTGGACCGTGCCGCAGACCGAGGCCAACTTCGTCTGGCTGCCGCTGGGCGACGACACCATGGACTTCGCCGCGGCCAGCGACCAGGCCGGAGTCGCGGTCCGGCCGTTCGCATCCGACGGGGCGCGGGTATCGATCGGCGACCCGGCGGCCAACGACGCGTTCCTGGCGGTGGCCCGGGCCTGGCCGCGCCGCCACTGAGCGGGGCCGGTCCCGGCGCCATCCCGGGCCGGCCGGGGTCCGGCCAGGCCCGATCCGGGCCGGGGGATGATTCCTCGCGTCTCGTACGCTGTGCCTGGTATACCACGGCGCGGGGCGGAGGCCAGGCAGCGTGAAGGTCCATGTAATTCACGAGAACCCGGAGTGGTTCGCCCCCATCGGGGGCGCGCTGCAGGCCGCCGGCGTGCCGCACGAGCAGTGGCTGCTCGGCGAGGCGGCCGTGGATCTCAGCGAGCCGCCCCCTGAGGGCGTGTTCTGGTCCCGGATGAGCGCCTCGTCGCACACCCGCGGCCACCCGTATGCCAGGGACCAGACCCGCGGCGTGCTGGCCTGGCTGCAGGCGCACGGCCGCCGGGTGGTGAATGGCCGGGCGGCGCTGGAGCTGGAGATGTCCAAGGTGGACCAGCTCGTGGCGCTGCGCGCGGCCGGGTTCGACGTGCCGCGCACGATCGCCGTGGCCGGGACCAGCGAGCTGGCCGCCGCGGCCAGGAAGCTGCCCGCGCCGTTCGTCAGCAAGCACAACCAGGGCGGCAAGGGCCTGGGCGTGGCCCTGTTCTCTAGCCACGAGGAGTTCGACGCCTACCTGGCCGGCCCGGACTACGCGGCGCCGGTCGACGGGATCACCCTGCTGCAGGAGTACCTGCGGGCGGCCCGGCCGCAGATCACCAGGGCGGAGCTGGTCGGCGGCGAGTTCGTTTACGCGATCACCGCCGACACCGCCCGCGGCGGCTTCCAGCTGTGCCCGGCCGACGCCTGCGCGGTGCCCGCGGACGGCCAGCCGGCGGGCCAGGGCGAGGAGCCCAGCCTGTTCGCCCTGCGGGCCGGGTTCGAGCATCCGGTGACCACCCGCTACGAGCAGTTCGCCGCCGCCAGCGGCATCGAGATCGCCGGCTTTGAGTTCATCGAGACCGACGACGGCCGGCTCGTCACCTACGACATCAACACCACGACCAACTACAACGCGGCTATCGAGGCGGCCGCGCCGCGGCCGGCGCTGCCGGCGGTGGCCGCCTACCTGGGCAAGCTACTGGCCGGCTGAGGCTGCCGGACGTCAACCGACAGTGGAGGTTCATGATGCGGTTCGGGTACTGGATGCCGATCTTCGGCGGCTGGCTGCGCAACGTCAGGGATGAGGGCATGCCGGTGTCCTGGCCCTACATCCGGGACCTGGCGGCCGAGAGCGAGCAGCATGGCTTTGACCTGAGCCTGATCGCCGAGCTCAACCTCAACGACATCAAGGGCCCGCGCGAGCCGTCGCTGGACTGCTGGACGCTGGCTCCCGCCGTCGCCGCCGTCACCAGCACGCTGGAGCTGATGCTGGCGGTCCGGCCCAACTACCACTCGCCCGCGCTGACCGCCAAGGCGCTGTCCACGCTCGACGTGATCGCGCCCGGCCGGGTCTCGCTCAACGTGGTGTCGTCCTGGTGGAAGGACGAGGCGGCCCAGTACGGGGCGCCGTTCGACGTGCACGACGCCCGGTACGCCCGCACGCAGGAGTGGCTGGAGGTCGTCTCCCGGCTGCTGCGCGAGGACACCGTGACCCACTCCGGGTCGCTGTATCAGCTGCAGGGCACCAGCCTGGAGCCCAAGCCCAGTCGCCTGCCCCCGGTGTACATGGGCGGTGAGTCGCCCAGGGCCAAGGAGGTCATCGCGGCCCAGGCCGACGCCTACGTCATGCACGGCGATGCGCCGGAGGTCATCGCGGCCAAGGTCGCCGACCTCAGCGCCCGGCGGGAGGCCGCCGGCCAGCCGCCGATGCAGTTCGGCGTATCGGGCTACGTGATCTGCCGGGACACCGAGGCGGCGGCGCAGGCCGAGCTGGAGCGGATCCTCAACGTCCGTTCCTCCCCGCAGGCCTATGCCTCCTACCAGGACTTCATCGCCGGCTCGCAGCTGGAGTCGCAGGTCTCGCTGGAGGAGTACAGCGTCTCCAACCGCGGCCTGCGCAGCGGGCTGGTCGGCACGCCCGGCCAGATCGCCGAGCGGCTGCGCGGCTACGCCGACGCTGGCGTCGGCCTGATGCTGCTGCAGTTCTCCCCGCAGCGCGAGGAAATGGCCCGGTTCGGCCGAGATGTGATCAGCCATTGGGCATGATGGGCGGATGGATCCGGCCCCTGCCCGGATAGGCGTCGCGGGCGACTGGCACGGCAACACCGGCTGGGCGGTCCGCGCCATCCGCCGCATCTGCGCCCAGCTGCCGGCCAGCGGCCCGCGGATCGTGCTGCACCTGGGTGACTTCGGGATCTGGCCCGACCGCCGCGGGACGGAGTTCCTGGCCAGGACCGACGCGGCGCTGGCCGACGCCGGCGCGCAGCTGTGGTTCGTGGACGGCAACCACGAGGATCACGGCATGCTCGGGCGGCTGGCGCCCGGCCCGGAGGGCCGCTGCCCGGTCACCGACCGGATCTGGCACCTGCCGCGCGGCCACCGGTGGCAGTGGCACGAGCGCCGCTGGCTCGCCCTGGGCGGCGCGGTCAGCCTGGACCGCGCCGAGCGGACCGCGGGCCGGGACTGGTTCGGCGAGGAGGAGATCAGCGCCGCCCAGGCCGCCGCCGTGGCTGCCGCGGGCCGGGCCGACGTGCTGGTCAGCCACGACTGCCCGGCGGGCATCGAGCATGCCTTCACCGCCCCGCCGCCCGCCTGGTCACGCGCGGACGTGGCCCGGTCGGAACGGCACCGCGAGCTGCTGGCCAGCGTCGCCGCCGCTGTCCGGCCGTCGGTGCTGCTGCATGGTCACCTGCATGAGTACTACCGGCGGACGGTTGACCTGGGCTGGGGCCCGGTGGCCGTGACCGGGCTGGACTGCGACAACGCCCAGCGCGGCAACTGGGGCATCCTGGACGTCGCCGGCCTGCGCTGGGAGCGCCTGCACGGCCAGCTGGTGACCAGCCTGGCCCGGAGCCTGGCCCGCCGGGCCGCCCCGGCGGCCGGCCAGCACGCCGCCCGGTATCGCTGACCCAGCGGCCGCGCCGGCCTGGGTGGCCGCGCGGGGCTAGCGGCTGCTGCCGCTGCGCGGCCCCAGTTTCTCGACCACCAGCCGGTAGGCCTGCCGGGGCCGGCCCGGCTGCGGGCTGCGACTGGGCGGCAGCGGCCAGGCCAGGCCCTCCTCGACCAGGGTGGCCAGCAGCCGCCGGGCCGTGCGCGGCGTCACCGACAGCAGCCGCCCGGCCGTCTCGGCGTCCACGACCGGAGTGGCGCCGGTGGCCGACAGCTTCTCCGACAGCCGGACCAGGGTGTCCAGGCCGCGCCCGCTGGCGCCGGGCGGCGCCGACCGCGGGCCCGGTACCAGGGGCTGGCCGCTGCGGTTGCGGGCCTGCCCGGTCAGCCGCGTGGTCGCGGGCCGGCCGAGTGCGGCCCGTGCCCGGGTCTCGGCCTCCAGTTCCGTGCGGCCGCCGCCGACGCCGACCTCCAGGCCGATACCCAGCTCGGTGCGGGCCCGCTCCACGAAGGGCGGGCCGGCCGCGCCGTCGGCGGCCTGGCTGAGGGAGCCGCGGGTGGCGACGACCAGGAAGCCGTGGTCACCCAGCGGGCTGACCGTGGCCTGGATCCGCTGCGCCTCCTGGACCAGGAACCGGTGCACCGTCAGCCGCAGCTCCTCGCGGGCCTGGCGCGGCGATCCGCGGCGCACCGTGTCGCGCAGCGTGGGAACCTCCACGATCACGACGGCCAGCTGGGCGTTCTCCAGCCGCCGGTAGCCGGCCAGCAGGCTGCCGGTGCGCAGCGCCGACCGGATCGCGCTGCCGGTCGGCCGCAGCGGGAACACCGGCACCTGGGCGGCTGTCAGCTTCCTGGCGACCGACTGCAGGCAGGTGAAGGCGACGGCGGTCTCCTCCTGCTGCCACAGCCGCTCATGAAAGCTGGCGATCAGGGCCGCCCCGGACACCTCCTCGCGCACATGCACGCCGCCGGCCGCCACGCCCAGCTCGCCGAACGCGTCCTCGGCGTCGGCCTGGCTGACTATGTCGATGCTGGAGCGGGCGATGTCCAAGCCCTCCCGGCTGGCGCGCAGCATCGCCGCGTACAGGGCGCTGCCGCTGAGCTGGATGTAGGTCGCGGGCACGCTGAGCACGCCGGACCGGCGGGCGAACTCGTACGGCACCCGGCTGGCGAACAGGCAGGCGTCGACGGAGCTGCCCAGCCGGGCGACCTTCTCCGGCGCCTCCTGCTCGTCCCGGTAGGCGGCCGTGACCAGGCGCCGGGTGACGCCGTCTCCCCGGTCAGGCGGCGGCGCCGGGCCCGGGCCGGCGGTCAGCGGCAGGCCGGACAGCATGATCCGCTCTACCAGGTCGTGTGGACCGACGATGCCGATCGTCGGCTCGGCGCCTCCTGCCATTCGCGCCATTTCCCGTCTCATTCAGGCCACCCGCTCCGCAGCCGGTAAGTTTCGCTACTCCATTTAGTAGCTCACAGGACTTGTCTCCGGAAGAGGCAATTATCCGTGATTCAACGGCAAAGCGAAACTCGGCGGCACGTGGTGAGGCGCGAAATGTGAATGGCCCGGGAATCTTCGCAGACGGGAGGGTCAGCCGGTGATTTCCTCGGTGATGTCGGCACCGAGCGTGGCCAGCCGGGAGGCGACCGACGCGTGGCCGCGGTCGATCAGGTAACCCGGCGAGACGACCGTCTCGCCCTCGGCGGCCAGCCCGGCCAGGACCAGCGCGATCCCGGTCCGCAGGTCATGGGCGATGACCTCGGCCCCGTGCAGGGCGGTCGGGCCGTGCACCAGGACGGCGTTTCCGGCCACCTCGACCTTGCCGCCCATCTTGTTCAGCTCGCCGGCCAGCATGTAGCGGCCGTCGAAGATGGTCTCCCGGATGTAGCTGGTCCCCTCGGCCAGGCAGCTCACCGCCATAATCGGTGATTGCAGGTCGGTGGCGAACCCGGGGAACGGGCATGTGATCACGTTGATCGGGCGCAGCTGCCGGTCGCGCCGGACCTGCAGGATGGCGCCATGCTCGGCGAACTCCACCCCCATCTGCTCCAGCTTCCACCGGACCACGCCGAAATGCTCCAGCGACGCGCCGACCAGGGTCACCTCGCCGCCGGCCATCGCCGCGGCCATCGAGAAAACCGCGGCGTCGATGCGGTCGGCCATGACCGTGTGCTCGACGGCGGTCAGCTCGCCGACGCCCTGGACGGTCACGAACCCGGTGCCGCCGCCGCTGATCCGGGCGCCCATCTTGGTCAGGAACGCGATCACGTCGAGGACTTCAGGCTCGAGCGCGCAGTTGTCGATCACCGTGGTGCCCGGCGCCAGCGACGCCGCCATGATCAGGTTCTCGGTGCCCGTGTGCGAGGGGGTGTCCAGGTACAGGTGCGAGCCGCGCAGCCGCCCGGCCTTGATGTGGATCCGGGTCTCCTGCTCGTCCACGATCGCCCCGAGCCGGGCAAAGCCGCGGTAATGAAAGTCCAGGTTCCGGCTGCCCAGGTTGCAGCCGCCGATGCCCTCGATCGTCGCCTCGCCGAGCCGGTGCAGCAGCGCCGGCACGAACAAGACCGAGGCCCGGAACCGGCGCGCGATGTCGGCCGGCAGCACGGAGCTGGTCAGATCGGAGGCATCGACCACCAGCGTGCGCTCGGCCTCGTGGAACTTGACGATCGCCCCGACCGCCTGGGCCAGCTCCACCGCCCGCCGGACATCCTCGATGACCGGCACATTGCGCAGTACCGTCCGGCCCTTCTCGGCCAGCAGCGATGCGGCGATCATCTTGAGGGCGGCGTTCTTGGCCCCCTGGACGAAGACGGTTCCCTGTAGCTGGTTGCCGCCACGGACGCGATAGCGGGTCTCGGGGCCGCTCGTCATATGGCTGGTGCTCCTGTCCTTGTGCTGCGTAGCAGCGCTCGGCCGGCTCAGCACCTGCGTGGCGGCCGGCCCGGCCAGCATCTCGCCTAGCTGCCGACCGCCTGTCTCACCTGACGTCCAGTATTCCACCGCTTCTGCGCCCCCCAGACCATGATGACGGTGTTACGTAACGTACTGGATTGACTCCAGCCGGTTATGAGAGGGTCCTGCCCTGGAACGAGCCCGGTCGGGTCCATACCCGCCCGGCGGCGGCGGATTCGCGCGATCGCGAGATTGCATCCGAAGTTCCCCGCCGCCGGCCTCAGGCCCAGCGCTCGCCGGTGATCCGCTCATAGGCCTCCACATAACGGGCCCTGGTGGCGTCGACAACCTCGGCCGGCACCGGCGGCGCGGGGGGCCGCTTGTCCCAGCCTGAGCGGAGCGACCAGTCGCGGACGAACTGCTTGTCCAGCGCGGGCTGAGCCCGGCCCGGCTGCCACTGGCCGGCCGGCCAGAAGCGCGAGGAGTCGGGCGTCAGCACCTCGTCGGCGAGCATGATCGTGCCGTCGGGGGTCCGGCCGAACTCCAGCTTGGTGTCGGCGATGATCACACCCCGGTCCAGGGCGAGCTCGTGGCCGCGGCGGTACACGGCCAGGGTCAGCTCCCGGAGCCGGTCCGCGTCAGCCGCCCCGGCCAGGGCGGCAAACTCAGCGAAGTCGATGTTCTCGTCGTGCTGGCCGATGTCAGCCTTGGTCGTCGGGGTGAACACCGGCTCGGGCAGCCGGGACCCTTCTTCCAGGCCGCCGGGCAGGACCACCCCGGAAATGGCCCCGGTGGCACGGTAAGACTCCAGGCCCAGCCCGGCCAGGTAGCCGCGGGCGATGCACTCCACGCCGATCATCTCCAGCCGCCGGCACCGGATGGCGCGGCCTGCCCACTCCTGCGGCACCCGGCTGGCCGAGATGACGTGGTTGGGCACCAGGTCGCCCAGCCGGTCGAACCACCACAGCGACAGCTGGGTGAGGATGGCGCCCTTGTCCGGGATGGGCGTGGGCAGCACGACGTCGTACACGCTGATCCGGTCCGAGGCGACCATGATCAGGTCGTCGCCGTCGGCATACAGGTCGCGGACCTTGCCCGAGTGCAGGAGCTGCATCGCCGGCTCGCTTTCCGTCTCAGGCCAGCTTGGCCAGGCGCTCGAAGACCGGCCCCAGCCGCTCGACGTACCGCTCCGGGCGGCACGCCTCGTCCAGCCGGGCCTCGTCCAGCGGCTGGCCCGCCCGGGCGGCATGGGCGCGCAGTGTCTGCCGGAACGGCGTGCCGTCCTGCCAGGTCTGCATGGCGGCCGCCTGCACCAGGGCGTAAGCCGCCTCCCGCGACAGGCCGGCCGCGACCAGCTCCAGCAGGACCGCGGAGGTGTAGATCAGGCCGTGGCTGGAGTCCAGGTTGGCCCGCATCCGGGCGGCGTCCACGACCAGCCCGGTCACCAGGCCCGTCGTCTGCTCCAGCAGGTAATCGGTGGCGATGGCGGCGTCGGGCAGGGCGACCCGCTCGGCCGAGGAGTGCGAGATGTCCCGCTCATGCCATAGCGGGATCCCCTCCATGACCGGCACGATCTGGGCGCGGACGATGCGGGCCAGCCCGCAGATCCGCTCCGAGCGGACCGGGTTCTTCTTGTGCGGCATGGCCGAGGAGCCCTTCTGGCCGGCCCCGAACGCCTCGGCCAGCTCGGCAACCTCGGTCCGCTGCCCGTGCCGGACCTCCAGCGCCACGGCCTCGCAGACGGTCGCGACCAGTGCCAGCACGCTGGCCCACTCGGCGATCCCGTCCCTTAGCACGACCTGGGTGGCCACGTCCGCCGGGCGCAGGCCCAGCTCGGCCATCACCTCCGCCTCGATGGCCGGGTCGATGTTGGAGTAGGTGCCCACCGCCCCGGACAGCTTGCCCACCGCGATGGCCTCACGGGCCCGGCTGAGCCGGTCGCGGCAGCGCGCGATGGCGAAGGCGAAGTCGGCGACGCGGTGACCCCAGACGTCCGGCTCGGCGTGGATGCCATGGGTGCGGCCCACCCGCAGCGTGCCCTGGTGGGCCAGCGCGTGATCGCGCAGCGCAGCCAGCAGGGCCGTGCAGCGCTCCAGCAGCAGGTCGGTGGCCTCGGTGAGCTGCAGGCCGAGCGCGGTGTCGAGCAAGTCCGAGGAGGTCATGCCGAAATGGACGTAGGCGGCCGCCTCCCGGGGCTGGGTCTGGTCGGCCCAGGCCGACAAGAACGCGATGACGTCGTGGCCGGTCACCGCCTCCAGCTCGGCCACGGCCGCCGGGGAGGGCGGCGGGGCCGCCCGCACCGGCCCGACCGCGCTGGCCGGGACCGTGCCGGCCCGGGCATGAGCGGCCAGGACCAGGACCTCGATCCGGCACCAGAGCTCATACTTGTGCGTTTCGCTCCAGACCCGGCCCATCTGCGGCAGCGTGTACCTCTCGATCACGGCTCTATCCTGCCGTACCCGGCTGCGCGGGCCCGGGGGCGTCCCGGTGCTGCTCAGTCAGCAGCATCGCGACCAGCACCGCGGTGAGCAGGACGAGCTGGGCGCCGAGCCCGACCGTGACCCCCATGCCGATGGTGGCCAGCGCCAGCACCGCCCCGGCCGCCCGGAATGCCACCGGGCCGGTCCGCAGCACCCGCCGGATGGCCACGTCGCCGGCCAGGAACGCAGCCGCGCCTGCAGCCAGCACCACCGCGTCGGCCAGCTCGCCGTGACTCAGGTCCCAGCCGGCCGGGCCGCCCGCGTGCGCGATCGTCTCCTGCACGCCCGCCGCCATCGCCACCAGGCCCAGCAGGACCGGCACGTTCCCGTAGAACAGGGCGGTCAGGGCCAGGTGGGTCCGCCGCTCGCTGGAGGCGGCGGTCAGGACCTGCTCGGTGCGTTCCTCGTCGCTGCCGCCGAACAGGACCCACCACAGGGCGGCGGCCAGGGCCAGGCCGAGCACCGAGCTGATCGTCAGGGCGGCCGGCGTGCCCGCCGCGTGGCCGTCGCGGGTCGCGGCGCCGATGCCGATGGCGGCGACCGACTCACCGAGGGCCACGATCAGCAGCGCGCTGTGGCGCTCGACCATGTGCGCCGGGCGCAGCCCGAACAGGTTGCGCGGGTTCACGATCAGCGGCGAGCCAAGCTGGATGACCAGGGCGGCGGTCCACAGCAGGTACCGCGCCGGGCCGCCGGCCGCCCCGGCGGCGATCACCAGCAGCGCGGAGGCCACATTGAACGGCGCGACCCGGACGATGTTGGCGTTCACCCGGTAGTACAGGAACGCGTGCACCAGCACCACGACCAGGTAGCCCAGGCCCAGCGTCACCCCGTCATTGCCGAAGCCATCCGGGATCGCCAGCCCGACGACCAGGAAGCCGGCCATCCCGGCCAGCAGCAGGACCCGCTCGGCCGTGTGCACCGGCGGCCGCGCGTTGGTCAGCCAGGCATAGCCCTCGTACATCCACCACAGCAGCCCGAAGACCAGCAGCACCTGGCCGCCGGCCGTGAGATCGAGGCCGGTGTCCAGGATGGCAGTCAGCTGGGTCAGGGTGAAGGCGAAGACCAGGTCGAAGAAGAGCTCCAGCGTGGTAACCCGCAGCGGCCCGGCAGTGCTGGCCGCGTCATCCGGGTCCAGGGCGCTGGCCGGGTCAGGGCCCTCCGTGCTCACGGCCCGGAGCTCACGCCGATCGCGGCGCCCCCGGGGCCAGGGCTGGCGGCGATGTCGGTCCGGTACCAGCTGCCGGGCATGGTGATCCGGGCCGCGGCCGCGTAGGCGGCGCTGCGCGCCTGCGGCACATCGGTCCCGGTCCCGACCACGCTGAGTACCCGGCCGCCGCTGGCCACCAGCTCGCCGCGCGCGCCGGCGGCCGTGCCGGCCTGCAGGACATAGGCGCCCGGCTGGCCGGCCGCCTCGGCCAGGCCCGCGATCGGGGCGCCGGCCTGCGGGGTACCGGGGTAGCCCGCCGCGGCGATCACCACGGTGACGGCCGCGCCCGGATGCCAGGTCAGCCCGGTGGCAGCGGTACCCGCCAGGTCGCCGTGCGCGGCGGCGTGCAGCAGGCCGCCCAGCGGAGTAGCCAGGCGGTCGAGGACGACCTGGGTCTCCGGGTCCCCGAACCGGGCGTTGAACTCGACCACGCGCAGCCCGCGCGAGGTCAGGCTCAGCCCCGCGTACAGCAGGCCGCTGTAGGGCATGCCCCGCCGGCTCAGCTCGGCCAGAGCCGGCCGGACGACGGTCGTCAGGGTTTCCGCAGCCAGGCCCGGCGGGGCCCAGGGCAGCGGCGCGTAGGCGCCCATGCCGCCGGTGTTCGGGCCGGTGTCGCCCTCGCCGGCCCGCTTGAAGTCCTGCGCCGGCAGCATCGCGATCGCGGTGCTGCCGTCGGCGATCGCGAAGACCGAGACCTCGGGCCCGTCCAGGAACTCCTCGATCACGACCGTCCCGCAGGCCGCGGCATGCTGCTCGGCAGCGTCCAGGTCGCTGGTCACCACCACGCCCTTGCCCGCGGCCAGCCCGTCCGCCTTGACCACGTAGGGCGGCCCGAACTCGGCCAGCGCCGCGCTTGCCTCGGCCGCGGTCCGGCAGGTGCGGGCCGCGGCGGTCGGGATGGCCGCGGCCACCATGATCTGCTTGGCGAACGACTTCGAGCCCTCGATCATGGCGGCGTCCTGGCCAGGGCCGAAGCAGGCGATCCCGGCAGCTCGCAGCGCGTCAGCGACCCCGGCTACCAGCGGCGCCTCAGGGCCGACAACCACCAGGTCGGCGGCGAGCCGGGTGGCCAGCGCCGTCACGGCGGCGGGGTCGGTGGGCACGACCGCATGCAGCTCGGCTAGCTCGCTAATGCCCGGATTGCCCGGCGCGGCATGCAGGGCGGTCACGCCGGAATCGGCAGCCAGGGCACGGACCAGGGCATGCTCACGGCCACCCGACCCAAGAACAAGAACGCGCACGGCGCACAGATTAGCCCGCTCGCCTCCGGGGGCGCCCTGTTGGCGCCGCCTTCCCTCCTCGCA
>DASUBV010000248.1:0-2114 GCA_035763085.1 Streptosporangiaceae bacterium | reverse complement strand
GCGCCGATCACCGCCATCGACAGCGTCGCGAGCATGCCCAGGTGCACGGCCGCGACGACCGGTCCGGCGGCCGGGTCGGCCGCTGCCGTGGCACGCGCCCAGGCCAGGGTGACGCCGCACCCGACAAGCCCCGCTGCTGCTGCCGCGAGGAAGCTGAGCGGAACCGCTGGCGGCGGTGTCAGCGAGCCAGCCGGAGCGGTACCCGTGGCCTGGCCCTGGCCCGCCGCCGTCCCTGAGGTTCCCGTGCTCATCGCCGCTCCCGCCGTGCTCCGGCCGGCCGGCGGCGGCCGGCCAGGTCCTCGCCGGCGATCGGCCAGTCCGCCGCCTTTGTCACCAGCCGCTCTTATTAAATCTAGTGTCAGCTAGAATAATAACGGGCCGGCTCGCGGCCCGGATGGAGGACACCGCAATGGCAACCTTTGACGCCCGGCCCGTCATCGCCGCAGGCGACGAGCCTTTCGACGACATCATGGCCGCGGCTGACGGCCTGGCGGCGGGCGAGGACCTCATCGTGCTGGCGCCTTTCGAGCCTGTTCCCCTCGAGTCAGTGCTGGCCTCTCGCGGCTTCTCCTGCGAGGTGACCGAGATCGCCGAGGACGACTGGCAGGTGACGTTCACCAGGGCCACGGCAGCAGGGCAGTGACGGCGACGGCCGCGAACAGCAGGGTCAGGTAGGCGATCGACCTGTGGAACAGCCGCATCGGCGCCGCCTTGGCGCCGGCGGCCACCTGGTCGCGCAGCGCGCGCGCCCCGGCGAGGAACCAGCCGCCGAGCGCCAGCGCGCACGCCCCGTACGCCCAGCCCGCGGCCGGCGTCAGCGCCACCGACACTGCCACCATCAGCCAGGAATACCTGACGATCTGCCGGGCGACCGTCGCCGGGGCGGCAACCACCGGCAGCATCGGCACCCGCGCCGCGGCGTAGTCGTCGCGGAACTTCATCGCCAGCGCCCAGAAATGGGGCGGCGTCCAGCAGAAGATCACCCCGAAAAGCACCCAGGCCGGCCACGAGACCGTGCCGGTCACCGCCGCCCACCCGACCAGGACGGGAAAGCAGCCGGCCGCGCCGCCGATCACGATGTTGGACGGTGTCCGCCGCTTCAGCCCCATCGTGTACACCAGCACGTAGATCACAATCGCGGTGTCGGCCAGCACCGCTGACAGCCAGTTCGCCCCGGTGCCGAGCAGTACCGTGGCCGCCGCGCCCAGCAGCAGCCCCCAGGCCAGCGCCTCGCCCGGCCGGATCGCGGTCGCCGGCCCGGGGCTGCCAGCCGCGGCCACCCGTGCCACCAGCGGCCGTCGCGACGTGCGGTGCATCACCGCGTCGATATCCCTGTCCAGGTAGCAGTTCAGCGTGTTCGCGCTGCCTGCCGCCAGCGCCCCGCCGATCAGCGTCACCGCCATCAGGCGAGGCGACGGCACGCCGCGGCCGGCGAGGAACATCGCCGGCAGCGTCGTCACCAGCAGCAGCTCGATGATGCGCGGCTTGGTCAGCAGGAACAGCGACCGCAGCACCAGCCGCGCTGGCCGGCCGCCGGCCCGCCCTGCCTCGCCCGCGCTGGCGACCCGCGAGCGGTCACTGACCGCCGGCGGTGCATCAGTCATGACACGGCCTTTCCGCACCCGGGGAATCCGATCTCCGGGTGCGCGCTCAGGTGCCTGGCCTCGGCGGCACCAGTTTCCGGGGGATCTCCCGCGAGGCGGCCCGCGCTGTGCCCGGTGTCCCGGCTCTCGCCAGGGCCAGGATCAGCGCGGGCGCAGTCCGTGAGACCTGAGGCCCTGCTCACCGGGGGGGTCCTGGGCATGGTCGCCGGCCAGCGCGTCCAGGTCCGCCAGGGGGCCGCCGGCGTCACCGGGCGGCGGCATGGCCGCCGGCTGCCGTGGTGCCCGCCGGGTGCGGGCGGTGCGCCTGGACCTGGCGACCAGGGATCCCGCCATGGCGATGTACAGCAGGATGGCGGTTTCATTGAGTGAGCCGCCCCACTGCCATGCGACGGTGTTCGCGGCCCAGTCGCCGCCCGCGAGCCGCAGGATCAGCGAGACGTGCAGCAGCACGAGCGGGATGTAGAGGTAGTTCCGGAACGGCAGGGGCCGGCCGAGCACGGACGGCACGAT
>DASUBV010000247.1:0-6804 GCA_035763085.1 Streptosporangiaceae bacterium | reverse complement strand
CGGTCACCCGGATGGCCGCCGCCGTCGCCTGAGTCCGCGGCTGTCAGGCTGGCCCCGGGGCCGGCAGCTGGCCGCGCACGCCAGCCGGGAGCCCACCAGGCTGGCCGCCGCGGTTAACGGTCAGCGGACTGCGCTGCCTAGCCGGTCATGACCGCGCGAGCGGACCTCCGGCCTGATCGCCGCCGCCTGGAAGTACCCGCGGCCGGCCGGAATGGGCGCCGGGCGGGCCTCGTTGCACCGACTATGACCGCCCAGCAGACCCAGGCCGGGGGCGCGAGCCCGGTCGACTTCGAGACCTACGGTGATTACGGCGATCATCAGCCCAAGCGGCCGACGACGGCCTCCGCGGCCGGTGAGTTTGTCCGGCCGGCGTACCCGTTCCGCGGCCGGATCACCGCCGACGGCTCCAGCGGCTACCCCGCCGAGCCGGGCCGCTATCACCTGTACGTCTCCTGGGCCTGCCCGTGGGCGCACCGCTCGGCCATCGTCCGGGAACTGCTCGGCCTGCAGGACGTGATCTCCCTGTCCGCCGTCGATCCCGTCCGGGACGGGCGCGGCTGGGCGTTCCGGGAGGGTGACGGACACGGCCTCGACCCGGTCAACGGCTTCGCGTTCCTGCGCGAGGCCTACGAGGCGACCGAGCCTGGCTATGACGGGCACATCTCCGTCCCGGTCCTGTGGGACAAGCAGTCGGGCCGCATGGTCAGCAATAACTTCCCCGACATCACCATCGACCTGGGGACGCAGTTCGGCCGGTGGGCTGACCCGGCGGAGGAGCTGTATCCCGAGGCGCTGCGCCCGCAGATCGACGCCCTGAACGACACCATCTACCTCACCGTCAACAACGGGGTCTACCGGTGCGGCTTCGCCACCTCGCAGGCCAGCTACGACGAGGCCTACCGGCAGTTGTTCGCGACGCTGGATGACCTGGACCGGCGCCTGGGGGAACAGCGTTACCTGACCGGCGCCGCGCTGACTGAGGCTGACATCCGGCTGTGGGTGACGCTTGCACGTTTCGACTCGGTCTATTACTCCCACTTCAAGGCCAACCAGCGCCGCATCACCGACTACCCGAACCTGTGGGGCTACGCGCGCGACCTGTACGCGCGGCCGGCGTTCTCCGGCACCACCCGCTTCGACCAGATCAAGCGGCACTACTACATGACCCACCCGACGCTGAACCCGTCCCGGATCGTGCCCGACGGACCGGCCCTGGACTGGCACGCGCCGCACCACCGCGGCTAGCGAGCCGGCGGGGCGCGGCGCCGCATGGACTGACGAGCGGAAATGAGCACGCGAAAGGGGACGGGCACCGGGCCCGTCCCCCTTTCTGCGTGCGCCGGCTGCCTACAGGCGGCCGGTGATCAGCTGTGCCATCCGGGGCGTGCCGAGGCCGGTGGCCTCGTCATACCCCGGCGTGGTCGGGAACAGCCCGTTGTTGTTGGTGGTCTGGCCCGTGCCGGTGATGTCGTGCAGGAAGCCGCCCGGAGCCACCGCATTCAGCGCGTACAGCAGCGGGTTGATGTTGCCGCTGCGGTGCCTGGTGTAGCTGTCCCGGTCGGCGATGATGGCCGACCACAGCGGGGAGGACAGGCTGGTGCCGCCGATGCCGAACCAGCCCGGCGGGTTCTCGCCGCCGCTGAAGGTGCCGCACACGCTCTCCGGCGTGTCCGCGCTGCCGGTGCAGAACTCGGCGTAGGGGGTGAACTCATCGGCGTTAGCGGAGATGTCCGGGTCCTCGCGGCACGGGGTGCCGGCCTTGGCCAGCGCGCACTGGGTCGTGCCGTTGGCGGTGGTGGTGAACTGGTTGTTCACGCCCTTGCCGAACTGATAGGCCGGACGGCCCCACCACTGCGACGAGCCACCGCCGCCCGCGCCGCCCTGAGCGCACCAGAAGAAGCCGCTCTGGCCGCCCGCGCTGGACGCCGCGTTGCTGCACAGGTTGTCGACGTTCCAGACCGTCTCCACGCCACTGGGGTAGGCCGGGTGCGGGTTGGTGCCCGGGTTGTCGGTCTCGAACGAGGTGCCGCCGACGCTGGTCACCCACGGCTGCGACGGCGGGTCGAGCACGTTGAGGATCGTCGTGCCATCGGAGCGGATGCAGGAGAAGGCACCGGTGTCGCCCTCGGCCCCGAACATGCTCTGGCCCTGCAGCGCCATCTGCTCGAAAACGGTGTTCTCCGCCTGCACGTAGCCGGCTCCCGGCACGTCGTTCTCGCACACTGCCCAGCTGGAGCTGACCACGTCGGCCTGGTCGGCCCGGGCGATCGCGGTGTACTCGTCGAGCTCGGTCTGGCCGGTGAAGTCGTTCGGCGCGTTGTAGACGATGAGGTGCTTCACGTGCGGCGCGATGGCGAGCTGGACCTCGATGTCGGCGTCCACCTCGATGTCACCGGCGTACCCGTTGAAGTCCGGCGGGCAGGTGTCGCCGACCGGGCAGGCCGGGTTCAGCGGGCCGCCGTCCACGTTCACGTCCATCAGCGGCGCGTTGTAGTGCTTGCCGTAGAAGGTCTGCGCCCAGGTGCTGATGTCGGAGTGCTGGTAGGCCGATAGCTCGAAGACCGCCTCGGTGGCCCCGGCCCCCTGGCCCCGCCGGCCGGCGTTCGGCGCGCCGTACAGCGAGTTGTCCTGCGCCGGGGTCAGGCCCGAGCAGCCGGGCCCGCCGCCGTAGCCGAACGACTGGTCGGCCTTGCCGTTGACGAACAGGTCAACAGCCTGCTGCGTGGTCGGGTAGGTGCCCTCGCAGCTGGCCGACGCGGCGCCGCCCTTGGCCGCCGGGCGCTTGACGTTCCTCATCCGCTGGACCATCGAGTGCTCGCGGACGGTGTTGGACAGGCCGATGACGCCCTGCACGGAGTGCACCAGCGAGCTCGGCAGGCTGACCGCCGAGGAGTTGGAGAAGTAGCTGATCCCCTTCTTGTCCCGGTAGGTGCTGAGCCTGGTCCGGAACGCGGCGGAGACCTGCGCGCTGCTCCCGCTCGCGCGGACCAGGAACGGCGAGGCCGAGGCGGAGACCTGCAGTCCCGCGCCGCGCAGGTACTTCACCACCGCCGCGCGGGAGGCCGCGGCGGGCGCATACTGCTTGTCGAACTGGCCGCGGGCCAGCCACTGGTGGTAGCTCCCGCTGCCCTTGGTGTAGGCCGCGGTCAGGGCGCGGTTGAGGCCGGCCTGATTCCGGGGCGCCAGCGCGATCTCTACGGCCATGTGCGAGCTCGTGAATGCGCCCGTGACCTTGTCGGTCGTGGGCACGACGCTGCGCGCGAGCGCCGAGAAAGCCGGCCTGCTCGCCGGCGTCGCGGCGGCGGCGGAGCTAGCCATCGCGCCGGTCGCCGCGGTCATGGCCAGTCCCAGGACCGCGACTGCGCCGGCGCGGATGGGATGGTTGAGCAACCTCATGCCTTGCCCTCCTCGGGGATACGACGGTCCTGCCGCCGACGGTCCCCGCAGCACGCGCAAGACTGCTCACGTCCCGGCCAACCTGGCCCTGGTTGGACTGGCAGAGGGCAGAAATGCTCGATGCAACCGGGTTGGCCGCTGGTGTCAGGACATGCTCGCGATAAGCCTTATGAGATTGATCTGGTATGTCAATAACCTGTCAATGCTGACTTATGTACTCATCAGCTGACGTTGATCCGGATGCCTGTTGCTGGCCCTGGCGGAGTGTGGCCTGGCCAGCAGGCACGTTACGTGCGAATGTGGTACCTAGCCCCCGCCCAGTGCCAGCTTGGAGGGTCGAATGGGCAGGGATGTCCCGGCCATCACCGTCAGCCAGCAGGACAGGCGCGCCTACCGCGAAAAGGTGCGGCAGTGCCTGGACGTGTTCGCGCGGATGCTCCGGGAGTCCCGGTTCGAGGATGAGGCGCCGCAGCTCGGCCTGGAGATCGAGCTGGACCTGGTCGACGATGACGCGCATCCGTGCATGCGCAATACCGAGGTGCTGGCGGCCATCGCCGACCCGAGCTGGGCCAGCGAGCTGGGTCAGTTCAACATGGAGATCAACGTCCCGCCCCGGCTGCTCACCGGCGATGCGTTCGCCCGGCTGGAGGACTCGGTGCGGGGCAGTCTCGGGCACGCTGACAAGCGCGCCGCTGATGTCGGCACCCGGCTGGTGATGGTCGGCATTCTGCCCACGCTGCGGCCGTCGGATGTCACCGACGACGCCATGTCGGCCAATCCCCGCTACCGGCTGCTGAACGAGCAGATGTTCGCCGCCCGCGGCGAGGAGATGCAGATCGCGATCGAGGGTCCCGAGCGGCTGCTCACCCACGTGGACACGATCATGCCCGAGGCAGCCTGCACCAGCGTCCAGTTCCACCTGCAGGTCAGCCCGGAGATGTTCGGCAGCTACTGGAACGCGGCCCAGGCGGTGGCCGGGATCCAGGTGGCGCTGGCGGCCAACTCGCCGTTCCTGTTCGGCCGGGAGCTGTGGCGCGAGACCCGGATTCCCCTGTTCGAGCAGGTCACCGACACCCGGCCGGAGGAACTGAAGGAGCAGGGCGTGCGGCCGCGGGTCTGGTTCGGCGAGCGGTGGATCACCTCGGTGTTCGACCTGTTCGAGGAGAACCTGCGCTACTTCCCGGCGCTGCTGCCGCTGCGCGAGGACGAGGATCCCGTGGCCGCGCTGGACCGCGGTGAGGCCCCGCAGCTCGCCGAGCTGACCCTGCACAACGGGACGGTGTACCGGTGGAACCGCCCGGTGTACGCCGTGACGGACGGCCGGCCGCACCTGCGGGTGGAGAACCGGGTGCTGCCGGCCGGGCCGTCGGTCGTCGACGTGGTGGCCAATGCGGCCTTCTATTACGGGATCGTGCGGGCGCTGGCCGAGGCCGAGCGCCCGATATGGACCCGGATGTCGTTCTCCGCGGCCGCCGAGAACCTGGTGAACGGGGCGAGCAACGGGATCGACGCGCGGGTGTACTGGCCGGGGATGGGCCAGGTCTCGGTCACCGAGCTGATGCTGCGCCGGCTGCTCCCGCTGGCCTGGGAGGGCCTGGGCATGTGGGACGTGGACTCCGCCGATGCCGAGCGGCTGCTGGGCATCATCGAGCAGCGCTGCCTCACCGGCCGCACGGGGGCGACCTGGCAGGCCGAGACGGTGCACGCGCTGAACGGGCCGGCCGACCGGCTGACCGCGCTGCGGCGGATGACCCAGGGCTACATCGAGCGGATGAACTCCAACGAGCCCGTGCACCGCTGGCCCGGGCTCTAGTCAGGCCCGCTGATCGGGCGGGCTGGCTCGCGGGGGCGCCCTGATGAGAGCATCGGGTGATGGCGGTCACGACGGACACGGCCAGCGGGAGCCTGCGCCTGAGCACGGGCCGCGGTCGCTGGGTGCTGGCCGCGACCGTGCTGGGCTCCAGCATGGCCCTGCTCGACTCGACAGTTGTCAACGTTGCCCTGCCCGATATCGGCAAGGACCTGGACGCCTCGCTGGGCGGCCTGCAGTGGACGGTGAGCGCCTATACGCTCGCCCTGGCCGGGCTGATCTTGCTGGGGGGCTCGCTCGGTGACCGGCTCGGCCGCCGGAAGGTCTTCCTGATCGGCGTCGTCTGGTTCGCGGTGGCATCGGCGCTGTGCGGGCTGTCCCCGCACATCGGAGTGCTCATCGCCGCCCGGATCCTGCAGGGCATCGGCGGGGCCCTGCTGACACCGGGCTCGCTGGCCATCATCCAGGCCAGCTTCGACCCCGGAGACCGCGCCCGGGCCGTCGGCGCCTGGTCCGGCCTGGGCGGGGTGGCCGGCGCGGCCGGGCCGCTGCTGGGCGGCTGGCTGGTGCAGGCCGCCGGGTGGCGGTGGGTGTTCTTCCTCAACCTGCCGCTGGCCGCGGCGGTGATCGCCGTCACCGTCCGGCACGTGCCCGAGACCCGTGACCCCATGGCGACCGGCAAGTTCGATGTGGCCGGCTCGGCGCTGGCCGCCCTGGCGCTCGGCGGGATCACCTATGCGCTGATCCAGGCGCCGGAGAAGTCAGCCAGCCAGCTGCTGGTGATCGTCGCCGCCATCGCCGGCGTCGTGGCGGCGGCGGCCTTCGTGGCGGTGGAGCGGCACCGCACCCGGCATCCCGACCCGGTCCCGGCGATGATGCCGCTGGATGTGTTCGCCTCCCGCCAGTTCAGCGCCGTCAACCTGGTTACCTTCCTGGTCTATGCCGCGCTCGGCGGCGTGTTCTTCCTGCTGGTGGTGCAGGTGCAGGTGGTGGCCGGCTACTCGCCGCTGAAGGCAGGTGCCACGCTGCTGCCGGTCACCCTGGTGATGCTGGCGTTCTCCGCGCGATCCGGGGCGCTGGCCCAGCGGGTCGGGCCGCGCTGGCCGATGGCGGGCGGGACGGCTATCTGCGCGGTGGGCCTGCTGCTGATGACCAGGATCGGCTTCGGGGCCTCCTACCTGGCCGATGTCCTGCCGGCGGTGACCATCTTCGCCGTCGGACTCACCCTGACTGTCGCGCCGCTCACCGCGACGGTGCTGGCCAGCGCGGAGGTCCGGCACGCGGGGGTGGCCAGCGGCGTCAACAACGCAGTCGCGCGGGCCGCCGGGCTGCTGGCGGTCGCCGGGCTCCCGGCGGTGGTCGGCCTGGGCGCCGACAGCTATCAGCGGCCCCACCAGTTCAACAGCGGGTTCGACAAGTCCGTGATCGTCTGCGCGGTGCTCCTGGTCGTCGCCGCGGCGCTGTCGGCGGTGCTGATCCGCAGCGACGTGCTGCGCGCCGAGCCCGGCGAGCCGGCCCTGCAGCCCGAGTGCCGGACGAACTGCCCGGTCGGCGCGCCGCCGCTGGAGCCGCCGCGGCGCCGCCCGGCGGAGGTGCCC
>DASUBV010000246.1:0-5895 GCA_035763085.1 Streptosporangiaceae bacterium | reverse complement strand
CCTGGCCCGTGACTGCCTGGCCAGGGCAGGACGGAAGCTGATCCTGCCGCCGGATGTCACCGTGGCCGCCACCGCGGATCCCGCCGAGATGGCTACCGTCGAGGCCAGCGACGCGATTCCCGCCGACCGGCTGAGCCTGGACATCGGGCCGCAGGCAGGCGAGCTATTTAGCCGCTACGTGGCCGCGGCGCAGACGACCTTCTGGAGCGGCCCCATGGGCGTCTGCGAGATCCCGCAGTATGCCGAGGGCACCCGGGCTGTTGCCCTGGCACTGGCGGCCAGCACCGGTTGCACGGTGGTGGGAGGCGGCGACACCGCGGCCGCGGTCCGCGCTCTGGGGATCCTGGACAGCTCGTTCAGCCACGTGTCTACCGGCGGTGGTGCCAGCCTGGAGTACCTGAGCGGCGCCAGACTGCCGGGCCTGGCGGTCCTGCAGGTCGAGTCCGGTCCGATGCCGGCAGCCAGGAATACCCAGCTGGACTCGCTGCCCGGTCCATGACGGCCCGCCGACGGCCTCCAGGCCGAAGGTCCCTGGCGACAGGGATGGACAGCCCTTCGGAGCGTAGCCGGCCGCGGGAGATCGTGAACCTGAGTTACCCCCGACGACGGAGGCGACCGTGCTGACAACGCTAGCCAGGAAAGCCGGGCTGGATCGCAATCCGCTGCGCCGGCCGGTCGACCGGGCCGAGCGCCTCCTGCTGGCCGGGCTGGTAGTGATCGGCCTGACGGCTACCCCCGTCCTGGCTATGACCGCAGCCCAGCTGTCCTACGACGCGGGCCTCCGGCAGCTGGCGGCCGAGCGATCCTGGCACCAGGTAACGGCCACCCTCTTGCAGGATGCAGACACCGGTAGTTCATCGTCGGGCTGGGATGCGTCCAGTGTCCCCGCCAGGTGGGCCGCTCCGGTCGGCCGCTGGCATCAGGGGCAGGTCGGGGCCAGCCCGGTGGCTCGAGCTGGCCAGCGTGTCCTGATCTGGGTCGACGCGGCTGGCCACCAGACTCGCGCTCCGATCCAGCGGCCGTCCGTGCAGCAGAATGCTTCCGGGCTGGCGGTGTTCGTCGGATGCGGCAGTGCGCTGGCGCTGTTCATGATCGGCGAGGTTGTGCATCTGGTGGCGGACCGGCGCCGGATGGCGGGCTGGGAGCGCGACTGGCGGACGACTGCCCGGCGCTGGGCGACCCCGCGCTGAGCAGACCCTGCCCGCCCTGGCGGCTACGCCAGGGGCACTCGCCACTCCAGCTCTGTTCCGCCTGCCTCCCGGATTCCTGCGTGCATGGTCCCGCCTAGCTGCAGTGCCCGGTCCTGCATGTTGCCCAGTCCGCTCCGGCGCGCTGACTCCTTGAGGCCTACGCCGTTGTCCCGGACAGTCAGCACCAGCTCGGCACCAGCCTCCACCGTCACGCTCACCTGGCTGGCGCCAGAATGCCGGGCGGCGTTGGACAGCGCCTCGCGCAGGACCGCCAGGACATGCTCGCACGTCTCCTCGGGGACAGCGCTATCGAGTGGCCCGGCCATCCTGAGCTCGGGCGCGAAGCCCAGGGACGTGGTGGCCTCGCCCACGACAGCCAGGATCCTGGTCCGCAGGCTCTGGTCTTTCTCAGGGCGCAGCTGCAGGGAGAAGATAGCGGACCGGATTTCCTTGATCGTCTCATCCAGCGCGTCCACCGCGTCTCCCGCGCGCTGCCGGCTTGCCGGGTCGCTGAGCCGCGCGGACATTCCCTCCAGCGACATGCCGGTGGCATACAGCCGCTGGATGACGTGGTCATGCAGGTCGCGGGCAATGCGGTCGCGGTCCTCGAAAACAGCGAACCGCTCAGCATCCTTGCGGTGCTCGGCCAGCTCCAGGCCGACGCCGGCCTGCGCGGCGAAGGTGATCAGCACCTCGATGGCAGGCGGCGGCAGCGGCAGCGAGCCGGGTCGCCGGCCGGCGGTGAGGATGCCGCGGACATTGCCCGGGCCGCCGAGCGGCACCAGGACAGCTGGTCCGAGGTTCAGGTGCTCGCGGGCCGGCGGCGCGGCGCGTTCGTCATGGCTGAAGTCCTCGACGGTGATGGGCTTACCGCTGGCGAGGACCAGCCCGGACAGCGACTGACCCGCGGGCAGCACGAGCCCCCGTGCCTGGCCCGCGCCCTCGCCGGCCGCATGCTCGATGATCAGCTGGGTGCCGTGCCCCGCCGGCAGGGCCAGGACGACCAGGTCAGCCGCTGAGATCTCCAGTGCTTCCTGTGCGACGAGCTCGAGCACCTGCCGGGGCTCATCTCCGGACAGCAGCCGCTGGGTAATGTCGGCGCTGGCCCGCAGCCAGCGCTGCTGGCGCCGCGCCTCGTCATAGAGCCGGGCGTTCTCGATGGCAACGCCAGCTGCCGCCGCGAGCGCGGTCACCACCCGCTCGTCGTCCTCGTCGAACCTGGCGCCACCCTTCTTCTCGGTGAGATAGAGATTGCCGAAAACCTCGTCCCGGATGCGGACCGGAACGCCGAGGAGCGTCGTCATGGGCGGATGGCCGGGCGGGAATCCGAACGACCTCGGGTGCTCGGAGATGAGCGGCAGGATCAGCGGGACCGGATTGGTGATGAGCTCCCCGAGCAGGCCCCGGCCTTCCGGCCAGTGATCAATGGCCGCAATCTGCTCCTCGGTCACGCCAACGGGGACGAATTCGACGAGCCGTCCCTCCTCGCTGATAACGCCGAGGGCGCCGTAACGCGCGTCAACCAGGGTGACGGCGGCCTCGACGATCTGCCGCAGCACGACGTCCAGCTCGAGGTTGCGGCCGACGGCGACCACGGCCTCCAGCAGGGCGCCGATCCGGTCCCGCGTCTGGATGACCGCGCTCAGCCTCGTCTGCAGTTCAGCGAGCAGATCGTCGAGCTGCATCCGGGGCAGCAGCGGATCCGTCCCCGCGGGCTGCGTGCGGCTGACGGCAATCACCTCCCTGAATGTCACAGATCGTACGCTGGCGGCCGCTGCGAACCATGGGGGCAGGCCAGGAAGCTATCAGGGGGCGACCCGGGATCCGGCGGCGGTGCTGGCCGGCGCCGGAATGAGCCGGAACCCGGTAATGAGGTCGATATGAATGGCTATGACCTGGTCCTTGGCGCCGGCGATCCAGGAGCGGAGCGCCCGGCGGTAAGCAGCCGACTCGTCCGGGTCGATGACCCGGTGGGCCACGCCGACCACCACGACACTCCATCCCAGATGCCGGGCCTGGTCGATCGCGTCCGCCTCGTAGGCCACCACAGTCTCGCCGCCGGCCTTCAGCTCGGAGGTGATCGACGCGCGGGTGTCTGTCCGGATGATCACGTAATCGCCGTCGACGAGGTGGTTCACGGGCCGGATGGCCGGCAGCGCCCGCGCGGAGAACACCACCCGCCCCAGCGAGACACTGCTGAGCAGCCGCACAGACTCCTGCACAGACAGCTCGGCCAGTATCCGCTCACCTGTCATCGCGCACCTTAAACCGGCCCCTGATGGTGGCCCGCAGCTAGATCATGGCCCGAACGGCCCTGTACTGTGCCCCTCAACTGTCCGGCGGGCGCGGCTGCCGCGGCCAGGGACTAATGTCCCGACTGCCGGGGACCAAGGCCGCTCCGGCGGCGACCCTGGTCAGCGGCACGGCGCGTTCGGGGCAGTCCGGCCGGCCCGGTGGCTTACGGTGGACGCCATGACTGCGCCACCGGACGCGGCCGGCGCCAGCGGGACTGCCGCGTCCACCAGCGTGCTGGTCGTGGAGGATGACCCCGGCATCGCCACGCAGCTGGTGCGCGCCCTGGAGCGCAGCGGCTACCAGGTTGACCACGTCGTCACAGGCGGCGAGGCGCTGCGCCGGGGCGACCCTGACGTGGTCCTGCTGGACCTGGAGCTGCCCGACACCGACGGCGTGCATGTCTGCCGGCAGCTGCGCCAGCGGCGCTCAGCAGCGGCCATCATCGTGGTCACCGCCTACGGCGAGGAGACCGACCGCGTCGTGGCCCTGGACGCGGGAGCTGACGACTACCTGGTCAAGCCGTTCGGGCTGAGCGAGCTGCAGGCCCGCATCCGCGCGGTGCTGCGCCGGATCCGGCCGGACGGCGACGTGCTGCGGCACGGACCGCTCACGGTGGACGTCCGCACCCGCAAGGTGATGGTCGGCGGCGCTGAGGTCGGGCTGACGCCGAAGGAGTTCGACATCCTGGAGTGCCTGGCCGCCGATCCGGGCCGGGTCCGCAGCCGCCAGGACATCCTGGAGTCGGCCTGGGACGCGAACTGGTACGGGCCGACCAAGGTGCTGGACGTGCACGTCGCCTCACTGCGCCGCAAGCTGGGCGTGCCGGGACTGGTGGAAACCGTCTACGGCCGGGGCTTCCGGCTCGGGGACCTGTAGTGGCCAGCCGGATCGTCGCCGCGGTTCTCGTGCTCATCACCGCGCTGCTGGCAACCCTCGCGGTGCCACTCGGGCTGGTGATCGCCGCGCAGGACCGCGCCGACTTCCGGGATCAGACAGCCGCCACCGCCGGCTCGGTCGCCAGCGTGGCCGAGGAACGGCTGGGTGACGGCGTGCAAGGCCGGGCCCTGAACCGCTCGATCACCGAGCTCGCGCAGGCGGGGGACCGGGTCGCGGTCTACAACGCAGCCGGGCAGCTGGTGGCAGGCACGTCCGGGCCGCGGCCCGCGCCGGGCGCCTCCGACCCCGACCGGCTGGTGGTGGCGGCGCCGATCCTCGACGACTCGGGGACGGCGGCCATCGGGCGGGTCGTGCTGTCGCGTCCGACGGAGTCGGTTGAGCACCGGGTCACGATGCTGTGGGCCCTCATTGCCGGGGTGACTGCTGGCGGGCTGATCGTCTCGGCCTTCGTGGCGGCCGGCCTGGCCCGCTGGGCCAGCCGCCCGCTGACCGCGCTGGCGGGCGCGGCCGGGCAGCTGGGTGACGGGGCGCTGGACACCCGTGCCCGGGTCGAGTCGGGACCGCCGGAGGTGCGCGCGCTGGCGGCCGCGTTCAACACGATGGCCGCCCGGCTGCAGGCCCTGGTGCACGGGCACCGGGCGATGATGGCGGAGGTCTCGCATCAGGTGCGCACGCCGCTGGCCGCGCTGCGGCTGCGCCTGGACCTGCTGGCTCAGGACGCTGACGATGCGACGGCCGCCGAGCTGGCCGGCGCCCAGGAGGAGATCGCGCGGCTGGCCCGGCTGGTCAACGGCCTGCTGGCGGTGGCCAGGGCAGAGAACGTCACCGCCGCCCCGGCCGAGATCGACGTGCCCGCCGTCCTGGCCGACCGTGCTGCCGCGTGGCGCCCCGCGGCGGAGGAGCGCGGCATCATCCTGACCGCGGACTGCCGGCCCGCGCTGACCGCCCGGGCCGGCGACGGGCACCTGCAGCAGATCCTGGACAACCTGCTGGCCAACGCGCTGGACGCGCTGCCGGATGGCGGCACGATTGCGGTCTCCGCGCGCCCCGCCCGGCCCGCGGCCGCGGGCCCGGCGGCGGCGGAGGTGGCGGCAGTCGCCGTCGCCGACAACGGCCGCGGCATGAGCCGCCAGCAGCAGTACACCGCGTTCCGCCGGTTCGCCACCGGCTCGCCCGGCGGCACCGGCCTGGGCCTGGCCATCGTCGACCGGCTGGCCGCCGCCAACGGCGGGACCGTCGCACTGTCGGACACCCCCGGCGGCGGCCTGACCGTCACCGTCGAGCTGCCGCTGATCCCGCCGGCGCGCGGTTCCCGCAGGCCAGCTGCCGTGCCGATGACCCCGGCGGAAATTAACCGGTTCTGAACGACTCCTGAACTGGTCCGGAGTATCCCGCCGGGCAGGCTGTCTAGCGATGGCCGCGCCGTACCGGCGCGGCCGCTGCAGTCAGCACGGCGGGAGGACGAGCGCGGGCATGCCAGCACCAGGCCGCCTCGAGCTGGAGAAAACGCGCT
>DASUBV010000245.1:0-8221 GCA_035763085.1 Streptosporangiaceae bacterium | reverse complement strand
CTACCGCTCAATAAACGCCTGGTTCCCCGACGATGACGTCCGCCTGATCGTGCTCAGCAACCAGGACCGCACCCGGCTCGACCCAGTCGTCCACAGCCTGATCGCAACCGCCTTCCCCGCCGGGTAGCCGCGCGCGATGCCCGGTCAGTGCCCGCGCGGAGCCCAGCCACGCACCAGACCTCGGCCCGGCGCGCTCAGGTGGCGACTGAAAGCGACTTGACAGGCTACTGGCGGATAATTTCTCAGCGGCCAGATCGGTCAGAGCAGCTGACGGTACCTGACTGGACGATCGCGTGGGGCAGGGCCTCACACCGGCATGATTATGCCGATTCAGGCCGGCATCGCCAGCGCGAACGCAGCCGTAGCACGGTCGGCCGAGCTACGGGAGAGGAAACAAGATTATGAAACTGACGATCACTGCCAACGTCTCCACCGACGGCGTAATGCTGGGGCTGGGCGGATCAGAGGAAGACCGCCCGGTGGCTCCGATCGCGGTGGACGGGCAATAGCATTCGTCGATTCCGAAATCGAGAAACCACCTCAACAATGTCTACGGCCGGGCGGATCGGATACTAGGTTCCCGAAGGATCGCAACGCCAATGTCGTCGCCGGATGGCGATCCTGGCTACGACCTCGCCATGGAGACCGATGAACTCAACCGACCAGGGAGGTCTACGCGTCATGTCACGTGTTCGTGTTCACAATTTTGCTGTCTCGCTGGATGGCTTCAGCGCCGGCGCCGACCAGAGCCCGGAGGCGCCCTTCGGGCATGCCGGCCAGCGGCTGGCGGGATGGCAGATGGACACCCGTACATTTCACGTCATGCTGGGCCAGGAAGGCGGGAGCGCCGGCATCGACGACGCCTTCGCGAGCAACTGGGGACCGGGCATCGGCGCGGAGATCATGGGGCGCAACAAGTTCGGCCCGCAGCGCGGGCCGTGGACCGACGAGGAGTGGAAGGGCTGGTGGGGCGAGGAACCGCCGTTCCGTACCCCCGTCTTCGTGCTCACCCATCACGTCCGGCCCTCGATCGAGATGAAGGGCGGCACCACCTTCCACTTCATCGACGCCAGCCCGGCCGACGCGCTCGCGGCAGCCAGGGAGGCCGCAGGCGGGCTCGACATCCGCATCGGCGGCGGCCCGGCCACCGTCCGCCAGTTCCTCGCCGCCGACCTGATCGACCACATGCACGTCGTGGTCGTGCCGATCCTCCTCGGCCGCGGCGAGTCCCTCTGGGACGGCCTGGAGGGCCTGGAGGAGCGCTTCGCCATCGAGTCGGCGAGCTCCCCCAGCGGCGTCACCCATCTCACGTTCACCCGTCGTTAGCCGCGCTCAGCCCCGCCTCCCCGACACGGGCCAGGTCCGGGGCGGGGCCCGCGCTGCGCGGGCCCCGCAGCACACCCACCGTGGTCGCATCCAGCGCGATATTGGCGCCAGCGGCGCGCTGAGCATGCAACAACGCAGCGGCTGCTGTCACGGTAGGCCGGCGGCGTCCAATCCACGGCGCCTTGAGGATGCGGGTGCGCCACGGAGCCTTGCCGGTCATCGTGTCGTCCTGGATTCGCTGTCGCTCGCCGTCCCCCGGCTGGCTGGCGCCGGCATGGTCGGTGTCCCGCCTCGGGGCTGGTCGGGAAGGATGTTGTGGGTGCGCCGGAACACGTTGGCGGGGTCATAACGCCGCTTGACCTCCGCCAGGCGCCGGTAGGTGTCCGGCGGGTAGGCCGCCGCGACATCCGCGGGGCCCGCCGAGCCGAGGAATCCGACATAGGCGCCCGTGCCCAGGACAGCCACCGATGACCACCGGTTCAGCGCCTGGTCCAGCAGCCCCGGCGGCGCGGCCTGCGGGAGCAGGAAGGCGGCCGCGACCAAGACCTCGGCGTCCCGGTGGGCGAAGGCGGTCGCGTCCCGGCCGACGCGCGCGGCCGCGCCGCCCATGCTGCGCAGCGTGAGCGCCGCCCCGCCGCCGGCGAACAACTCGTCGGCAGCGGCGACGCACCCGTCGTCCAGCGTGCTGAAGAAGGCGTTACGCACCTCCATGCGCAGCCCGGCAGGCAGCGGAGCCATGTCCTCGAGCACCTCGGCGTAGGGCATGGCCCTGACGCCGTCGGAAGCGACCGGGGCGAGCGCGCGGAACGGCCGCAGCGCCTCCGCTGCCTCAGCGCCGTCCGGGCTGGCGTAGCAGCACATCAGCGTGACGCTGCCGGGTCGCCCGGGCACCGCTGGCATGAGGTTCAGCGTGGTGGTCAGCTTCTCGTCGCTCGCCCGCATCAGGTCGCGCCAGCCCGCGATGAACCGGGCCAGGTCGCCGGCCTGATAGCTGATCGCCCCGAAGTGCACGGAGGTGACGGGCTGGGCGGTGAAGTCGAAGCTGACCGCGACACCGAAGTTTCCGCCGCCGCCACGCAGGGCCCAGAACAGGTCGGCGTGCTCGACGGCGTCCGCGCCGACCAGCCGCCCGTCGGCGGTGACCAGCCGGGCCGCGGCCAGGCTGTCGATGGCCAGCCCGTGCCGGCGGACCATCCAGCCGATGCCGCCGCCCAGCGTCAGCCCGCCGACGCCGACCTGACTGGTGTCTCCCGCGGTCAGCCCCAGCCCGTGCGGGCTCAGGGCCGCGGCGACCGCGCCCCAGGTCGCGCCCGCGCCGACGCGGACCCGCCCGGAGGCCCAGTCCAGCACGCGCACGGCGCTGAGCCGCCGGGTGTCGATGATCATGCCGTCCGCGCTCGTGCTCAGGCCTGCCATGCTGTGACCGCCAGACCGTACCGTCACGGCCAGCCCGGCGTCGGCCGCGTAGCGCAGCGCCGCCGCCACGCCGTCCGCGTCGCGGGGCCGGACCACCAGGTCAGGGGTGCCGTCGGCGAACAGGCTCGCCGCGGACCCGGCGTAACCGTCGTCTCCGGGCATCAGCACGTCCGCGACGCCGCCGAGCGCGGCATGCGCCGATGAGGAAAGCTCGCTGCTCGATATCTGTGTCATGGGATCGATGCTGCCGATCCCGGGGGCGGCCTGTCGTCGGCCGCAGGGCGCGCATTTCGCCTAGTCAGCAGGGACTCAGTCCACCGCTCCCGTACGACGGGCGGAGTAGCCGGCAATGAGTCCGGCGGGAGGATGCGCTGGCCTGGGCAGCAGCAGACGGGGCCGGGAACCAGCACGGTTCCCGGCCCGGCTCAGTCACGGCCGCGCAAGCCGGCGGGCGTGCGTGCGGTGTTACAGGACGCCGCGCAGGCCGTCCTGCTCGTGGTTGTGACCCGAGGTGAACCGGAGCGCGTCGGTGCCGCCGTTCGTCGCCGTGCCGGGCGCCAGGCCCCGCAGCCCCGGCTCGGCGACGCTCGCGGCCGCTCATTCCGGCTACTGACGGGAGTGCCGCGGGCGGAACTTGACCCAGGCCAGGACCCCGATGACCAGCGCCAGCAGCAGCCACGGCGAGAACAGGACGTGGACGGCGAAGCTGAGGACGGTCAGGGCCACGACGGCGACGAGGATGATGGCGATGATCGCGAACATGGTGGTCGGTCTCCATTCAGGTCACGGCGGTGGTGCCGATGTCTCCAGGCTGCCCGCCGCCGGGGCCTGCGTCGATCGGGGACGGCCCCGGTCCGACCCTGAGATGCGTCCTTCAGGCCTCAGGGTCAGCCCTGGCCGTGGGCCGGCAACGCGGGAGCGGGTCGCGTGCGCTGGACGACGATGAACCAGGCCAGGCCGGCGATCGTGACGATGATCGCGATGAAGAAGTTCAGCCGCAGCCCCAGGATGTGGGCGGAGGAGTCAATTCGGATGGTCTCCTCGAATATCCGGTATGCGGAGTAGCCGGCCACGTAGAGCGCGAAGAGACCCTGCGGCCGGATCGGCCAGGTGCGGCCGATCCAGATGAGTGCCGCGGCCAGGGCCAGGTCGAAGATCAGCTCGTACAGGAAGGACGGCTGGAACGTGCTGAATCTCAGGTCGGCGGCAGGCAGGCCGGAGTGCAGCCGGGCTGCGCGGCTGATCTGCACGGCCCAGGGCAGGCTGCTCGGCTTCCCGAACAGCTCCTGGTTGAAGTAGTTGCCGATGCGCCCGATCGCCTGGGCAACCAGCAGAGCAGGGGCGACAGCGTTCATGAACAGGCCGACGCTCGCGCCAGCCCGCCGTACCCGCCATGCTCCGACCACCGAGGCGAGGGCAATGCCGCCCCAGACGCCGAGCCCGCCGTTCCAGACCGCCAGCGGCCCCCACCAGGTGTGCGGGCTGATGTCGAAGGGCGTGGTGATGTCGAAGTAGATCCGCCCGCCCACGATCCCGGCCGGCACGGCCCACGTCGCGACGTCGTAGACGAGCGCGGGGTCGCCGCCCGCGGCGGCCCACCGGCGCCGGGTGATCCAGATCGCCGCTGAGATCCCGATCACGTACATCAGGCCGTACAGGTGCACGTCCAGCGGTCCCAGATGGATACCGCTGACCGGCGGGCTCGGGATGAAGGCGAGGACCTGATCCCCCGGACGGCCGGCCACGGCGGTCACGTGAGGTCCCGGCGGAGCGTCCGGACAGTGCCCGCGGCGGCGAGTGCGGCGGCCCAGGCGGCGAGCACCACCCCGCCCAGCCAGGGAGCCAGCAGGCGGACCCCGGCCTGGGCGGCCTGCGTGAGTCCGTCGGCGGCCACGCCGGGCAGGTACGGCGTCCAGGCGTTCAGGGCGGTGATGTGGGACACCACCGGCTCGGCAACGTACAGGTAGATGAGCAGGCTGGCGACCGCTGTGAGCTGCCCGCCGGCCAGGGCGCCCAGCCCGGCGCCCGCCGCGCCCAGGACCGCTGCTGACACGATGATCCCGCCGAGCACGGCCAGGTTGCCGTGGCCCGTCAGCGAGATGGCGACGCCCCTGGCGTGCAGCCAGGGCAGCGTGATGGCCAGGCTGACTGCCGTGCAGGCCAGCGCGAGGACGATGCCCGCGACCAGGTAGGTGATCAGCTGGGCGCCCATCACCTGGCCCCGGCGCGGGGTCACCAGGAAGGTGGTGGCCGCGGTCCGGTGCCGGAACTCGCCGGCGACCGCGGCGGCGCCGAGCACCGCAGCCAGCGGCCCGGCGCCCCCGGCGCCGATCGCGAACAGGGCGTGCTGCCCGGCGGCGCTGGTCAGCGGCGGGGTCAGGCCGCCGGCCCGGCTGCCGTAGGTGAGCGCCAGCGCGGTGTACCCGGCCGCCCATGCCACTGACGCCAGCAGGATCCACAGCCCCAGCCGGATGGTGACCAGCTTGCGGAACTCAGCCGCGGTCAGCCGCCTCATGACGACTCCGCCCCTGGCCGGCGGGCTGCGGATCCGTCGCCCGCGCCGGCGGTCAGCCGGAGAAAGACCTCTTCCAGGCGCGCCGGGGAGTCGGCGCCGGCGGCCAGCTCGGCGACCGTGCCCTGGCCGGCGAGCCGCCCCGCGCTGACGATCACCACCTGGTCGGCGAGCTGCTCCACCTCGGCCAGCGCGTGGCTGGAGAACAGCACGGTGCGCCCGTCGCTGGCGTACTGCCGGAGCAGGCCGCGCAGCCAGGCAATGCCCTGCGGGTCCAGGCCATTGGCAGGCTCGTCCAGGACCAGCACCGGCGGGTCGCCTAGCAGCGCGGTCGCGAGTGCCAGGCGCTGGCGCATCCCCAGCGAGTACCCGCGAACCTTCCGGCGCGCGGCTCCGGCCAGCCCGCTGAGCTCGAGCACCTCATCCGCACGGCCGGGCGGATAGCCGCCCGCGGCGCAGTACACCCGCAGGTGGTCGCGGCCACTGCGGCCCGGATGAAACCCGCCGGTGTCCAGCACCGCCCCCACGACCCGGCCGGGGTCTGACAGCTCGGTATAGCGCTGCCCGGCGATGGTCGCGCTGCCCCTGTCGGGAGCGACGAGACCGAGCAGCATCCGGAGCGTGGTGGTCTTCCCCGCACCGTTGGATCCGAGGAACGCGGTGACCGCCCCCGGGCCCGCGCGGAAGCTCAGGCCTGCCACCGCGGCGACCTGTCCGAAGCTCTTGACCAGCTCATCGGCCACAATCCAGCCAGCAGGCCCTGCCACCAGTCCTCCTTCACCTGGCCCCGACGCTCTCTACTATTTGATTAGTACTATCTCAATAGTTGATGGTCGCGCAAGCGGGACGGCGTTGACGGGCAGGCCCCGGCCCGGGCAAGCTACTATCCAGGTAGTAGCCCGGTAGCGAGCCGGACCCGGTGAGGAGGAGTGCCGTGCCGGAACTTGGCGACCTTGAGGCCGAGGTCATGCGCCGGATCTGGGACCGGCGCACGGCGGTGACGGTCCGCGACGTCCTCTCGGACTTGCAGACCGAGCGGTCCATCGCCTACACGACCGTGATGACCGTGATGGACAACCTGCGCAAGAAGGGCTGGCTGCAGCGCCACGCCGACGGCCGGGCCTACCGGTATGAGCCGCTGGTGTCCGGTGACGAGTACAGCGCCCGGCTCATGCGGCAGGCCCTGGCGGGCAGCAGCGACCGGCCCGCGGTGCTGATGCACTTCGTCGAGACGCTGTCCGATGACGAGGCCGGCGCACTCGGCGAGGCCTTCCGCCGCCTCACCGGCCAGGGCGCGCCATGACCGGAGCCGGCTCCCTCGGCACCGCCGCGGTGCTCGCCCTGTACGTGGCGGGCACCGGCGTGCTGGCCCCCGCCGCGCTGGGCCGCCGCTGGGCGATGCGCTCGCCCCGCCTGGCCATGAGCCTGTGGCTGACCCTGCCGCTGTCCTGGGTCGCCGCCGTCACGCTGGCGATCCTGGCCGTGGCGCCGCCGGTCGCCCTGACCTGGACAGCACAGCAGCCCGGCCATCCCCAGCCTGTCCCCGGGGCCATCAGCACGGCCGCGGCCTCCGTGCTCGCCGCCGCGGTCGTGCTGCGCACGGCCTGGTGCCTGGTCACCGGGCTGCGGGCCGTCCGGCAGGACAGGAACCGGCTTGCTGCCCTGGTCGCAGCTGCCGGCCACCCGGATCGTGCGCTGGGCGCCGTCATCGTCGGCAGTGACGAGCCCGCGGTGTACTGCCTGCCGGGCCGCCTGCACGGGCGCGGCCACCGGATCGTCGTGTCCGCCGGCGCCCTGGCCGCGCTTGAGCCCGCGCAGCTGCACGCGGTCCTCGCCCATGAGCGCTCCCACCTTCGCAGCCGCCACCACCTGGCGCTCGCCATCTGCTCGGCGCTCGCGCGCGCCTTCCCCCGAGTGCCGCTGCTGGCGCAGGCCGGCCCGCAGTTCGCCCGCCTCGCCGAGATGGCCGCCGACGACGCGGCCGCGCGCCAGCACCGCCGCGACGACCTCGCTGCCGCGCTGGTCGTGCTCGCCACGCCGGCTACCCGCGTCCCCGCGCTCAGCGCCGGCGGGCCGGCCGCCATCACCCGGATCCAGCGGCTCCTGACACCCCAGCCGCCCGCCCGGGCTTCCCGGCTGGCAGCCGCTGCCGGGCTCGCCCTGCCGGTCGCCATCGCCTGTCTCCCGCTGCTCGCGGCCGCGTGCAGCGTCGCCAGCCATCCCTAGCCGTCCAGCACATCCTGAGCAGCTTCCTGGCCCCGGTCTAAGGTCGCGGCAAGGCTGCCCGCCCCAGCCCGGCGAATCCACCCGGCGCCGACTAGCCAGCGGACACGTCAGGGTCAGCTCCCAGGCCAGGCATCCATGAGTCACGCAGTTAGTCAGGTGTACTTCGGTCAACTAAACTTCGGCAATTCATGGTTTGCCGGATGGGGCACCGCCTAAGCCGACGCTCTAGCGGATCGAGGCGATGTCGCTCAGGGCACCCCGAGTTCCCGCAGGTAATCCCGGGACGCCCGCAGGCCCTCGTCCAGGCTGGCCGGGCTTTCCTCATCGACACACAGCCACCCCTGGTAGCCGATGTCGCGCAGCGCTGCCAGGATGCCGGTGAAGTCGAGTGTGCCGCGGCCCAGGATCCGGAATTCGCCCCGGTCATAGTCCTTCACGTGGATGTTGTCGATCACGCCGCTGAGGTCGCGGATCAGCCCGGCGATGTCGGTGATTCCCGACTTGGCCAGGTGCGCGGTGTCGACGGTGAGGCCGACCTGCTCCACCGCGGCGAAGAACACGTCAAAGTCGGGCCGGTGCATGACGGGCTGCTGGAAGTGGTGGTGCAGGGACAGGGCGAGGCCGTGGTCGGCGGCCTCGCGCCCCAGCCCCGAAAGCGTCCGGGCGAACCCCGTGAGGTCGGCGCTGGTCACGCCGTCGCGCGGGTGATCATGGCAGAAGACGATCCGCTCGGCGCGGGTC
>DASUBV010000244.1:0-17820 GCA_035763085.1 Streptosporangiaceae bacterium | reverse complement strand
AGCTCTTTACAGGCGAATCGCCCGGCTTCGGCGAGGTCGGTGGTCCATGACATGCCGCGCTGCCGCTCAGGCACGCATCCCCGGTACAGGTGTACGCGCTTTCGCGGGCGCGGGGCCGGCTTGCCGTCTCGAGTGAACCCGGCCGCCTTGAAGAGCCCTAGCCAGGTCCAGTGGCTGTCCTCGGCTTCCGCTTCGCCATCGTCGTCCGCGAACGCGGTCTCGGGGAACTCGGCAGCAGACCAGATGCCCGCGATGGATGCGGTCAGTACCGTGTTGTCGATCACCGAGGTCACCTCCCATGCGTCAAGCAGCAGATCCGGCCCGTGGACGCGCCCGGCGCGGGAACACAGCAGTTCGAACTCGGCATAGTCGAGCTTGCGGCCTTCGAGATGCGCAGTCGCCAGCGCTTCAAAGGACATACGCACAAGATCCACGGCTCAGGAGTCCCCGTCGTCTTTAAGCGC
Source organism: Streptosporangiaceae bacterium (assembly GCA_035763085.1). GTDB lineage: Bacteria > Actinomycetota > Actinomycetes > Streptosporangiales > Streptosporangiaceae > DASUBV01. Next base: position 17,356 of record DASUBV010000244.1, on the reverse strand, counting down.
GGTCTCCCGGTCCTCTTCCAGCGCAGTCACCAGCATGTGCCAGCCATCAGCCGGAGCGGGCTGCCAGTGGAAGCCGTACTTGTCCATCGCCTCGCGCCACCTATCACCGCCGCCGATGTTCGCGATCTCGCCATCCACGATGGCGTGCATGCGTAGCAACCACGGGTCATCGGCCGAAAGGCTGCGGATGTAGCCGGCCAGCTCAGACAGGGCCCCTACGGCCCTCTCGTTGCGGGCATCCTCGGGATACTCGGCGGCAACCATCTCGCGCCAGCGTGCCTGATTCTCGATCGTCTCCACCAGGACCGTCTGACTGGCCTGCGCGGACTGACTGACGGCCTGCCTGAGCGCGTCCTGGCAGATCTTAGAGACAGGCAACTTCATCTGGCGCACTGCAACGGCCAGGTCATCCGGGACTGAGATGTTCATGCGCACTCGCAATCTCGCTCTCGTGTGTAAGTGATACACAACAGATCTTACACAACTCTTGTGTATCAGGCAATCGAGCCCATGCATGCCGAAGGCCCGGCGCCATGGTCGGCGCCGGGCCTTCAGGTGATCAGTCGGGGGGGATCAGCCGGCGAGTCGCCCGGCCGTGCTCGCCAGCATGGCCAGTTCTGCCGCGTTCAGCGCGATACCGCCCTCGTGCGTGATGGCCTCGCGGCCGAACAACTCGGCCTGTACCGGCTGGCCGGGCTCCTGGCTGGCTAGTAGCCACAGATCGGCCGTGAGCGTGATCTTCCCGATGTGCTGGGCATCGTCCGCGTGCTCGCCTGCTGACACCTCGCACCAGTCGGGGCAGGTGGCCTTGACAGCGGTAGCGTTCGTCATGGGATTGCCTCCGTGTGGGCGGTTCCGTGGCCCTGGCCGGCGGTGACGCGCTGGCCGGGGCCGTTGCCTCAAGCCTGGCACGCCCGATCCGATTTGTACAGAGCGTTACGGTTATCTACGCTATGTAGTCAAATGTTCTGCACTGCGCAGAACGGCTACACGCCGTCGATGTGGCGTCGGATCGCGTTCATCCGCTCGGCCAGCTCGTCCAGGCTGGAACCGTGCACGCCCTCGCCGATCGCCCGGGACCGGGCGCCGCGCTGATATGCCCGCCAGCCGTCGCCGTTCCGCTCGCCGAGGATGACGAACTCGGGGTAGTCGGCCATCAGCCGCACGATGTTCATCCCGTACGGCAGGCCGGTGTACGTGGGCTCGGGAAGGTCTTCGGGCAGGCATGATCCGCTGATCCACCCGCCGCTGACCGTTTCGACGATCTCGCCATTGGGGTTGACCGCGATGCCGCCGACTTCGGCCAGCTCGCCGCTGTCGCTACTGCCGTAGTTCATCTGTGCTCCAGGGGTTGGCTTCTGCTGGTCACCTAACCATGGAACTGTATGGAGTTCTACAGATAGACAGGGTTGATCTTCGTTCAGCGTGGCTACGTACGTTGACACCGTGACCATCAACCCGGACCTGCCTATTCCGCCGTGGAAGCAGCTCGCGGCCATCCTCCGCGAGCGGATCACCTCGGGCGAGCTGACCGGCCGCCTGCCGGGGGAGAAGCACCTCATGCAGGAATACGGGCTAGCGATGGGCACCGTCCGCAAGGCGGTCAAGCAGCTCCGGGATGACGGGCTGATTCAGACGACGCCGGGCATGGGCAGTTATGTGGTACCCGCCGATTCGGCGGGCCAGTAGGCCGCCCGGCGCCGGGCCATGTTGTCAGATCCGTGTCATGAGAATGACCTCTGACCACCAAAGATGACCGGTAATGAGCAGTGGTGTTCCGGCCCGTAAATGCCGCCTGACCTGCGCCTCTGTGTAGAAAGCGCAGGTCAGGCGGGTAGTGCTCCCGAACCGGTGATCAGACTTCAAAACCGGCGGACGGCGCGCAGCGTCGTCGGCGGGTTCGATTCCCGTCCGCCTCCGCCAGTTTCCCGGTGCCCGCTCCGCGGGCGCCGGGGCCGGGCTGGCCTCGTCAGGCCCGCGTGCCCTCAGGCGTCCTCGACGTCGACAAACAGCTCCCGGCCGCCGGGCAGCAGCACCCCGAGCGAGTAAGAGATGACCCCGCCGGGCAACTCGCTCTGGCCCAGGACCTCGATGTCGAGCACCTCGGGGTGGGCGGCCAGCAGGCGGCACAGCGTGCTCCCCGCGTGGTCGGCCGGGAGGGCCGGGCTGCCGTGCGCGTCATCCAGAGCGTCGTGGAGCGGGTTACCCCGTGACGTCATGTCACCACCGATCGGCCGGGGCCAGGACACGCCGCGCCCTGCGCGAGCAGGCCAGGCCCGTGCCGATAGGGCACGGGCCGGGACAAACGGCGTTAGCGATCACATGCCCACGGTAACCCGCAGTGAGCGCAAGATCCCGGAATGGCGCCGCGGCGCGCCGGCGTGTCGTGTTGCGCTGGCGTGCCGCGGTGTGCTTCCGGGGTGCTGGCCTACTGCTTGGACTCGGGGAACTGGCCCGACGGCGAGGCGGGGAATTGGCCCGACGCGGCCGGGAAGCGCGCCTGGGTCTCGGTCGGCTCATCGCCGGGGAACGGCCGGGGGCTGCCGGGAACGGAACTGGCGGCCGGGAACTGGCTCGCCGGGCTGGCGAACTGGCCGGTGGTGCTGTCGGACGGGAACGGGCTGCTGGCCGGCAGCGGCGGGGCGGAATCGGCGGGGTAGGTGTCGTAGCCCCCGTCGTCCGCGGCGACCGCGTCGCGTGCCGACACCATCGAGAACCGGCCGATCACCAGGGCCGCGAAGAACACGATCAGAATGCCGATCCCGGTAAACAGGCCAAGCTGCTCCAGGAATTGCCAGGTGGCCGTCGACAGGCCGCCCGCGGAGTGCGCGAGCGGGGCGCCGGGGCTGAGCGAGGACAGTTGCGTAACCGCCCTTACCAGACCATCGCCGACAATCAGCCACGCGCCGCCGGCCGCGGCCAGCAGCCCGCCGAACGTGCCGGCCGCCCGGCTGCGGGTCGCCAGGACGATCAGCCCGCCGAGCAGTGCGGCAACACCGGGCACGATCGACAGGTACAGGCGGCCGTCGCTGTAATGCCAGGCGGAGTCGGGCGCATAAGCAAAGTTGAAGTACGGCCCGATGAAGGGGCCCAGCGCAGCCCAGGCGCCGAGCAGTACCAGTAGCAGTCCGCACAGTCCGCCGCGCCTGCGCGGAATACGCGCCACATCAGCCATCGGGTCTCACTCCCTGAGTAATCGGAGGATTAAGACTGACACACGTCGCGTACCCCGCGTGTGCCCCCTTATGCAAAGTGCTGGTAAACCGGTAAAGATGATGCGTTCACGGCACCCCAACTAGCCTCCTGCGCCAGGTATGGTCGCCCACGTGGACGTCCGCAGGCTGATTCCCCGCACTGACGCGGTTCTCGCTGATCCGCGGCTCGCCGAGGCGCAGCAGCGACTGGGCCGGCCACTGGTCCTGGCGGCCGTGCGGCAGGCCCAGGATCAGGCCAGGGCCGGGGACATCGAGCCGGGCTCGGTGACCGACACCGCGGTGGCGGCCCTTCCCGCGACGGCCACGTCCCTCACCCCCGTGATCAACGCCACCGGAGTTCTCCTGCACACCAACCTTGGCCGGGCGCCGCTGTCTGCGGCGGCGCGCGCGGCGGTCCAGACCGCTGCCGGCTGCACAGACCTGGAATTCGATCTCACCGCCGGAACCCGCGGCCGCCGCGGCCGGGGCATGCTGAGCGCGCTGGCCGCCGCCGTGCCCGCCGCCGAGGCGGTGCATGTCGTCAATAACAACGCCGCGGCGCTGGTCCTGGCGGCCACCGCGCTGGCTGCCGGCCGCGAGATCGTCGTCAGCCGCGGCGAGCTGATCGAGATCGGTGACGGGTTCCGGCTGCCGGCCCTGCTGGAGTCAACGGGCGCGCGCATCCGCGAGGTCGGCACCACCAACCGCACCACCGCGGGCGACTATGCCGATGCCATCGGCCCGCAGACCGGCTTCGTGCTGAAGGTCCACCCGTCCAACTACCGGATCGAGGGCTTCACGGCCAGCGCCAGCGTGGCCGACCTCGCCCTGCTCGGGGTACCGGTCGTCGGCGACATCGGCTCGGGGCTGCTGGCGCCGCATCCGCTGCTGCCCGGCGAGCCGGACGCGGCCAGCTGGCTGACCGCCGGCGCCGCGCTGGTCACCGCCAGCGGGGACAAGCTGCTCGGCGGACCGCAGGCCGGGCTGCTGCTGGGCCGGGCCGGCCTGATCGCCGCGCTGGCCCGGCACCCGCTGGCCCGCGCCCTGCGCATCGACAAGCTGACCGCCGCCGCGCTCGAGGCCACCCTGAACGGGCCGCCGCCGCCGGTCACCGAGGCGCTGGCCGCCGACCCCGGCGCGCTGTCCGAGCGGGCCCGGCGGATTGCCGCCGAGCTGAGCGCGGGCGGGATTGACGCCGCCGCGGTGCCCGCCCGCGGCGCCGTCGGCGGCGGTGGCGCGCCGGGCGTGGACCTGGCCAGCACCGCGGTCAGCCTGCCCGCCGCGCTCGCCGGTGACCTGCGGGCCGGCCCGCCGGTGCGGCGCGGCACGATCCCGGCCGTAGTCGGCCGGGTCGAGGACGGCCGGCTTCTCCTGGACCTGCGCGCGGTCGCGCCGGGTGACGACGTGGTACTCCGCGAGGCCGTGCTCGCGGCGGCCGGTTAGGCGGCACGGGTATGCAAGTGATTGCCACCGCGGGTCACGTGGACCATGGCAAGTCCACCCTGCTCAAAGCGCTCACGGGGATGGACCCCGACCGCTGGGGCGAGGAGAAGCGCCGCGGCCTCACCATCGACCTGGGCTTCGCCTGGCTCACGCTGCCGTCGGGGGAGCGGATCGCGTTCGTCGACGTGCCCGGACATGAGCGCTTCGTGCCCAACATGCTGGCCGGCGTCGGCCCGGTGCCCGCGGTGCTGTTCATGGTGGCCGCGGACGAGGGCTGGATGCCGCAGTCGGCCGAGCACCTGGCGGTCGTGGACGCCCTCGGCATCCGCAACGGCCTGCTCGTCATTACCCGGTCCGACCTGGCCGACCCCGGCCCCGCGCTGGCCCAGGCCAGCGCCGAGCTCAGCCGCAGCAGCCTGGGCGTGCCGCCGGCCGTGACGGTCAGCGCGGTCACCGGAGCCGGGCTGCCGGAGCTGGTCAGCGAGCTGGACAAGCTCACGCAGTGCCTGCCGGTACCCGACCCCGGCGGCCCGGTGCGGCTGTGGGTGGACCGCGCCTTCACGATGACCGGCAACGGCACGGTCGTCACCGGCACGCTGCCCGCCGGGACGGTGCACCGCGGCGACGAGCTGGTGGTGACGCCGGCCATCCGGCCGGTCCGGGTACGCGACATCCAGACCCTGGGCGAGAGCGCCCCGGCCGCGACCGGCGTGGCCCGGGTGGCACTCAACCTGCGGGGTGTCAGCAAGGAGAACCTGGCCCGCGGCATGGCCATCGTGCAGGCCGGCCGGTGGACCACAACCGACGTGATCGACGTGCGGATCTGCCCGGCGTCGGTGCCCGGCAGCCAGCTGCCGGCCGGGCAGGCGGCAGCGGGGCACGCCACGGCCGCGCCGGCGCAGGCCACTCCGGAGCCGGGCACTGAGCCGGCGGGGGAGCAGGCCGCCACCGCGGCCGAGGACGCCGCCGGACTGGCCGCCGGGCTGCCGCGGACCGTGACGCTGCACATCGGCTCGGCCCGCACGCTGGCCCGGGTCCGGCCGCTGTCGGGGAACATCGCCCGGCTGTCGCTGCGCGACCCGCTGCCGCTGCACGCGGGCGACCGCATCCTGCTCCGCGACCCCGGCGCGGCCCAGCCGCCGCGCCGCCGGGCGGCCGGCATCCCGACCCCGGCAGCACTCGGCCACGCCGCGCGATCGGTGCCCGCCGGGCCGTCCGGCCATGCTGGTCCTGCTGTGCCTGCCGGGCCGGCCGCGGCCGCAGCGGCAGGCGGCCCGCAGCCGCAGCCCGGATCGCAGCCGCCGGTGCCGCAGCAGCCGCCAGTGCCGCGGCCGCCGAGCCTCGCGCACCCGGCCAGCGCGCACAATGGCGGGCATCCTGCCGCTGGCGCGCACGCAGTCCCGGGTGCGCACGCTGGTCCCGGCTGGCCGGGCGTGCTCGGTGCCGTCATCCTGGACGTCACGCCGCCGCCGCTGGCACGGCGCGGCGCCGCCGCGGCCGCCGCGCGGGAACTGGCGACCTGGCCCGACCGGCCCGGCGCCGCGGACCTGCTGCGCCGGCACGGGCTGCTCCGGGCCAGTGCCCTGCTGGCCATGGGCGTGCGCGACCACCCTGAGCCGGTGACCGGCGAGTGGCTGGCCGATCCGGCGCGCTGGTCGGCCCTCTCCCATGAGCTGGGCGAGGTCCTGGCCGCGCACGCGGCGCGCGAGCCGATGGCCGCGGGCCTGCCGGTGGAGGCGGCCAGGGCCGCCCTGGGCCTGCCTGACCGCCGCCTGGTGACCGCGCTGGCGCGGCCGCCGTTCCGGGTCTCGGGCGGGCTGCTCCAGCTGATGCCTGCCGCCGGCGGCCCGGTGGCATCCGGGCTGCCCGAGTCGGTGGAAGCAGCCGTCCGCATCCTGCGGGCCGACCTGGCCGAGACACCGTTCGCCGCGCCTGACGCCGAGCGGCTGCGCAAGCTCAGCCTGGACATCCGGGCGATCGCGGCGGCCGCCCGCGCGGGCCTGCTGCTGCGCGTCAGCGACCAGATCGTCCTGGCCCCCGGCGCCGACCGGGCAGCCGCACAGGTGCTGGCCGGCCTGGCCCAGCCGTTCACCGCAGCCGAAGCGCGGCAGGCCCTGCAGACCACCCGGCGCACCGCGATCCCGCTGCTGGAGTACCTGGACCGGGCGGGCATCACCGAGCGGCTGCCTGATGACCGGCGCCAGCTCCGCCCGGCCAGCCCGGCCGAAAACGGCGCCACGACGCCGGCCGGCACCGCGCCAGGCGCCGCGGGCAGCGAGCCGGACCCGGCCGGCGAGCCAGGCGCGAGCATCAGGCCGGAGCCCGCCGTCAGCGAGCGGGATCCGGCCGTCAGCGAGCCGGAGTCTGCGGGCAGCGAGCCTGCCGGACGCTAGCTCGCGCGACTGGCGAACCGGGACGCCGACCAGGTGGCCGGCTCGGCAGGCTGCTCGCCATCGGAGATCCACCGGGCCAGCACCGTGGCGGTCGCCGGGGCGTTCAGGATCCCGGTGCGGAAGTGACCGGAGGTGAGCCAGGCGTTGGCCAGACCGGGCACCCGGTCAATGACCGGCCGCCGGTCGGGATGATGCGGCCGGAAACAGCACCACTGGTAGGCCACGCCCAGGCCGCGCAGCTCCGGCAGGACAGCGAACAGGCTCTGCATGATGGCGTCGATCACGTCCGGGCGGATCGCCGGGCTCTCGTCGCCGACGTCGAACGTTCCGCCCGCCAGCAGCCGGCCACCTTCGATCGGGGTCGCCACCGGCGCGACGATGCCGGGCAGCCGCAGCGAGGTGGGCTCGGTGACCAGCAGGTGCCCCTTGACCCGGTCGCTGGGAATGTCGATGTGCAGGCCATCCAGGACGGGCGGCCAGCCGGTGGCGAAGACCACGGCGCCGGGACTGATCTCGCCCGCCGACGTGCTGACCGCGGTCACCCGGCCGCCCCGGACCGTCACGCCGGTCGCGGCCACCCCGGTCGCGACGGCGGGCAGCCCGGCCGCGATCCTGGCGACCGCGCGCAGCGGGTTCACCCGGGCCTGGCCGTGGATCAGCGCGCCTTCCATGGGCCGCGCCAGGCCGGGAATCAGCTCATCCACCTGACCCGGATTCAGCCACTCGACCGCCCGCGGCTGATGGGCGGCAAAGCCGCCTTCATGCGGGGCCAGGCCCAGCCAGTCCAGTTCCATCAGCCCCACGCCGCCCGGCAGCGCCAGCTCCAGGTCCCGCCACCGCTCCAGGCTGGCCCGCTCCAGGTCTACGAAGGGCTCGGGGTCGCTCCACTGGTGCGGCTCGGGAATCAGCAGCCCTGTCGCGCCGCCGGTCGCCCCGGCGCCCAGCCGCCCGGTTTCGATCAGCAGGACCGACCCTATGCCGATCTCCAGGCAGGCTGCCGCGGTGGCCACGCCCATGATCCCGCCGCCGATCACCAGCACGTCCGGCCGGGTGCCGGGCAGCTGCCCGTCGCTGCGGCCTAGCTCAGCGTGCTCCTCCGGGCTGAGCTGATCGCGCCAGACGGCGCTGTGCACTGTCATGCTGCCATCCTCCGTGATCGGGGTCGAAGGCGTCGGCACCACCGGCTAGGCGAGCCGGCGGGAAGCAGCAGCGGCGGCAAAACCTAGTAGATAGTAGGGAAAGGGTGCGCCGGCCGCGACCCGCTCGGCGCCCTGCCCGCAGGACGCTTCGTCAGGCCACAACCGTGATGCTTGCTACGGGGCAATATATCGGTAACTCTCCGTCACGAGCGGGTGAACAGGACGCGCCGCGCCGTGTCCTGCCCCGGAACCGGTCCGGCCCGGCCGAAGCCGCCTGGTGTTGCGGTCCCGGCTAGGCTGCTGAGAGTGGCGGGGGCGGAAACGACGCCAGACACTCCGCCCGCGGGCAGGAGGTAATGACGTGCTCAGCGACGCGTACGGCCGGACGGCCACGGACCTGCGCGTGTCGCTCACCGACCGGTGCAACCTGCGGTGCACCTACTGCATGCCGCCCGAAGGGCTGGACTGGCTGCCCCAGCAGGACGTGCTTACCGACGACGAGCTGGTCCGCCTGGTCGACATCGCGGTGCGCCTGCTCGGCATCACCGAGGTGCGCTTTACCGGCGGCGAGCCGCTGCTGCGGCGCGGCCTGACCGGCATCGTGGCGCGAGTGGCCGCGCTCGAGCCGCGGCCCGACCTGTCGCTGACGACCAACGGCATCGGCCTGGCCCGGCTGGCCGAGCCGCTGCATGCCGCGGGCCTGGACCGGATCAATGTGTCCCTGGACACGCTGTCGCCTGCCACCTTCCGCGAGCTGGCCCGGCGTGACCGTCTCGGCGACGTGCTGGCCGGGCTGACCGCGGCGGCCGAGGCCGGCCTCGCACCGGTGAAGGTCAACTCGGTGCTGATGCGCGGGATAAACGACCACGAGGCGCCTGCCCTGCTCCGGTTCTGCCTCGACCACGGTTACCAGCTCCGGTTCATCGAGCAGATGCCGCTGGATGCCCAGCATGGCTGGCGTCGCGCCAACATGGTGACGGCCGACGAGATCATGGCCGCGCTCAGCGCGGACTTCACCCTGAAGCCGGACGACCCGGCAGCTCGCGGCGCAGCCCCCGCGGAGAAGTTCCTCGTTGACGGCGGCCCGGCCACCGTCGGGATCATCGCGTCGGTCACCCGGCCGTTCTGCGGGGCCTGCGACCGGGTCCGGCTGACCGCCGACGGGCAGGTCCGCAACTGCCTGTTCGCCCGTGAGGAGAGTGACCTGCGCAGCCTGCTGCGCGCTGCCGCTCCGGATGAGGTGATCGCCGAGAAGTGGCGGCAGGCGGTGGCCGTCAAGCTGCCCGGGCACGGCATCAATGATCCCGGTTTCCTGCAGCCAGCCCGGCCTATGTCGGCGATCGGCGGCTGAGCACGCCGCGATGGCAGCGCTGCCGCCCGGCCCGCCGTCTGGCCGCGAGCCCAGCAGGCCCGGCCCGATGCCCGGCCAGCCTGTCCCCGTGCCCGGCGAGCCAGCCCCCGTGCCCGGCGATCCAGGCTCCACACCCGGCGAGCCAGTCGTGCCCGGCGAGCCAGCCTCCCGGTCCGGCGGCCACGGTCCCCCGGAATTTGACGTGGTCATCCTGGCTGGCGGTCACGCCAGCAGGCTCGGCGGCGCTGACAAGCCCGGCCTGGTGATCGGGAACATGACGATGGCGGCCGCCGTGACCTCCGCGGTGGCTGCCGCGGGCGCCCGCAAGGTCGTGCTGGTCGGCCCGCCGCGGCCCGAGCTGGCCGGACTGGCCGCGACCCTGCCCGGCGGCCTCACGGTCACCCGCGAGGACCCGCCCGGCAGCGGCCCGGTGCCAGCGCTGCGGACCGGGCTGGCCGAGGTGACCGCGCCGTGGGTGGCCGTCCTCGCCGCCGACCTTCCGTTCCTGCGGGCAGCTGACGTGCTCGAGCTCGTTGCCGCCGCTCAGGGCCCGGACAGGGACGAGAAGGGCCCGGGAGCCGAGAACAGGCCGGCCGGGGCCGTTCTGATTGATGACCAGGACGCCGCCCAGTGGCTCGCTGGCTGCTGGCGGACCAGCCGGCTACGGGCTGCCCTGGCCAGCTATCCGGGCGATAGGCTGCGCGGCGTGCTGGCCCCGCTGGATCCGGCGCTGCTGCGGGTGGCCAGGGACGACGCCGAGCCACCGCCGTGGCTGGACTGCGATACCCCGGCCGCAGTCGATGCGGCTCGTATCGCCGCGCAACGGGCGGCCATGGCTCCCCGCCGGGCTGCTCGCCACCAGGATGCTCGCCGGCCGGATGCTCGCCGGCCGGGCAGAGCCAGCAACCCGGAGCAGAGAGAGGCGACTCCTTGACGAACATCGAGAACTGGATCCAGGCGGCCTGCGCCGAGCTGAACCTGGCTCCGGACGCAGTGCCGATCAGGACCGTGCTCGACCTGGCACGCGATGCCGCACACCAGGTAGAGCGCCCGGCGGCACCGGTCAGCGCCTTCATCCTGGGGCTGGCGGCCGGGAGCGGCCAGGACCCGGCAGATGCTGCCGCCCGGCTCAGCGAGCTGGCCGCCGGCTGGCCGGCGCCCGAGAGCACACACCGGCCCGCCTGACCCGCCGCGGCGCGGCCGCGGCACTCCGCAAGCCCGCCCGGCCTTCCCTGTCACCGGGCCTACCGCGTGCCGGGGCCTATCGCCGTCCGCTGTCGTGCCGATAACAGCAACATACGGATAACAGCAAGAAGCGTTGCATCGCCGGGGCGGGCCGACCTGCCTGGCGGCCTGGCTGCCCGGCGACCGTCACTGCCCTGCCTGGCTGCCCGGCTGGCGTCACTGCCCTGCCTGGCCTGACTGGCTGGGCTGCCAGGGACAAGGCGAGCTTCAGCGAACCAGCAGCTCGGGCTGCCCACCCTGCAGGCGGGCAGCCCGAGCGGTCGTTGATTCACCGGTGATCAGAAGCTTTCCGGGATGCCGAAGTCCTTCGCGCTGAGCGGGCTCGCCTGGCAGGTCTCGTGACCATGTCGCCGGGGCAGCCGCCGCGCGCGGCTGCTGCCCCGCCCGGGCAATCACCCCCTGGGCCGGGCAATCACCCCGTCAGGCCGCCCGGCCCAGGGTGCCGTCGGCTCAGATGCCGCCCAGCTCAGCCACCGCCTGGCTCAGGGCACCGTCGGCTCAGATACCGCCCAGTCCGGACCGCCCGGCTCAGGCGGTCCTGCGCGACTGCCTCGCCCGTCCGGGCCGCGAGCTCTTGCCAGAAGAATGTTAACGATATATCTTTAACTTATCCGATACTCTGAAGACAGTCTGGGATAGGCCCGGCGCGGGAGTGCGGAGCAAAGTCCGGAGGACATGAACATGCAAGACAACGAGTTCTGGCGGCATGGCCGCTATGAGGGCGAGCCAGGAGACTGGCACCACCATCAGGATGAACACGGCGAGCGGCACCGCAGCGACGACGAAGGCCGGCGCGGGCGGGGCGGCGGGCGCCGCGGCCACGTGCGCGGCGGATTTCCCGGCCGGCTGCCTGGTCCGGCCGGGTTCCACGGGATGGGTCCGTGGCCTGGCGAGATGCGGATGCGCGGCCCGCGCGCCCGGCGCGGTGACGTACGCGCTGCGGCCCTGGCCCTGCTGGCCGAGGGGCCGATGAACGGCTATCAGATCATTCAGGAGATCGGCGAGCGGAGCGGGGGAGTCTGGCGGCCGAGCCCCGGCTCGGTGTACCCGGCGCTGCAGCAATTGGAGGACGAAGGGCTGATCCGGCCTGAGTCCGGTGAGTCGGGCCGGCGCGGGTACGTGCTGACCGACGAGGGCCGGCAGTATGCCGAGGCCCACCCGGATGAGCTGCGTGCCCCCTGGGACGTGGTGGCCGGGGGCGCGGGCGGCGCCGCAGCCGAGATGCGGACCCTGATGGGGCAGCTGGGCATGGCGGCGTTCCAGGTCGTCAGCGCGGGCACCGAGGCCCAGCAGGCGCAGGCGCGCAAGATCCTGGCTGACACCCGGCGGTCGCTGTACCGGATCCTGGCTGCCGACGACACCGACGCCGGTGCGGCTGGTCAGGCCGGGGCCGCCCCCGCCGAGGCCGCGGACACCGGTGATGCCCAGGACTAGCAGGCAGGATGCCCTGACAGTTCAAGGGCTTTTTCGCCATTCTGCCCGCCCCGGGATCACCGGGAAGTCCTCATGCGCCGGGATGCCCGGAGTGCCCCGGTACCCGGTGAGCAATCGGGCGATAGCGTCCGGTCATGATCCGCACGGGTGTGCGGATAGCGCAGACCTGACTTTTGTTTCCCACATTTCGGAGGGCTTGGCGGTGGTTTCTCCGTGGCGATGCTGACCATGCCGCCGGCCGGCCCGGCCGGGCCCCCAGCGGCCAGGCGGCTGCCCGCCCGGTGCCGGGACCCCCGTGCTGCCGGGGCATTTGCTGCGGGAGCACGCTGACGGCCCGGCGCTGCGGTTCCCCGGAATCCGCCATTCTGGAGATGATCCTGGCCGTCACAACGGCACGGCAACGGCATTCTTGAGGCGTGGCCCAGGTACCACTGCGGTGCCTTGCCGTAAAAGGCCAGGGAATGGGCCCAGGATTGGCAGCAATGCCATTGCGCCCGGCCACGTCAAATGCAGCCACGCGGTTGCCGTGAGCTTTCTGCCGGGCTGCCAGGACGGCTGGCCGCCGGGATCCGGACGGGCTGCCGGCCCGGCGGCGGAGAGCGGGACCGCCTGCACGTACTGACCTCGGCACCCCGGCCTCGCCCGGGTGCGTGCTGCGCAGCGGCGCAAGATCGCCGGGAATCAGGCCGGGGGAAGATAGAGCGACGCCGGGTGGCTACGGGGGCAAACCACCCGGCGTCGCATTCATCGGCGCTCCGACGGGGGCCCGGAACGCCGGCACGGTGCCCCAGCGGGGGACCAGAGCACCGAGAATCATGTTACACCGAACCTCCCCGTTGTGCGTCAAGACCGGATTACGAGCCAATCTCGTCATGGGGGCCGTCTAGTCATGCCACTGCTGCCCCTTTACGACCTGTTCTTCACTACCCCGATCAGGCGTTATGCGAAGGCGCGCCGCTGGCGCCCGGAGTGCCGTGGTCTGTACCCGGCTCCTCGGCCTGGCCGGCGTCACCCTGGCCGGCCTGCTGCGGGGTCGAGGAGGGGGTCGGCAGGCTGGGCTCATAGGGCCGGAAGCCCCGGCTGGGCGTGGGCTCCCGGCCGCCGTTGGCGAAGATCACGGCGAAGTACGGGATGACGATCGCGCCGACCAGCGGGATCGCGGTGAGCCAGCCCAGGTGGTTCACGAACAGGATCACGGCGACGACGAAGCAGACAGCGCGGATTCCCATCATGATCAGGTACCTGCGCTGACGGTAGGCGATGTCGTCGGACATCGAGGGCCGGGCCTCGGTCACCATGTACACGGGCCGCCGGCGGGGGTGCGCCTGTCTCACTACTCCAAGGTAAGCCCGGATGGCGGCCGGTGGCGCATCGGCCGCCGTCCGGGTTGCGCGCTACCGGATTTCCGGCGGGGTGCGCTGTCAGCCCGGCGGCGGCACCGGGGGCCCGGCAGGCGAGACGGGGGGCTCGGCGAGGCCGGCGACCCCGGCCAGCGAGGTGGCCCCGCCCAGGGCCATCGCGTGCGCCAGCCCGTCGGTGAGCCCGGTCAGCAGCGCGGTTACCTCCTCGGCGCCGCCGCAGGCCAGGGCCCACAGCACCGGCCGGCCGAGAAGGACCGCGCGGGCGCCCAGGGCCAGGGCGGCGAGCACGTCTTCCCCGGTCCTGACCCCGCCGTCAACGTATACCGGGATCCCGCCGCCGGGGGCGCTGGCCATGGCGGCGGCGACGGCGGGCAGCGCCCGGGCGGCCGGGAGGGCGCCATCGAGCTGGCGGCCGCCGTGGTTGGACACGATCACCGCGGCGGCCCCGGCCGCCGCGCAGGCCAGCGCGTCGTCGGGGCGCAGCACGCCCTTGACCACCACGGGCAGCCCGCTGAGCTCGGCCAGCCAGCCGATGTCGGCGAAGGTGATGTCGGCTGCCTGGTCCAGGTCGGCCCAGTCCTGGACCGGCCCGGTGTTGGCTGTCATGTCCGCGCCGGCGATCAGCAGGGCCTGGCTGTCGCGCCGCTTGCGCCCGACCACCGGCGTGTCCGCGGTCAGTACCAGGGCCCGGGCGCCGGCCGCCACGGCCTGCTTGACCAGCCTCGCGGTCAGGTTGCGGTCGCGCATGATGTAGACCTGCAGCCACCAGGTCCCGCCGGCCGCGGACACCGCCGCGCCGATATCAGCGAATTTCCGCATACTGCGCGCGGAGACCACCATCAGGGCCCCGGCCCGGGCCGCGCCGGCCGCGGTCGCTACCTCACCCTCGGGGTGCGCGAGCTGGTGGAATGCCGTCGGCGCGACGGCCACCGGGGTAGCGACCGGGCTGCCGAGCAGCTCGGTGCGGGTATCGACCGCGCTGACATCGCGCAGCACCCGGGGCGCCAGCCAGGTCCGGCGCCACGCCCGCTCGTTTGCGCGCAGAGTGCGCTCCCGGCCGGCTCCGCCGGCATAGTAGTCATAGACCCCGGCGGGCAGCAGCCCGCGGGCCTGCCGGCGCAGCCGGGCGATATCAGGATTCACGGCATCATCATGCCTGGCCGGGCGGCCGCGGCGATATCAGGTTCCCGGCCGCCGGCATGCCCGGCCGGGCGGCAACGAGGAGGACATCAGATGGCTGAGCGCACCTACCGCGTGACCGAGATCGTCGGGACCTCGCCGCACGGCGTGGAGGACGCGATCACCGGCGCGCTGCACCGGGCCGGGCAGACGCTGCGGCACCTGGACTGGTTCGAGGTTACCCAGATCCGCGGCCAGATCGTGGACGGCGAGGTAGCGCACTACCAGGTCGGCCTGAAGGTGGGCTTCCGGCTCGAGGATGCCTGACCCGCGGCGGGCCCGGCGGGCCGCGGCCGTTAAGCTCATCTCCCGCCCCCAGCGGGCAAGCCCGAGTCTTCCCGGCCGCCGGAGGTAGCAGCGCAGATGAGTCGTTCCGTCCTCGTGACCGGCGGCAACCGCGGTATCGGGCTGGCTATCGCCCGCCGGCTGGCGGCTGATGGCGACGGCGTCACGATCACCTCCCGCTCCGGTGACCAGATCGAGGGGCTGACGGTCGCCCGCTGCGACGTGCGGGACGCGGCCCAGGTGGATGCCGCGTTCACCGTCGCGGAGCAGGCGCACGGCCCGGTGGAGGTCGTGGTGGCCAACGCCGGGATCACCCAGGATCAGCTCCTGGCGCTGATGAGCGAGGAAAGCTTCGCCGAGGTCCTGGACACCAACCTGACGGGCGCCTACCGGGTGGCCCGGCGCGCCGTGCGGCCGATGATGAAGCTGCGCCGCGGCCGGCTCATCTTCATCTCCTCGGTGGTCGGCCTGCTGGGCTCGGGCGGCCAGGCGAACTACGCGGCCTCCAAGGCCGGCCTGGTCGGGCTGGCCCGCTCGCTGGCCAGGGAGCTGGGCTCGCGCAACATCACGGCCAACGTGGTCGCGCCGGGATTTGTCAGCACCGACATGACCGACGCGCTGCCCGAGGACCGGAAGAAGGCGATCCTGGGCAGCGTGCCGCTGGGCCGGTATGCCTCGGCTGAGGAGGTGGCGGCGGCCGTGGCGTTCCTGGCCGGGCCGCAGGCCGCCTACATCACCGGCGCCGTGCTGCCGGTCGACGGCGGCCTCGGCATGGGTCACTAGGTCACGAGCAGCTGCGGGCGCCGCGGCGGAGGAGAACACCATGGGCATCCTGGACGGCAAGCGGATCCTGGTCACCGGCGTGCTGACAGACGCCTCGATCGCCTTCCACGTCGCGCGGGTCGCGCAGCAGGAGGGCGCGAGGGTCGTCCTGACCGGGTACGGGCGGCTCAGCCTCGTGGAGCGGATCGCCAGGCGGCTGCCGGAGCCGCCGCCGGTGCTGGAGCTGGACGTGACCGACACCGGCCACCTGGACTCGCTGGCCGACCGGGTCCGCGAGCACGCGGACGGCCTGGACGGGGTGGTGCACGGGATCGGGTTCGCCCCCGGCTCTGCCATGGGCGGCAATTTCCTGAGCACGCCGTGGCCGGATGTGGCCACCGCGGTGCAGGTGTCGGCGTACTCCCTGAAGGCGCTGGCGATGGCGGCGCTGCCGCTGATGGGCCGGGGCGGCTCGGTGGTCGCGATGGACTTCGATGCCAGCGTGGCGTGGCCGGTCTATGACTGGATGGGCGTGGCCAAGGCGGCCCTGGAGTCGACGGCGCGCTACCTGGCCAGGGACCTGGGGCCGCAGGGCATCCGGGTCAACCTGATGTCCGCCGGGCCGCTGCGGACCATGGCAGCCAAGAGCATTCCCGGTTTCGAGCAATTTCAGGACATGTGGCCGGACCGGGCGCCACTGGGATGGGACCTGTCAGATCCCGAGCCGGCGGCCCGCTGCTGCGCCGCGCTACTGTCGGACTGGTTCCCGGCGACCACCGGCGAGATCATTCACGTCGACGGCGGCGTCCACGCAGTAGGCGCCTGACCGGCACTCCGTCGCCGGGGGACCGGCGGCACGGCTGCCGCCCGCAGCCCCTCCGCCGGCGCCTGGCGCTGATGAGTGACCAGGGTCACAAAAGCTGTTAGTTCTGCGGAAAAACGCTTGACACGCAGGATATTGATAGCAACTCGTGACACTCTTGGGCCCAATCCACTACCTAGCGATCCCTACGCTCGTGGCGATCAGCCTGAAGTGCGCACGTCTTACGCGCCACCAAGAAGGAGTCCCATGATTCGAGGACGAAAGCTTCGCCTCGCTGGAGTCGCCACGATGGCGGCCCTGGCGCTGGCAGCCGCTGGGTGCGGTGGCTCCAGCGGCAATTCCAACGGGGGCGGCAATGCCGGCGGAGGCCAGGCCGTCGCGGGCGGCACTGCCAAGGTTGCGCTGCCACCAGGCGTGACCTACAACTGGATCTTCCCCTTCTACGCGATCACCAACGCGAGCGTGTACAACTCCGAGCAGTTCCAGTGGCTGATGTACCGGCCGCTGTACATGTTCGGTAACAACACCAACAACAACGTGGCGATCAACTACCCGCTGTCGCCGGCCAACAAGCCGGCGTACTCCAACGGCGGCAAGACCGTGACGGTCACGATGAAGGGCTGGAAGTGGTCGAACGGCGAGCCGGTCGACGCTAAGAGCCTGGTGTTCTACATGAACATGGTGGAGGCGGAGAAGGCGAACTGGTATGCCACGACGCCGGGGCTGCTGCCCGACAACGTGACGTCC
>DASUBV010000243.1:0-11102 GCA_035763085.1 Streptosporangiaceae bacterium | reverse complement strand
TGGCGAGCGGGAGATTACCGCGCCCGGATCGCCTCGACCAGCGCCGGGATGACCTGGCTGAGGTCGCCGATCACGGCGTAGTCGGCGTGCGCGATGATCGGCGCGTCCGGGTCGGTGTTGACCGCGACGATGTGCTTGGCGCTCAGGCAGCCCGCCATGTGCTGGATCGCTCCGCTGATGCCGCAGGCCAGGTACAGCTCCGGCGAGATCTTCGTGCCGGTCTGGCCGACCTGCTGCCGGTGCGGGCGCCAGCCCTGGCTGGTGACCACCCGGGACACGCCGAGCGCCCCGCCGAGCAGCCCGGCCAGTTCCTCCAGCACCTCGAAGCCCTCGGGCCCGCCGACGCCGCGGCCGCCGCCGACCACCACCCGCGCCGTCGCCAGTGACACCCCGCCGCTGCGCTGTGCCGACTCGGCCGCGCGCACCACCAGGTCGGTGTCCGCGAGATCGGGACAGAACGAGTGCACCTCAGCGTCAGCCGGGCTCGCCGCGGGCTCGGCCGGCACGGCGTCGGACGCGACGGTGAGCAGCGTCAGGGTGGCTTCCAGCGCCGCGTCCTCGAGCAGGCTGCCGGCCCACCGGTGCCGGACCAGCTCGCACAGGCCGGGCGAGGTCCACCGGGCCGCGATGCAGCTGGCCGCCACCGGCTGGCCGGTGATCGCGCCCAGGTGCGCCAGCACCTCGCTGCCCCGGTCGGTGGCCGCGGCGACGACTCCGGCCGCGGCGGCCGACACTGCCAGCTCTGCCAGGCCGCGGGCCCAGGCGGCCGGCGCGTACCCGTCCCCGGCCTGCACGGCGTAGACGTCGCGCACGCCGAAGGCGCCCAGCTCGGCGGCCGGCGGCCCGGCGGCGTCGGCGGGGGCGAACAGCACCGCCGCGACCTCGCCGCCTCCCGACCCGGCCAGCGCCCGGGCCAGCGTCAGCGCGCGCAGCGAGGCGTCGGCCGCCGCCCCGCCATCGCCCAGCTCGATCAGGCACAGCACCGTCACGGCAGCACTCCCAGCTCATCCAGCAGCGCGACCAGCGCGGGCACCGCCGCGGTCCCGGTGCCGAGCACCTCGGCCCGCTTGCGGGTCTCCTGCGGCACCCGCAGGCCGATCTTGCGCAGGCCCTCGGCCTGCCACTGCGGCGTCACGGTGTCGATGGCGGCCCGCTTGGCCCGCAGCCGGCCCGGCAGCGACGGGTACCGGGGCAGGTTGATGCCCTCCTTCACGCTGACCACGGCCGGCAGCGGCAGGTCATAGGACTCCTGGACGCCGCGGTACTCACGGCTGGCCCGCAGCCCGCCGTCGGTGCGCTCCAGCCGCTTGATCCCGGTCGCCGCCGGCAGGCCGAGCGCGTGCGCCACCCGCACGCCGACCTGGAAGCCGCCGGTGTCGGCCGACTCATTGCCGAACAGCAGCAGGTCAAAGGGAGCGGCCCCGCTGTCCGCGCGGTGCCGGGCCACGTCGGCGATCGCCGCGGCGGTCGCGATCGGGCCCCATTCCCGGCCGTCGGTCTCCAGCAGCAGCGCGTGCTGGGCGCCGAGGGCGAGCATGTCCCGGAGCTGATCGGCGGCCTCGGGCGGGCCGAGGGTGACCACGGTGACGCTGCCGCCTTCCCGCTCGACGATCTGCACGGCCTCCTCGACCGCGCACTCCTCGTGCGGGCTGACCGTGAACCCGGACATCCGGGTGTCGACGTCCTGCCCGTCGGCGGTGACCACCACCTTGCCGCCGACCATGGGGACGCGCTTGACGAAGACCGCGATCTCCATGTCAGCACCGGATCCGCTCGTTGGCCGGGTCGAACAGCGGGGTCGCGCCGGCCACCGCCACCGTGACCGGATAGCGCTCGCCGAGGTACTCGACGGCCAGCGCGGTTCCGGCGGCCGCCTGCTCCGGCGGCAGGTAGGCCAGCAGCAGGTGCTTGCCCACCGACGGGCCCGACCCTGCGCTGGTCACGTACGACCGGCGCCCCCTGGCGTCGGTCAGCGGCTCACCGTCGCGGGTCAGGACCGGCTCGCCGCCGAGCATGTAGCGCAGCTCACCCGATGCTGAGGTGTGGTCATCGACGGTCAGCGTGCACAGCACCGCCGCCGGCGGCGCGGCCCGCTGCTCCAGGTAGGCGGCCTTGCCCACGAAGTCCTGGGCCTTGACCTTGGGCCGGGCCATGCCCGCCTCGACGATGGTGAAGTCGCCCTCCAGTTCCGCGCCGTAGGCGCGGTAGCCCTTCTCCAGTCGGCCGGTGGTGCCGTACACGCCGATGCCCACCGGCACCAGCCCGGCCGGGCGGCCCGCCGCCCACAGCGTGTCCCAGATCCGGGCGCCCAGCTCGATCGGCGCGTACAGCTCCCAGCCCAGCTCGCCGACGTAGGAGATCCGCGAGGCCAGCACGGTCGCGCCGCCCAGCTCGATCTCCCGGCAGGTGCCGAAGGCGAAGCCGGAGTTGCTCACGTCGGAGTCGGTGACCGAGGCCAGGATGTCGCGGGCGCGCGGGCCCCACAGGCCCAGCGTCGTCCACGACGAGGTCACGTCGGTCACCGCGGCCGTCCCGTCGGCGGGCAGGTGGCCGGCGAACCACTGCAGATCCGTCATCCCGGTCGCGCCGCCGGTCACGACCCGGAAATGCCGCGGGCCCAGCCGCATGATGGTCAGGTCGCCGACGAAGCCGCCGGCCTCGTTCAGCAGCGAGGTGTACACCACCCGGCCCGCCGGGACGTCCAGCTGCGAGACCGCCACTGACTGCACGGCGGCCAGCGCGCCGGGCCCGGTCACGTCCAGCACGGCGAAGGCCGACAGGTCCACCAGGCCCGCCGCGTCCCGCATGGCCAGGTGCTCGGCATTGATGACCGGCGACCACCAGCGCGACTCCCACTCGCCGGTGCGCTCCATCAGCCGCCCGGCATAGCGCTCGAGCAGGCTCTCGTTGCTGGCATACCAGTTGGGCCGCTCCCAGCCGGCGGTCTCGATGAACACCGCGCCGAGCTCGCGCTCGCGGTCATAGGCCGGGCCGAGCCGCAGCGGCCGGCCGGACTCCCACTGCTCGGCCGGGTGCACGATGCCGTACATCTTGTTGAAGCCCTCGCGGGCCCGGGCGACCACGTGCGCGTTCGTGCGCTGGTGGCCGTAGAACCGGGCGATGTCGGCCTCGCGGATGTCGATCTCGGGGGTGACGCCGCTCATCCACTCGGCGACGGCGCGGCCGATGCCCGGGCCCTCCTTGATCCAGCTGGCCGCCACCGACCACAGGCCGGGGACCTCCGGGGTCTCGCCGAGCGCCGGGTGGCCGTCGGGGGTCATTGAGATCAGGCCGTTGATCGCGTACCGGATGCCGACCCGCTCGTCGCCCAGCAGCTCCGGCATCAGCTCCAGCGCCTGCTCCAGCTGCGGGTCGAAGTCATCGGAGGTGAACGGCATCTCGGTCGGGGACAGCGCCGCCTCCTCGATGGAGGGGATGTCGCCGGGGGCCACGATGATCGGGCGGTGGGCGTAGGAGCCGACCTCCATGTCGCCGCCGTGCTGGCGCTCGTACATGTTGGTGTCGACGTCGCGGACGATCGGGTACTCGATCTCGCCGGCCGTGTCGGCGAACAGCGGGATCGGCCCGACGCTGATCATCTGGTGCACGATCGGGGTGAGCGGGATCCGGGCCCCGGCCATCGCCGCGATCCGCGGGCTCCACACGCCGCAGCAGATGGCCACGACCTCGGTGGCGATGTCGCCGCGGGTGGTGCGCACCCCGCTGACCCGGCCGTCGGCGGACTTGTCGATGCCGAGCACCTCGGCCCCGGCCAGCACCTGCAGCGCGCCGAGCTGCTGAGCCTGCTCGCGCATCAGCGTGCCGGCCCGCAGCGAGTCGACCACGCCCACGGTCGGGAAGTAGCCGCCGCCCAGGATCACCGAGGTGTCCAGGTACGGAACGAGCTTGCCGACCTCCTCGGGAGTGATCACCCGGGCCGGGATGCCCCAGGACTTGGCCTGCGTGCAGCGGCGGCGCAGCTCGGTCATCCGCTCGGGGGTGCGGGCCACCTCGATGCCGCCGCTCTCGGTGAACACGCCGAGCTCTTTGTACTGCTCGGTCGAGTCGCGGGTGAGCTCCATCATCATCTTCGAGTACTCGATCGGGAAGATGAAGTTCGACGCGTGACCGGTCGAGCCGCCGGGATTGGGCATCGGGCCCTTGTCCACCAGGACCACGTCGGTCCAGCCCAGCCGGGCCAGATGGTAAGCCAGGCTGTTGCCAACGATGCCGGCGCCGATGATGACGGCGCTGGCCCGGCCGGGGAAGTCGCTCATGGAACTGCTTTCTGCCGATCTGCCCGTCTACCTGCCACCGGCCAGGGCCCGTGCCTGCGCACGAGCCCTGGCCGGGCCGAACTGGTCCTGCTTACTCGACCGGGATCTCCTTGTTGATCAGGCCAAGGTCGATGCCCTGGCGCGAGCGGACGATCCGCGCCACCAGGAACAAGATGATGGCCAGCACGTACATCGCGCCCATGTAGATCAGCGAGTCCGTGTTGTTGACGAAGTAGTTGTCGTTCGACAGCCACTCGTACAGGTTGAAGCCGAGCAGGGCGATGGTCACCCAGCCGGCCAGCGGCACGATCTGCACGCCCAGCACCTTGATCCGGCTCGCCGGGGAGGCCGCCCACAGGTCCGGCTTGCGCCACGGCAGGATCACCACGGCGATCGCGCTGAACAGGTAGGTCACCGCGATGACCAGGGTGGCGTCCAGGGTGTAGGTCCGGAACGTCGAGGAGTAGGCGTAGACCGCCGACAGCCCCACGGCCGGCAGCAGCATCAGGATCAGCGAGTAGAACGGCACCTTGCGCCGCTCCGACACCTCGGCCGCGCGGTCGGGCAGCACCCGGTCGAAGGCCGCGGCGAAGATGACCCGCGTCGAGGACAGGAACAGCGTCCCGACCCAGCCGAAGAACCACAGGCTCATGAGCAGGATCAAGATGACCTGGAACGCGGTGTTGTGCACCAGCCAGCCGGCGAACATCACCGGGTACGGCCAGATCGGCAGCGGGTTGTTCAGGTTGTAGGTAGCCGCGTTGGCGTTCTGGTAGAAGGCCCAGCCGAACGTCTTGGCCGCCAGCAGCAGGAAGACCACCGACAGCGCGACGGTGATCCACAGGCCGGAGAACATGCCGGTGAACACGCGCTTGAAGTCACTCGCGCCGCGGATCTCGCCGTACAGGGTGGCGCCCCAGTTCGGCCACAGGATGAAGAACATCATCGCCGGCACCAGGAGCATAGTCGGGCCGAGCGGGCCGAAGCCGAGCTTGGGCGCGACAAAGCCGTCCTTGGCCGCGGCCGCGTTGGTGGCGGCGTACGCGCCCTTGACCCCGAACAGCTTGTGCGTCTCCAGGTTGAAGGAGCTGACAAAGCTGGCGTGCGAGTGGGTCAGCAGCAGCACCACGATCACCAGGAAGCCGACCAGGCCGCCGACGAAGCAGTACTTCTGGATCCGCGCATAGCCGCCCATGCCGATGGACACCAGCACGCCGGCCAGCCCGATGGTGATCAGCGTGACGACAAAGACGCCGGTGTTGGTGCCGAACCAGGCGGCCCCGCCGTTCGGCCAGCTCCAGCCCAGCGTCGCCCACAGCGGCTCGAACAGCTGAACGGCCAGGATGTTGCCGTAGATCGGCGCCCACAGCCACAAGATGAACCACCACCCGGTGGCCGCCATCACGAAGCCAATGCCGCTGCCCAGGATCCGGGTCTGCCAGACATAGTCACCGCCGGCCCGCGGGATCGTGACAATCAGGCCCGCGTAGGCGATGACGAGGAACGACACCCAGATGCCCGAGATGACGATCGAGGTGATCATCTGGCCCTTGGGGAAGGCCGGGCCGGCGAAGGTGAACTCGTAGATGCCCAGCGTCACGAAGTTCGTGGCCAGGCAGGCATAGATGATCGAGTCGCGCACAGACCAGCCGCGGACCAGGCCGGTCGCTTTTCTGAGGAAGAGAGTCGGAGTCTCTCCGATAGATTCCGTCGCCATATTTGCCTCTCAACTCATGGGCTGCCATGGCCCTGGCAGCCCGTCTGGGGGTTCCCCCGTTAGCCGAGACCTCGGCATGGTGCGCCAGCTCTCGTCGCCATTGCGGTTGTGCCCGGCCCGCCCGAGGCCAGGGTCGCGCTATCCGTTCACGAGGATGTACTTGCCGACCTTTCCCTTCTTCGGGTCCAGGTCGATGACGGCGCCCTGCAGGACGCCGTCGCCGTAGACGCTGCCGGGGTTAATGGCCAGCGTCCGGCCCATCCGCTTGACGCCGCGGCTCTCGTGGATGTGCCCGTGCACCGACAGCAGCGGCTGGTGCCGGAGGATCGCGTCGCGCACGGCCGTGGAGCCCACCGGCTTCATGACCGCGCCGCCGTGCATCGGGCGCATGTTGTCATCCAGCGCCGGCGCCTCGTCGAGCCCGGTCCCGTACGGCGGGGCATGGAAGTTGAAGATGGTGCGACTCATGTCGCCCGCCTGGGCGACCGCCGCCTCGATCTTGGCCGTCAGCTCGGGCTCCGGCGCCTCGCGGAAGGTGTCCCACGGCGTCGGATTGGTCCAGCCCATCGAGACGAGCTGGAATCCGCCCAGGTCCAGCGACTTGCCCTCGCCGAAGCTCACGCACGGGGACTGCTCGATGACATCGTCGATCTCCCAGATGTCGTCGTTCCCGCCGTTGAGGATGCAGGGGATCTGGCCGCCGCGCAGCTTACCGTCGGCCATGTCCAGCCACCGGTCCAGCGAGCTGATCATCTCGGTGGTGAACCGCCGGTCGACCGCGCCTTCCTCCTGGCTCAGGTGGCGCAGCTCCTCCGGGTCGACCATGGCCGGGTAGAAGCCGCTGTTGCGGATCCGGCCGATCATCGCCTCGAGTTCCTGGCGCGTCTCCAGGCGGTGCGTCTGGCCCCGGACGGTGACCTGCCAGTGACTGCCGTGGCTGACGATCGGCACCATGGCCTTGCCCGTCACGTCGCCACCCAGGATCACCAGATCGGCCTTGTAGAAAGCAGCGGAGTTGAGGAACTTCCGCCAGCAGATCTCGGAGCCGTGGATATCGGTGGCAAAGAAAATCTTCATGGATGCACCAGGACCTTTGCTGTGCTTGCTGTGCAACGGTGTAGCATCTGGCGCAACGGGGCGTCAAGCACTTCTATGTTCGAAATCGTCATTATTAGGTTCAGCGGTCCACTTCTTCCGGTAGCTCATACCAGCGGACGCGGTCGCCGACGTTAGAACGCAGCTTCCACTTCATGCTCTTGGGCGCCGTTTCCGCGACCTCGGCCAGCTGCCGCGCCTGGGCCAGCGGGTCGAACCGCGCGCCGGCCGGGATCAGGTGCGGCTTCTCGGCGGCCAGGCCGGGCAGCTTGGCCAGGTTCCCGGTGACCGTGCGCCACCAGCCCCAGTCCGCGCCCAGCAGCCTGGCGAAGCGGTCGGTGTCGAGGGTGACACCTGCGCCGCCCGCGCTGTGCCCGGCCGCATGCCGGCCCCCGGCCGCCGGGGCGCCGGCCCCCGCGCCGACCGGGACACCGGAAAGCAGCTGGAAAATGTCCCAGGCGTCCTTCTCATTCAGCTCGACAATCTGCAATTTGGACAGCAGGACGTCGATTGCGTCAACGGTGAACGGCAAGGTGCCGAACGACGGCCGGAAGTCGAGGACATGGCACATGTTGAGCCGGTCCACCATGACGTCGATCGGACGGCCCGACGGCGCATTGAAATACATCTGGCGGTCGCCGTTGAGGTTGTTGAACCGGCGGTCCGGCTGGCAGCCGCTGCGCTCCAGGTAGGCGGCGACGGCCTTACGGCCCTTGGACATGCAGGCGAAGTCCATGTCCTGGCCGGCCCGCAGCCGCGGCGGGAAGTCCGGGCAGATGACCCGGACGGCCAGGCCGCCGAGCAGCTTGAGGCCGAGGCCCGCCTCGCTGGCCCCGCGGGCCAGGCCCAGCGCCTCGGGAAGCGGATCGTCCGCGGGCCCGGCCGCGGGCGGGGAAGCTGGCGTTTCGGTTCCCACGACTACTCTCCCAGAGGCCAGAGGGGAATACGGTGACGGAAAGTGTCTAAGGAACAATACAGTGCAGCCTGGACAGAAGATGCCTTGTTGATATTGACTACGGGCACCGCCCGCTTCATCCTTGTTGCGTGTCCGAGAACGTTGTTGCGACGGGCGCAACCTACCAATCCGCGGAGCGCGTCCTGGCGCTGCTGACCAGCTTCGATGACGTGCGCACCGAGCAGGGTGTCACCGAGCTGGCCCAGACCCTCGGCGTGCACAAGTCCACCGCATCACGCCTGGCAGCGGCGCTGGAGCGGGCCGGCCTGCTGGCCCGGCACGGCCGCCGTTACCGGCTCGGCCTGGAGACTGTCCGGCTGGGCACCCTGGCCCTGCGCAGTTTCGATTTCGTCGCCTCGATGCGGCCGGCCATGGACCAGCTGTCCCGCCAGACCGGGGAGACCATTAACCTCGCCGTTCCCGACGGCAGCGGGATCCTGAATGTGGCGGAGATCCCGGCCACCTTCATCCTGAGCTGCTCCAGCGGCTGGATCGGCCGCCGCACCCGGCCGCACGCGGTCGCCAACGGCAAGGTCCTGATGGCCTGCGGCACGCTCCCGGTGCCAGCCGAGCTGGAGCGCTACACCGACGCCACCATCACCGATCACGCCGGGCTGGCCGCCGAGCTGGGCCGGGTCCGCGCGGACGGCTACGCGACGGCGGTGGGCGAGCTGGAGGACGGCCTGGTCGCCGTGGCGGCGCCGGTCTTCGACTCGGCGGGCGCGTGCGTGGCCGCGCTGTCGGTGTCGGGGCCGGCCTTCCGCCTGCTCCCGGAGTCGCTGGCCGACCTGGGCCGGCTCTGCGCGTCCTGCGCGGCCAGCGCGTCATGACCAGCGCCGCGGCACGGGCCCGCGGCGCGTGAAGGAGAACAAGCGTGCGTGACTACCAGCTCTACATCGGCGGCAGCTGGCGGCCGGGCGAGGCCGGCACGGCCCCGGCGGTCAGCCCGTCCTCCGGCGAAGCCTTCGCCTCGACCGCCGTCGGCGGGCCGGGCGACGTGGACGCGGCCGTCGCCGCGGCCACGGCCGCCTTCCTGCCGTGGGCGGCGGCCTCGCCGTTCGAGCGGGCCAGCCTGTGCGAGCAGGTGGCCGCCGCCATCGCCGCCGCCCGCGAGCCGCTGGCCGACGTGCTCACCCGCGACCAGGGCAAGCCGCTGGCCGAGGCGCGCGACGAGGTCGACGAGCTGGGGGCGTACTTCACGATGGCCGCCGGGGACGCTCAGCGGCTGGCTGGCTCGCTCCCGGCGTCGACCTCGGCCGGCCGCCGGGTGCTCACCGCGCGGGTGCCGCTCGGCGTGGTCGGCGTGATCAGTCCATGGAACTGGCCCTACACCATGGGCGCCGAGATCCTGGCCCCGGCCATGGCCGCCGGCAACACCGTCGTGTGGGTGCCGGCCCCGACGACGACCGCCTGCTGCGCCGCGCTGACCGAGGTCATCGCCGGCGCGGGGCTGCCAGACGGGGTGTTCAACTTCGTGCCCGGCCCCGGCCCGGTGGTGGGCGATGCCCTGGCCGGCCATCCGGGCGTGGCCGGCGTGGGCTTCGTGGGATCGGTCGCCACCGGTGCCAGCGTCGCGGCCCGCGCGGCGGGCAAGGCTCAGCTGCTGGAGCTGGGCGGCAACGGGCCGATGGTCATCCTGGCCGATGCCGACCTGGAGCTCGCTGCCACGGCCGCGCTCGAGGCCGCCTTCTTGTGCGCGGGCCAGAGCTGCACCGCCGGCGAGCGATTCCTCGTCGAGGCGGGGGCGCGCGCCGGGTTCGTCGAGGCCGTGGTGGCCGCGGCCGCGGCCGAGATCCGGCTCGGCGACCCGTTCGACCCGAAGACCACGATGGGCCCGCTGAACAACGAGCCGACGGCGGCCAAGTTCGACCGGCACGTCGGCGAGGCGGTGACCGCCGGCGCCCGGGTCTGCCACGGCGGGCGGCGCGCCGCGGGCTTCCCGACCCGCCTGTACGCCGAGCCGACGGTGCTGGACGGCATCACGCCCGGCATGACCATCGACTGCGAGGAGACCTTCGGGCCGGTCGTCCCGGTCGTCGAGGTCAGCTCCGCGGCGCAGGCCCTGGAGCTGACCAACGCCTCGCCGTTCGGCCTGACCGCCGCGGTCTTCACCGCCGACCTGGAGCGCGGGCTGGCCTTCGCCGAGCAGGCCAGAGCGGGCTGGGTGAACATCAACGCCTCGACCAACCTGTGGGAGTCGCACCTGCCGTTCGGCGGCCGGGCGGGCAGCATCAGCGGGCACGGCCGCGTCGGCGGCCGCTACCCGATGGAGACCTTCACCGAGCCGAAGACCGTGGTCTACCCGGTGCCCCGGTACCGCTAGCCGCGCGGTCCGGGCGTCCGGCCGGGCCAGGCATCCGACGCGGCTAGACCGGCTTGCCGAAGTCGGTGGTCATCCAGCGCTCGGGGGTGATCCGGATCATGACGTCATCGGCGTCCGGGTTGCTGGCCATGAAGGCATCACCCTGCTCGATGCCCAGGTAGCGCCGGGCGATATCGCGGCGCTCGGCCAGCCCGGCGCCAGGCTCGACGACGGCCGGGCCCTCGACGGTGACGTACTTGTACGGCGGCTGCTCGTCCTGCGCGCACAGGCTGGCCCGGCCGGCCGCGCGGATGGCGGCGGCCTTGCGCGAGTCGCCGCCGGTCGCGATGCTGACCACGCCGCCGGGCTGGTAGGCGTACCAGATCGGCACGGTCAATGGACCGCGGCCGTCCGGGCCGGCCACGCTGAGCACCCCGACGTGCAGGTCAGCAAGGAACTTCTCGCGCTCTTCCCGGCTCATGCGCAGGGACATGACGCCTCCCGTCGGCTCGGTCAGCGAAGCCGGCCTCCCGGCTACTGCGGCCAGCATGCCACGGGCCCGGCCGTCGGGCCCAGGCCCGGCCAGCCGGGCACAGGGAACTATCCGCGTGCTGCTCGCGGGCGTGCGCCTGGCACCTCACCAGGACCGTCGCCGTCCTCGCCGCCCGCATCCTCCGGCTCACCGGCCCGGGTAACGCGATGCGAGCAGGCAGCTGAGCTGGTCCTCGCCGCCAGGCCGTGCCCGGCTGCTGGCCT
>DASUBV010000242.1:0-22081 GCA_035763085.1 Streptosporangiaceae bacterium | reverse complement strand
CCCGGATCGCTGACCCGGTGTCGCGCAGCGCCTTGCGGGCCCGCGTCAGCCGCTGCGCCATCGCCGGCTCGCTGCTCAGGAACGCCGCCGCGATCTCCGCGGTGGTCAGCCCGCAGACCGCCCGCAGGGTCAGCGCGATCTGCGATTCACGCGACAGCGCCGGATGGCAGCAGGCGAAGATCAGGCTCAGCAGCTCATCGGCCGCACCCTGGTCACGAGCCAGCTCGCCGGGCCGCGCCGGCTGGCCCGCCGCCCCGGCGAGCAGCGGCTCGGTCGCGGCCAGCAGGGCCAGCTTCTGCTGCCCGGCCCGCTCGCGGCGCAGCCGGTCGATGCCCTTGCGCCGGGCGGTCGTCGCCAGCCAGCCGCCGGGACTGGGCGGCACGCCCTCGGCGGGCCAGTGCTCCATGGCCTCGACGAACGCGTCGTGGACCAGCTCCTCGGCCAGGCCGACATCACCGAGCCGCGCGGCCAGCGCTGCCCGGATCCGGGTGGCCTCCTGGCGGTAGGCCTGTTCCAGTTCCCCCGCGTCCTGCACCCTCCCAGTCTCGTCCCCCGCCTGGCCCGGCCCGGCGGTGGCCGCCGCGCACCGCGATAATCAGGTCATGCCCGAGGAAACCCCCACCGAGCTCATCCGCCGGCTGATGCCGCTGTGCGCCACTCTCGGCATCCGGGCCGGCGACTGCACGCCCGGCCAGGTGCAGCTGTCCCTGGACTGGGCGCCCGGCCTGTGCACCAGCAACGGCATCCTGCACGGCGGGATCGTCATGACCCTGGCCGACTCCGCCGCAGGCCTGTGCGCCTACCTCAACCTGCCGGCCACCGCGCAGGGCACGGCCACCATCGAGGGCAAGACCAACTTCATCGCCGCTGTCCGGTCCGGCACGGCGACGGCAGTCAGCCGGCCGGTGCACGTCGGCAGCCGCACCATCGTGATCGAGACCGACGTCCGCACCGACGACGGGCGGCTGGCCGCCCGGACGATCCAGACCCAGGCGGTCCTGGCCGGGCCCGCCGGCAGCTGACCTGACCGAGGAAGTGACCTGACGTGGTGACCTCCAGTTCCTACCTGGACGAGCTGTTCTCACTCGACGGCCTGGTAGCCGTCGTCACCGGCGGCAGCTCGGGCATCGGCCGGGCCATCACCGGCGCCCTGGCGCGCGCGGGCGCGAGTGTCGTCGTCGTGGCACGGGACACCGAGCGGCTGGCCGAGGTCACCGCCGAGGTGACCGCCGACGGCTGCCGCGCGGACTGGGTGAGCGCCGACCTGAGCTCACGGGAACGCATCCGCGCGGCCGCTGAGGAGGCGGCCGCCGTCTTCGGCGAGCCGGACATTGTCGTCAACTCCGCCGGGGTGAACCTCCGGCCGCCGCTCGGCGAGCTCGACGAGCAGACCTGGGACACCACGATGGCCGTCAACCTGGAGGCGCCGTTCCTGCTCGGCCAGCGCTTCGGCCCGGGGATGGCGGTGCGGGGCTTCGGCCGGCTGATCCACATCAGCTCGCAGCAGGCGCACCGCGCGTTTGTCCAGAGCGGTGCCTATGGCGTGTCCAAGGGCGGCCTGGAGTCGCTATCCCGGTCTCAGGCCGAGGCGTGGTCCTCGCACGGCGTGACCAGCAACACCCTGGTCCCCGGCTTCGTCATGACGCCGCTCAACGCGCGGCTGTCGTCCGACCCCGACCGGGTGGCGGCGCTGGCGGAGCGCACCATGGTCGGCCGCAACGGCCTGGCCGAGGACTTCGCCGGCGCGGCGGTTTTCCTGGCCAGCCGCGCCTCGGCCTACATCACCGGCCAGTCGGTCTGCATCGACGGCGGCCTGTCCGTGCACTGAGCCGTCGGCGCGCCGAGGTTTCCCTTGCCCGGGCAGGCCGCAGCGCCCGCGTGCCTGCCCGCGGTGTCCGGTCACCCGGTGACCGGGCCGGCCTGCTCAGGAAATTTCCGCTGGCGCATCTCACGTTCCCGTGGCTGCAGCCGTCTACCCGGCGGGCGCACGGCGCCCCTTGCGCCCTGAGCCGGGGTCACCCGGCCAGGGCCTGCCGAAGACGAAGGAGTTCTCGCATGTCATCAATCGCGCTGATCACCGGCGCCAACCGCGGCCTGGGTTTCGCGGCTGCCCGCGCGCTGGCCACTGCCGGCCACACCGTGATCATCGCCGGCCGCGACGAGTCCCGCGCCCGTGACGCCGCCGCGCAGCTGACAGCTGCGGGCCTGGCGGCCGAGTGGCTGGTCCTCGATGTCACCTCCCTTCCCGGAGTGCAGCACGCTGCCGAGCAGGTACGAGACCGGCACGGCCGGCTCGACATCCTGATCAACAACGCCGGCATCCTGCCCGAGGCAACCGCGGCCGGGCAGCACGAGTTCGCGGACCCGGCCGCCTTCCAGCAGACCGTGCAGACCAACCTGACCGGCCCGGCATGGGTGATCGAGGCGTTCCTGCCCTTGCTGCGCAACAGCCCGGCCGGGCGCGTGGTCAACGTCTCCACCACGATGGGCTCGCTGGCCGACCAGCAGGACCCGCAGTCGCCCTACTACCCGATGGTGCTGCCCGCCTACCAGAGCTCCAAGGCCGCCCTGAACAGCCTCACCATCGCCCTGGCCAAGAAGCTGGCCGGCACGCCCGTCAAGGTCACCTCCGTCTGCCCGGGCTTCGTGCAGACCGACCTGACGCCGGCCAACCGGGAGCAGGCCCCGCTGACCGCCGAGCAGGCCGCGCGAGTCGTGGTCGAGGCCGCGACGCTGCCGCCGGATGCGCCCACCGGCACCTTCACCGGCCACGACGGCGCCATCCCCTGGTAGCCGCGGCCTGAGCGCACCCGGGCGCCGCCCCGCCCCGGCTGTCACGGCCGGCCGGGGCGGCGCTGGCGCTTACATGTTGATCATGTGGCCGGCCAGGCCGTGCACGGCCTCCTTCACCGCCTCGCCCAGCGTCGGGTGGGCATGCACGTTCCTGGCCACCTCGTGCACCGTGAGGTCCCACTGCCGGGCCAGCGTGAGCTCGGGCAGCAGCTCGGTCACCTCCGGCCCGATCAGGTGCGCGCCGACCAGCTCCCCGTAGGTCTTGTCGCTGATCAGCTTGACGAAGCCAGCGGGGTCGCCGAGACCGTGGGCCTTTCCGTTCGCGGTAAACGGGAACTTGACCACCGCGACATCGAAGCCGCGCTCGCGGGCCTGCTCCTCGGTGTAGCCGAAGCTGGCGATCTGCGGCTGGCAGTAGGTGGCCCGCGGGATCATCACGTAGTCCAGCTCCATCGTCTCGGCCTCGCCGATGGTCTCGGCGGCGATGATGCCCATCGCCTCCGCGGCGTGCGCCAGCATCAGCTTGGCGGTCACGTCGCCGATGGCGAAGATGTGCGGGACGCTGGTGCGGCACCGGCCGTCGATGGCGATGGCGCCGCGGTCGGTCAGGGCGACCCCGGCGGTCTCCAGCCCGTAGCCGGTCACCCGCGGCGTGAAGCCTATAGCCTGCAGCACCTTGTCGGCCGCCAGTACCCGGCTGGCGCCGTCCCCGGAGGCGACCCTCACCCGCACGCCCGCCCCGGTGTCCTCGATCGACTCGACCCGGGTGGCGGTGAGCACCTCGATGCCCAGCCGCTTGAAGCGGCGGGCCAGCTCGGCCGAGACTTCCGCGTCCTCCAGCGGCACGAGCCGGTCCAGGAACTCCACGATCGTCACCTGGACGCCGTAGCTGCGCAGCACGTAGGCGAACTCGACGCCGATTGCGCCGGCGCCCGCGATGATGATGCTGCCCGGCAGGGTGTCGGAGAGGATCTGCTCCTCATAGGTCACCACCCGCTCCGACAGCGAGGTGCCCGGCAGCAGCCGGGTGCTGGCGCCGGCGGCGATGATGCAGTGGTCGAAAGAGAGCGCCTGCGCCGA
Organism: Streptosporangiaceae bacterium; assembly: GCA_035763085.1. GTDB lineage: Bacteria > Actinomycetota > Actinomycetes > Streptosporangiales > Streptosporangiaceae > DASUBV01. The sequence continues at coordinate 18,208 of DASUBV010000242.1, read as the reverse complement.
CCCGTCCCGCAGCGCGACCTGCATGCTGTTCGGCCCGGTGAAGGAGCCGCGCCCGTCGTACTCGGTGATCTTGTTCTTCTTCATCAGGTAGTGCACGCCGCGGACCCTGCCGTCAGCGACCGTGCGGCTGCGCGTGAATGCCGCGCCGTAGTCGAAGCTGACCTGCCCGTCCACCTGGATCCCGAAGGCCTGCGCCTGGGTGCCGAACAGGTGCACCAGCTCCGCGTTGCGCAGCAGCGCCTTGGACGGGATGCACCCCACATTCAGGCAGACCCCGCCCCAGTAGCGCTCCTCCACGACCGCCGTGCGCAGCCCCAGCTGCGCCGCCCGGACGGCCGCGGTATACCCGCCCGGCCCGGCGCCCAGGACGACAACGTCATAGTGCTCAGTCATGAGCTGATCCTGCAGCACCGGCGGCGGCGGTCCCTGACCGGGGGCCGCCCGCCCGGCGCGGGGACTGCCGCAGCTGCGCGAACCTGGCCCGCTGCTGCTCGCGCACCGGCCGCGGCACCCGCCCGGCCAGTTCAGCGAGCGTGACCGCGCGCAGTGACGCGCGCCACGCCTGGTGCGCCCGGGTCATCACCGCGGCGATCGCGCACGGCCGCCGGCACTGCTCGGGGGTCACCGGGATGACGCCCCGCTGGCGGATCTCCTGGCACACGAACGGGTCAGCGGTGCCCTCGACGGCGTCCAGCACGTCCAGCACCGTGATCTCGGCGGGCGGCCGGGCCAGCCGGTACCCACCGCGCGGGCCGGACACCGCGTGCAGGATCCCGGCCGCCACCAGCGACTGCAACTGCTTGGCCAGGTACGCCTCGGGCAGGTCATAGTGCTCGGCCAGGGTGCGCCGCGGCACGGCCAGCCCGTCCGGCGCCTGCGCCAGCAGCAAGGCGCAGTGCAGCCCCCACTCCACCCCCTGTGACAGTCTCACCCGGCCACCGTATCATCGCCTTCGTAGACATTTAATATCCACGATTAACCGAAAGCAGGGCCATGAGGCAGCTCACCGGGGCGCAGCAGGCTATCGCTGACGCCGAACCAGCCCGGGGCATGACCGGCCGGGCGCTGGCCGTGCTGCTCACGGCGACATTCATGGGCCAGTTCGACTTCTTCGTCGTCAATGTCGCCGCGCCAGGCCTGCAGCGCGACCTGCACGCCAGCGGGTCGCTGCTGCAGCTCGTCGTGGGCGGCTACGCCTTCGCCTACGCCGCCGGGCTGATCACCGGCGGCCGGCTGGGCGACCTGTTCGGCCACCGCCGCGTCTACACCGCGGGCATGGTGGCGTTCGCGGTCAGCTCGCTCGCCTGCGGCGCCGCGCAGAGTCCCGCCGAGCTGGTCATCGCCCGGCTGGCCCAGGGCCTGTCGGCCGCCGCCATGCTGCCGCAGGTGCTGGCGCTCATCACCGCCACGATGCCGGCCGCGGCCCGGCCGCGCGCCCTGGGCTTCTTCGGGCTCGCCTCCGGTGCCGGCTCGGTCGCCGCGCAGGTCCTGGGCGGGGCCCTGATCTCCGCCGATGTCGCGGGCCTGAGCTGGCGGGTGATCTTCCTGATCAACCTGCCCGTCGCCGCGGTCGCCGTCGCGCTGGCCACCCGCTGGCTCCCGGCGGCCGCGCGCCGCGGCGGCCGCCCGCGGCTGGACCCGGCCGGCGCGGCCGGCACGGCGGCGGTCCTGGCGCTGGCCCTGCTGCCGCTCACCCTCGGCCCCGGCCAGGGCTGGCCCGCCTGGACCTGGGTGGCGCTCGGCACCGTCCTCCCGGCGGCCGCGCTGACCGGCTGGTGGCTGCAGTCGCTGCGCCGCCGGGGCGGCCAGCCCGTCCTGGACCTGTCCCTGCTCGCCGACCCGGGCTTCCGGGCCGGCCTCGCCGCCAACGCCTGCTTCCTGGCCTACTTCGGCAGCTTCATGTTCATCCTGACCCTGTACCTGCAGGACGGGCTGGGCCTGAGCGCCCTCGGCGCCGGGCTCGCGTTCGCCCCGGCCTGCGTCGCGTTCTCCGCGTCCGCCCTGGCCGGGCCGCGGCTGCTGCGCCGGTACGGGCAGCGGGCCGTCGTGGCCGGCGCGCTCATCACCACCGCCGCGCTCGCCGCGCTCGCCATCGCGGCCGGCGGCCGGGCGGGCCTGCCCTGGATCATCGTGCTGATCACCGCGGGCAGCCTGGGCAACGGCGTTGTCCTGCCCGCGCTGATCGGCGCCGCGCTGGTCACGGTCCCGCCGCAGCTGGCGGGTGCCGGGGCAGGCGCCCTGACCACGGCCCAGCAGTTCGCCAGCTCGGCCGGGGTCGCTGTCGTCGGCACCGTGTTCCTCGGCATCGCCGGCCGCCCGGCCGCGAGCGCCGGCCGCTACCCGCACGCGGCGGCTGCAGCGCTGGGCATCGACCTGGTCCTGACCGCTGCCGTCGCCGCGCTGACCGGCCGGGCCGCCCGCCATGCCCGGCTCGGCCGGGGGCGTCCGCCGGCAGCGTCAGCACCAGCGGGGGAGTCCCGGTGATGAGCCGGACCAGGCTCGCCGGGGAGCCCGGTCAGCGGCCTGACTAGCTCTCGCGCCGCGCGGCGTCTGGTGCGTGCAGGCCGAGCCGGCGCTGCTCGATGATCAGGCACCGGTTCTCGACATACAGCAGCCCCGCATCCTCGGCGATCTGGCGTGCCTGCGCCGAGGCAATGCCGAGCTGCAGCCACAGCGCGCTGGCGCCGGCCGCGACGGCCTGGCGCGCGACATCCGGCGTCTGCGGCGACGGCCGGAAGACGTTCACCAGGCCCACCTGCCGGGGCACATCGGCCAGCGCCGGGTAGGCCGTCTCGCCCAGGACGACCCGGGCGGTGGGGTTGACCGGGATGATCCGCCAGCCGTGCGCCTGCATGTGCTCGGGCACGTAGTGCGCCGCCTTGCCCGGCATCTTGCTGGCGCCGACGACCGTGATGGTGCGGTAGGTGCGCAGGATGCGCTCCACGATCTCGTCGGTCTGAGCTGAGGTCATGACTGCTCTCTGATCAGGCGGCAGCGGAGGGGGGCCGAAAGCGGCATCGCTGCCTAGGCTACTGTCGGTAGCAAGGATGATCTTTCTCGGGAGATGCCCGCCATGCCTGATCGACCTCCACTGCCCCCGTTCGACCGCGCTGCGGCCCTGAAGAAGGTCCAGGGTGCCGAGGACGCGTGGAACACTCGCGACCCGGAGCGGGTCGCCGGCGCCTATACCACCGACTCGGTCTGGCGTAACCGCGACGCCTTCGTCAGCGGGCGGGACGACATCATCCGGTTCCTCACCGCCAAGTGGGAGCGCGAGCTGGACTACGCGCTGCGCAAGAACCTGTGGGCGTTCAGCGCCGACCGGATCGCGGTGCGGTTCCAGTACGAGTCGCATGACGCCGCCGGCCAGTGGTGGCGCAGCTACGGCAACGAGCTGTGGGAGTTCGACGAGCATGGTCTGATGCACCGCCGCGAGGCCAGCATCAACGACGTCGCGATCGCCGAGTCGCAGCGCCGCATCTTCGGCCCGCGGCCCGAGAGCGAGCACGGGCTGGAGTTCCCGCTCCAGTAGCGCCGCGCGGCGGCCGGCCGGGCCAGGGTCAGGCCAGCCAGGCGGCGGTCCGCTCGGTGTCCAGCAGGTCCTTGCGGGTGAGGTTCTCGACCATCAGCTTGACCGAGCTGCGCGTGTCGCGAGTCAGCCGGAAGCACTCGGCCGCCGACCCGCAGCGCTCGGGCGCGAACCGCTGTGCCTGCGCGACGAGCAGGTCCGCCATGTCGCTGAGTTCCCCGGCGTCCTCGGGAGTCAGCGGCCACCCGGATGCCGATGCCCCGCGGCCGGCGCTGGTGAACTGATCGCGCAGCCACGACCACGGGTCCGCGGACAGCCGCGGGTCCCACGTCCGGCCGCAGGGCTCATTCCCCTCGAACTCCGGGTGGTAGTGCGCGACACCGTAGCTGCCGGGCCGGTCGGTCAGCCGGTCGAACAGGTCGGCTCGCCACTGCGGCGCGTCCGCGGTGATCAGCTGCGCGGCCGACTCGCTGCCGCGGTGCGCCGAGGGCGCCAGCGCCCGCAGCTCCACCCGGCAGCCGTGCTCCATCGAGGCGTCGTCCAGGTCGATCTCGAACCAGTGCCGCAGCACTACGGCCGACCGCGAGAAAGCCACAACATGCTGCACGGCGCCCTCCGCCAGTATCCGTGATCCGCCACCGACATGGTGTCATCTGCCGCACCGCGGTGTCCGGGCCGGCCCTCGGAGCAGGGCCCGGGAGCAGGTCCCGCATCCGCGGGAACCGCCGGGATCCCGCCGCTCGGGCTGGCCGGACCCGCGAGGACCCGGCGGCGCGACGCACACGGCGGGAGTGCCTGGCGCGCCACATAGCCGCCGAGCCGCCCGGGCTGGCCGGCGCCCGCGCGGCCGGCTGAGCACATCATTCTTGCCAGCGAATTCTCCGGCAATGCGCGGTGGCGAGCGTAAACTCAGCCCGTTACCGAGCACTACCGCGGGGGCGGAACGGCAACGGCGGAAATCGAGCGAAATCCGCTGTTGGCAACGCTTCGGTAGCCAATCGCAATCTCTTAATGCGGCGCCTGCCGCTTATCTGGGGTCTCGGAACAAGGCGGGGGAACATGAGCAGCGGTAACGCAACACGCAGACAGGCGCTGGCCCAGATCGGCGGACTCGGCGCCCTGGCCGCGGGCCTGGGCAGCCTGGCGAGCCCGGCAGCCGCGCTCGCCGGCGCGACCGGCCTGGCCAGCCCGCTCACCATGCCGGATGTCCTCGGGCTGCGGCACTACATCTCCCGCCCCGACCTGACACCGCCGGCCGTCGCCGTGACGTCGTCGAGGCACGCGCCGGCTTATCCGCACTACTTCTTCCTGACCGCGCCGGGCTCGGGCCCCGGCCCGGGCGGGGCGATGATCGTCGACCGGTTCGGCGACCTGGTCTGGTTCTCGCCGGGCACGGACACCACAGCCAAGTTCAGCCTGAACCGCACGACCTTCCGCGGAAAGCCGGTGCTGACCTGGTGGGAAGGGCTCGTCACCGGCGGTCACGGTGACGGCGTCGCGGTCATCGCGGATGCCAGCTACCAGCGGCTGCACACGATCAGGGCGCAGAACGGCCTCACCGCCGACCTGCATGAGTGCATCATCACCGCCCGGAACACCGCGCTGATCACCTGCTACCGGCACGCCAGCGGCGTCGACCTGACCAGCCTGGGCGGCCCGGCCGACGGCACCGTCCTGGCCGGCGTCATCCAGGAGATCGACATCGCCTCGGGCACCCTGGTGTTCGAGTGGGACAGCCTCGACCACATCGACCTGACCGAGACCGAAGCGGCATTCTCCGGCGGCACCGCGGACCAGCCGTTCGACTACTTCCATATCAATTCCATCCAGGTCGCCGGAAACGGAGACCTGCTCATCTCCGCGCGCAATACCTGGGCGCTGTACCGGGTCGAGCGCCCCTCCGGGACGGTGCGCTGGCGGCTCGGCGGCAAGAAGTCTGATTTCACTATGGGACCGGGAGCCAGTTTCTTCTGGCAGCACCACGCGCGGCTGCACTCCGGCGGCCTGCTGTCATTGTTCGACGACGGGGCTGCCCCCGCCGAGGAGAAGCAGTCCCGCGGCCTGATCCTGAAGGTCGACACCGCCGGCAAGACGGTCTCGGTGCACCAGCAGTACACCCATCCGAAGCCCGCGCTGCTGGCCGGCGCGATGGGCAGCATGGAGGTCATGAACGGCGGCCGGGTGGTGGTCGGCTGGGGTACCGTGCCGGCCTTCACGGAGTTCGCGGCGGACGGCACGGTGCTGGCCGATGCCAGGATCGCCACGGGCAGCCCGAGCTACCGGGCCATCCGGTCGGAGTGGACCGGGAAGCCAGCCGGTCACCCGGCCATCGCCGTACGCCGGCACGGCACCCGCGTGCGGGTCTACGCGAGCTGGAACGGGGCCACCGAGATCCACCGCTGGCGGGTGCTGGCCGGCCGTACCGCGTCGAGCCTGTCCCGGGCCGGCGCGGCGGACAAGAAGAGCTTCGAGACCATGGTGTCGACGGCACACAAGGGCCCGCACTTCCGCGCGGTCGCGCTCGGCCGGCACGGCCACGTCCTCGGCCGGTCGCCGATCGTGAGGCTCAGCTAGCGGGCGGGTAGCTCGGGGAGCGCGGGCGGGCCAGCCGAACCGGCCCGCGGTAGCCGGACTTGCGGCGCCGGACCGACGCCTGGCCCTCCGCCGTGAGCTGGTAGACGGTCCCGGCCTGGCTGACCAGGCCGCGCCCGATGAGGCCCGCCAGCAGGTCACGGACGCCGTGCGCGCTCATCGGCATCCCGTCGCCGTCGAGGGCGAAGGTGATGTCGCGAGCCGTCCGCGTCCCGCGGGCCAGCGTGTCGAGGACGGCGTTCTCCCGGGCAGTCTGGACGCTCATGCGCGGCAAGCTACCCCGGCCGGCGCATTTATGTACCGGAGTCCGCTGGTATCGCCTGGTCTCATCGACAGTGCGCAGCCCGGCCTGCGCGACACCGCGCACGGGGAGCTGCGCCAGGCCATGCCCGGCCACTACCTGCCGCTGACGGGCCGGCACTGGTGGACTGGCTGGCCGGGGCCGGCGCCACGGGCGCGCATCACGGCCGGCAAGATGTTCACCTTCGCGATGCCGGACTGATGACAACCGGGGCCAATCAGGACAGGGTGTTAGGTAAATTGCTGGCCGCGACGAGGGGCAGTTGAGATGCCGGACATCCTGTCGATGTACGCCCAGACCCAGCCCGGCAAGCCCGGCGTCATCGACGACCAGGGCAGCGGCGCCGTCGTGGTGTGGACGTACGCCGAGCTGGAGGCGCGGTCCAACCAGGTCGCGAATGTCCTGCTGTCGCTCGGCTCGGGGCCGGGCCGCAAGGTGCTGTGGTGCGGGCCGAACTCGCCCGGCGTGGTGGCTGTCATGAACGCGACCCGCAAGATTGGCGCGGTCGCCGTCCCGCTGAACTACCGCCTCACCCCGGAGGAGGCGCTGTACGTCATCAACCACAGTGATGCCGAGATCGCCTACGTCGACGCCGAGCAGGCCGGCATGTTCGCCCGGTTCCGCGATCAGCTGGAGCGGGTGCGGCACATCGTGGTGACCGGCGGCCCGGCGCCGGACGGCATGCTGGGCGACGCTGACATCGCCGCCGCCTCCGACCAGCCCCCGGACGTCGGCGAGGCGGACGGCACCGGCGGCACGATGATCTACACCTCGGGCACGACCGGCAAGCCCAAGGGCGCGGTGCGCACCGGGGCCCCGGACCCCGAGGTCGTCGGCGGCCTGCTCGGCCTGCTCGGCTACACCCCCGACGACATCTACCTCACCTCCGGCCCGCTGTATCACAGCGGGCCCAGCGCCTTCATGTCCGCCGGGCAGGCGTTCGGCCAGACCATCGTCGTGCAGCGCAAGTTCGACGCCGAGGACTGGCTGCGCCTGGTCGACACCTACAAGGTGAGCTCCACGTTCTCCGCGCCCGCGCTGATCCGGATGGTGTGCGCGCTGCCCGCCGAGGTGAAGCAGCGTTACGACCGGTCCTCGATGCGGGTCATGCTGGCCAACGCGGCGCCGTGGAGCTTCGCGCTCAAGCAGCAGTACGTGGCCGACTTCCCGCCCGAGTCGCTGTGGGAGATCTACGGCTCCACCGAGCTGGGCGTGGATACTGTCCTGCAGCCGCAGGACCAGATGCGCAAGCCCGGGTCCTGCGGAAAGCCCGCTCCCGGCATCGAGATCCGGCTGCTGGACGACGACGGCAGCGAGGTCACCGGCACCGGGCCCGAGCACACCGGCGAGGTGTACGTGCGGTCCAAGGGCGTGTTCAACGCCTACTACAAGAACGACGCCAGCTATCAGTCGAGCAGCCGGGGCGACTTCCACACCGTCGGCGACATCGGCTACTGGGACGACGAGGGCTACCTCTACATCTGCGACCGCAAGACCGACATGATCATCTCCGGCGGGATGAACATCTACCCGGCCGAGATCGAGGCCGCCCTGGAGCAGCACCCGGAGATCTTCGACGTGGCCGTGTTCGGCATCCCGTCGGAGGAGTGGGGCGAAGTCGTGCATGCCACGGTGGTGCTGTCGCCGGGCTCGGCGCTGACCGCCGGGCAGATCACCGCGTTCGGCCGCGAGCACCTGGCCAGCTACAAGGTGCCCCGCTCGGTGGAGTTCACCGCCGAGCTGCCCAGGACCGGGTCCGGCAAGCTGCTCAAGCGCCAGCTCCGCGCCCCGTACTGGGCCGGCCGCGCCGCCCAGGTCGGCTAGCCGGTCATAGCCTCTGAGCACGTCGGGCTGTCTCCGGCCGCCGTGCGCCACTCCCGCCCCGGGCCGGCGTCAGAGTCTGCGGCATCGGACGGCTGGCGGCAGGGGCGTCCGGGCAGCCTGGCACCGGGCACGTGATCCTCGACCAGGGCCAGGCGCCTGAGCAACCCGCCCGGGGTCAACGACGGGCCGAGGGCACGCTACCGTCGAACCCGGACGCTTTAGTTCCGGAATGGGAGCGCCATGCCGCGTGAGATCAGCCCGGCGGCCCGGGCCCTGCTGGCGCTGGAGGCTATCCAGAACAGCCCCGGCATCACCGCGCAGGACCTGGGGGAGCGGCTGGGGGTGACCGACCGGGCCGCCCGCCGCTATGTCGCGATCCTGCGCGAGGCGGACCTGCCGATTGAGTCGGCCACCGGCCGCTACGGCGGGTACCGGGTCGGCCGGGGACTGCGGCTGCCGCCGCTGATGTTCACGCCTGCGGAGGCGATGGGCCTGGTCATGGCTGTCCTGGAAGGCCACCGGAACGCCGCCGACCCCGCCGACCTGGTAGGCAGCGCGCTGACCAAGATCGTCCGGGTGCTGCCCGAGCGGATCGCCAGCCCGGTGCGGGCGGTCCGGGACGTCACCGGGTGTACTCCGGCCCGCGGCACCCGGGTCAGCCCGGAGGTGACGGCCACGCTGATCGAGGCGTGCGGCGCCGCCCGGCCGCTGCGCCTGTCCTACCGGCTGGACCGCGGCCCGGACCGGGTGATGGAGGTCGAGCCGTGGGCGGTCGTGCTGCGGCACAGCCGGTGGTACCTGCTGTGCTGGTCGCGGACCCGGCGGGCGCGCCGGGTGCTGCGCGCCGACCGGATCGCCGCCGTCGAGCCGCAGCCGGGCACCTTCACCCCGCCGCCGGATCTCGACGCCCTGCGTGCCCTCGAAGAGCACCTGTCGCAGGGCTGGCCCTATCCGGTCGAGGTACTGATCGAGGCCACCGCCGAGCAGACCGCGCGGTGGCTGCCCCGGAGCCTGGGCCGCCTGGAGCCCGCCGGGCCCGGCCGGGCCCGGCTGCTGGCCAGCACCGAGGACCCGGACTGGTATGCCCGCCAGCTCGCCGCCCTCCCGGTGCCGTTTGCCGTCCTCGAATCGCCCGAGCTCCAGCGCGCCACCGCGGCCCTGGGGCAGCGCCTGCTGCAGGCCAGCGCGCTCCCGGCCGCGGCTGTCGGCAGCTGACCCTGGCGGCCTGGCCTGGCGGCGCGGGTCCGCTTGGCCCGGCGCCGCGCGCGCCGCCCAGGTGGGCCAGCAGGCTGTACCCGGCGCCGACCGCGAGATTGCCGGCGAGCAGGCGCAGCCAGCGGCGGTTCATGATCGCACGTTAGCGCCATGCCCGGCCGGCGTGCAGGCCGCAGCGCCCGGGTATGGTCACCGCGGGCGCGGGGTGCGCGCCGTGCCTGGTGTCAGGCAGCCGGAGCCCGGGGGGCTGGCGATGACGGACACGGATGTGCTGGTCGTGGGCGCCGGCCCGGTGGGGCTGACGGCCGCGGTGGAGCTGCGCCGCCGGGGCGTGGACTGCCGGATCATCGACCGGCTGGCGGAGCGGGCACCGTACGCCAGGGCGGTCGGGATCCAGCCGCGCACGCTGGAGATCTGGGAGCAGACCGGGGTGCTGCCCGACGTGCTGGATGCGGCCGTACCGATGCGCGGCCAGCAGGTGTATGTCAACGGCGAGCTGCAGTTCGAGATTGCCCTCGACCTTCCCGATGAGGTGCCGTTCGGGTTCGTGGCGCTGCCCCAGTACGAGACCGAGCGGATCCTGGCCGGCTACCTGGACCAGCTCGGCACCGGCATCGAGCGCGGCACGGAGCTGACGTCCTTCGAGCAGGACGCCGACGGCGTGACCGCAACGCTGGCCGGCCCGGCGGGCGCTCAGCCGGTGCGGGCCCGGTACCTGGTGGGCTGCGACGGCGCGCACAGCACCGTCCGGTCCGGCCTGGGCCTGGACTTCGCCGGCGGCGCGTTCCCGGAGCAGTACATGCTGGCTGACGTGGTGGTCGACTGGTCGATGCCGCCCGGCACCGGCATCCGCGCCCTGCATCAGTCCGACGGGAAGACCGACGACATCCTGGTCTGCATCCCGCTGCCGGGCTGCAACCGGTACCGGATGTCCATGCTCGTGCCGCCCGAGCTCGCGCTGCCGGAGCAGCAGCCGGGGACGGGCGAGGTGGCGCACGGCCTGGCGGGCGGGCGAGCGCCCGGGCTGCGCCACGTCCAGGCGGTCCTGGACCGGCTGGCGCCGCAGCCCGCGCACGCCTCGCAGCTGCGCTGGTCGTCGGTCTTCCGGATCAGCCACCGGATCGCGGACCGCTACCGCTCGGGCCGGGCATTCGTCGCCGGGGACGCCGCGCACATCCATCCGCCGACCGGCGCGCAGGGCATGAACACCGGCATCCAGGACGCCTGGAACCTGGGCTGGAAGCTGGCCCTGGCCGTGGCGGGCACCGCCAGCGACGGCCTGCTCGACAGCTACGACGCCGAGCGCCGCCCAGTGGGGGAGGAGGTCGTCGGGCAGACCGTGCACGACGCCCGGGCCGGCTTTGACGCCAGCCCGGACGACCCGGCGGCGGTCATCCTGCGCGAGGCGCAGCTCCTGGTGGGCTACCCGGACAGTCCCGTCACCGGCGAGGACGTCTGCGGGCCCCAGCTGGCCGCCGGGCCGCGACCCGGCCAGCGGGCACCGGACAGCGGCGGGCTGCGGCGCAGCGCGGTCTCCTTCCCGCTGCGGCTGTTCGAGATCCTCGATCCGGCCGGTCACACGCTGCTGCTGTATGCCGGGGACACCGCCCAGGCGGCGGGCCTGGGTGGGCTGATCGAGGCGGCGGCCCGGCGGGCGGGCGGTCAGCTGCGCGGCTACGTCATCCTGATGCCCGGCACGCCGCTGCCCGGTGACCCGGTCCCGGCGCTCACCGACTCCGGCGGGCAGTTCCGGGCCGCCTATGGCGCCGTGCCGGGCTGCGGGTACCTGGTCCGGCCCGACGGGTACATCGGCTACCGGGCCGGCCAGATCACCGAGCCGGGCCTGGTGGCCCATCTCGGGACGGTCTTCGCCGCCTGAGCGGCCTGCCGGGCGCCCCGGCCCGGCAGGCCGGCCAGCCTGCCTGGAAAGGCATCACTCCCAGCGGAACAGGCGGCGGGCGAGCAGGCTCACCAGCACCGCGTACCCGGCCAGCACCAGCAGCGGGGCGGCTGGCGGGAACCCGGTCAGCAGCGCGTCCTGGACCGCCTCGGTGGCCGCGCCCAGCGGGCTGTAGTTGCTGATGTCCTGGAGGATCTGCGGCATCAGGGCGCGCGGCAGCCACAGCCCGGCCAGGAACAGCAGCGGCACGAACAGCAGCCGCCCGATGATGTTGGCGCCGCCGGAGGTCCGGGCCAGCGCGGCGATCAGCAGGCCGAGCGGGAACAGCCCGGCGATGGTCAGCAGGCATGACACCACGACACCGGGTACGCTCCGCGGGGCGTGCGCCCCGAAGGCTGCGACGCTGGCGATGAGCACGACCGCCATCCCGGTCACCGCGATCGACAGCTGCACCACGGCCTGGGCGGCCAGCAGCCAGGACGCGGGCACCGGGGTAGTGGCCAGCCGCCGCAGGATGCCCAGCTCGCGGTAGGTGACCAGCGGCGCGGGGATGCCCCACATGATCAGCATGGCCAGCCCGAATATGACCAGGACCGGCTCGTAGCTGTCGAACAGGGTGAGCCCGCCGGCGGCGGCCAGGGGCACGTGGAAAGCGTGCACCTCCCCGAAGATGACCAGCAGCAGGATCGGAACCCCGAGGCCGGCGATGATGGCGAGGGGCGGGCGCCGGGCCAGCCGTGCCTCGTTGAGCAGCAGCTGGCCGAACGCGCCCCGCGGCGGCGCCGCGCGCAGCGCGCCGAGCAGGCGGCCTGGCCCGGTGCGTGCCGTTCCCGGCCGCAGCGCTGACATGGCGTTCATGAACGTACTCCCTCCGCGTCCGTGGTGGCCGGGTGCGCGCCGGAGCCCGCCGGCCCCTGCACGGCGGGCTCCGGCCCGGCCTGGTGCTGGCCGGTGAGCTTGACGAAGGCGTCCTCCAGGCTGGCCGAGTCGAGCTGGACGTCGCGGGCGGTGACCCCGGCCGCGGCCAGGGCCAGGATCACGACATTGACCAGCTCGCCGGAGCCGGTGACGATGACGTGCTGGCCCTCCCGGTCAACCCGGCTGACCTCGGGCAGCGTCGCCAGCAGCTGGTCCCCGAACGGGGCAGAGGGCCGGAACCGGACGGTCTTGCCGCCCCGGGCCCGCTCGGCCAGCCGGGCCGGCGTGTCCAGCGCCGCGAGCCTGCCCCGGTCGATCAGCGCGACCCGGTCGCACAGCCGCTCGGCTTCCTCCATGTAGTGCGTGACCAGCACGATGGTGACGCCGCGGTCGCGCACCCCCTCGATCAGCTCCCAGGTATCGCGGCGGGCCTGCGGATCCAGCCCGGTCGTCATCTCATCGAGCACCGCGATCCGCGGCCGGCCGATGAGCGCCAGCGCGATCGACAGCCGCTGCCGCTGCCCGCCCGACAGCGACCGGTAGTAATCCCCTGCCTTCGCGGCCAGGCCGAGGGCCTCGGTCAGCTCGCCGACATCAGCGGGCTCGCGGTAGAACGACCGGTACATCTGCAGGATCTCGCCGACCCGCAGCTTGCCCGGCAGCGCGCTGGCCTGCAGCTGCACCCCGACGATCTCGTGCACCCGGGCCGGGCTGGCCTGCGGGTCCACGCCGAGCAGCCGGATCGTCCCGGCGTCGGGGGAGCGCAGGCCGATGACGCACTCCGCGGTGGTGGTCTTCCCGGCCCCGTTCGGGCCGAGGATGCCGAAGATCTCGCCTTCGGTGACCTCGAAGGACAGGTCGTCCACGGCGACCAGCTGTCCGTAGGTCTTGCGCAGGTGGGCGACCGTCACGGCCGGCCCGGTGGTGCTCATCGCAGCCTCCCCGTCCGCCTGCCGCCCGCCGGGCGCTGCCTCGCCAGGGCGGCTGCCTTGCATCAGAAAACTGATATCATTATGCTAAGCACGTGTTATCAGGAACGTCAAGGCGGAGGTGGTCCGGGTGACAGCACAATCCCCCGGCGGACAGCAGCTGGTCCCGCAGCAGGTCATGGCGGAGCACGACGCGCGCTCGGCACCGGGGGTCGGCGTCCTGGTGCTCAGCATCGCGCTCGTGCTGGCAGCCATCGCGCTGCTGGTGGCCGGCGCCGGGATGGACAGCGGTGCCGGCCGTACGGCGCTGATCGTGGTAGCGGTGCTGGTCCTGCTCGCGGCCGCGCTGGCGCTGTACGGCCTGACGCCGGTCGTGGCCGGCGAGGCCCGGGTGGTCCAGCTGTTCGGCCGCTACCGGGGCACGGTTCGCGAGCCCGGGCTGCGCTGGGTGAACCCGTTCACGCGGCGGCGCCCGGTGTCGGTGCGGATCCGCAATCACGAGACCGCGGTGGCCAAGGTGAACGATGCCGACGGCAACCCGATCGAGATCGCCGCGGTGGTGGTCTGGCAGGTCCGCGACACCGCGCAGGCGCTGTACTCGGTGGACGACTATCCCCGGTTCGTCGCGATCCAGACCGAGACGGCGGTCCGGCACGTGGCCTCCAGCTACCCCTACACCAGCCCGGACAGCGACCAGCTGTCGCTGCGCGGCAATGCCGAGGAGATCACCCAGCGGCTGTCGGCGGAGATCGCCGACCGGGTCTCGGCCGCCGGAGTGGCCATCATCGAGTCGCGCGTGACCCGGCTGTCCTACGCTGCGGAGATCGCCCAGGCCATGCTGCGCCAGCAGCAGGCCAGCGCGGTGGTCGGCGCGCGGCAGCGGATCGTCGAGGGCGCGGTGGGCATGGTCCGGCTGGCGCTGCGCCAACTCGAGGAGCAGGGCGTGGTGGAGCTGGACGAGGAACGCAAGGCCGCGATGGTGTCCAACCTGCTGGTGGTGCTGTGCAGCGAGCAGGCCACCCAGCAGGTGGTCAACACCGGCTCGCTGTATCAGTGACCGCCCGCCGATCCTGGCGGGACGACCGCCTGGAACCCCCGGCGTCGCCCTGCGGGCGACGGGTGAGTGATGGCTGAGCGCAAGAGCGTGCTGCTGCGGCTGGACCCGGCCGTGCACGACGCCCTGGCCCGGTGGGCCGCCGACGAGCTTCGCAGCACCAACGCCCAGATCGAGTTCCTGCTCCGCCGGGCGCTGTCTGATGCCGGGCGGCTGCCCGGCCGGGTGACGCCGCAGCGCCGGCCGGGCCGCCCGCCCAAGGCGGCTCCGGACTAGCGCCGGGGCCCTGGCCGGGGTGCGCCGGGCGGCCGGGGAAGCCGGGTTGCGGCGCCGCCCTGCGCTGCTGCCGCCGGCGGGCCGCGCAGGGCGACGTTCCTCTCGTTTGGCATAAGTTTTCTAAACCGCGCTTACCATCTTCGCGCGCTGCATATCTAGCCCGCCGGTGGGCCGTTTTGCGCGGAATGACCGGCCGCGGGTTTGGCGGGTTCTGGCTCATGGGTAAGCCCGCCGCTGCGGGACTTCCGGGGGAAGCGCAGATAGCGGGGCTATCCATGAGAACGTTGCTGGTTCATCCCAGCGGGCTGATGTACTCCGAGATTTTCCTGCGCCTGGAGCCGCTGGGCCTGGAGCGCGTCGGGGCTGCCGCAATGGCGGAAGGCCACCAGGTTCGTCTCGTTGACCTGCAGGTATTCCAGCATGATGACCTATTCCGGGAGCTGGCGGAGTTCGAGCCGGAGGCAGTCGGATTCAGCCTGAACTACCTGGCCAATGTGCCCGAGGTCATTGACCTGGCTAAGGCGGTGAAATCCGCCCGGCCGGGCTGCCTGGTTTTCGTGGGCGGCCACTCGGTGTCGTTCATTGCCCGGCATGTGCTGGAGCAGGCCGAGGGCGCTATCGACGTGATCGTGCGCGGCGATGGCGAGGCCATCATCGGCAAGCTGCTCGCCGCGGCCGCCGACGGCGGAGCGGATGCCCCGCTGCATACCCTGCCGGGCCTGGTCACCGCGGCGGGGAGCGGGCCCGCGCCGCTGATGTCGGCCAGCCTGGAGGACTGCCCGCCGGCCAGGGAGCTGACCCGGCGCCGCAACAAGTACTTCATCGGGGTGCTCGACCCGTGCGCGTCGGTGGAATTCACCCGCGGCTGCCCGTGGGACTGCTCGTTCTGCTCGGCGTGGACGTTCTACGGGCGGTCCTACCGCAAGGTCTCGCCGGAGCACGCGGCATGGGAGATCGACTCCATCGCCGAGCCGAACGTGTTCATCGTCGATGACGTGGCCTTCATCCGCCCCGAGCACGGTGACGCGATCGCCGCCGAGCTGGAGCGGCGGAAGGTGCGCAAGCACTATTACCTGGAGACCCGCTCGGACGTGCTGCTGCGCAACACCGAGGTGTTCCGGCGCTGGCGGCGGCTCGGGCTGGAGTACATGTTCCTGGGCATGGAGGCCCTCGACGAGCAGGGTCTGGCGGCCTACCGCAAGCGGGTCAGCGTGGACGAGAACATGCAGGCCCTGGAGACCGCCCGCGACCTCGGCCTGACCGTGGCGGTGAACCTCATCGTCGATCCGGCCTGGGACCACGAGCAGTTCGAGGCGGTCCGCGCGTTCGCCCTCTCGGTGCCCGAGATCGTCCACCTGTCGGTGATGACGCCCTACCCGGGCACCGAGATCTGGCACACCGAGTCCAAGAAGCTCACCACGCTGGATTACCGGCTCTTCGACATTCAGCATGCCGTGCTGCCGACCACGCTGCCGCTGCGCGAGTTCTACCGCGAGCTGGTCGCGACCCAGGGGGTGATCAACCGCAAGCACCTGGGGCTGGCCGGCCTGGCCGGGGCGGCCGCGATCACTGGGCGGCTGCTGCTGCGCGGCCAGACGAACTTCCTGCGCATGCTCACCCGCTTCAACCGGGTCTACAACACCGACCGGCAGTACGGCGACCACTGCCGCGAGGTGCCCTACCAGCTGCCGCTGCCCGACCATCACGAGGTGGGCGCGCGGAACCGGGCCGACCTGTACATCCACTCCCGGCCCGGCCGCGGGGCCAGCTGACCGGGGCCCGCTGCGCAAGCCCGGCACCGTCGCGAGCCCCTGGCCGGGCCAGGCCACGCTGCCGCCGGCCGCGGACCGTTAGCGTCGTCCCTCCAGTCGCACCCGCAACGCGCGACTTCCCATATCCGTCAGCTGACCGATGTCTTGCCGTGAAAGTTGCACGAGACTTTTCCTGCAAGTAACGGCACGATCCCGCATCTGGACCAGGCGGGTATCGCGGCCGGAGGTCAGCGTGCCAGGAGTACTTCCCTGGTGGCGGCAGTGGAGGAAGGCCAGACTGTTGGACGTTGCCCGGCTGCGGGAGAGCCAGCCGGCCCGGCACGGACGAGCAGGACGGCCTGACGAGCGGGAACGGGCACGGCGATCGCCGGTGCACCGGCCGCTGAGGACCGCCATCGGATTAGCGGACGGCCGCCGCGCCGGCCTGGTGATCGCGCAGGCAGGCCGGCGTCAGCCGCGGGGCCGGGTGCCGGTGGAAGTTCGGCGTCTGGTCGAAGTCGCGGTAGCAGCGGTGGAAGACCGGGGTGGCCGAGGACGCGGCCGGCGGGACGATCCAGGCCCAGTCCGCGGGACAGGCCCGGCCGTGCCGCTCCTCGCGCTGCAGGTGCCGCAGGAAGCGGGCCGCCTCGGTGTGATGATCGGTGATCGTCACCCCGGCCGCGCTGAAGGAGTGCAGGACCGCCAGGTTGAGCTCGGTGATGGCCTTGTCCTTCCACAGGGTCCGGTCATCGCCGGTGCTCAGGCCCATCCGGCGGGCAATGACCGGGAGCTGGTCATAGCGGCCGGTGTCGCCCAGGTCGCGCGAGCCGATCTCGGTGCCCATGTACCACCCGTTGAACGGCGCGGCCGGGTAGCAGACGCCGCCGATGTCCAGGTACATGTCGCTGATCACCGGGACCGCGTACCAGCGCAGCCCCAGGCCGGCGAACCAGTCCAGGGCCGGATGACTGATCTCGACCTCGAGCACGGCGTCGGCGGGCACCTGGTGCAGCGTGGGCACGGCCCCGGCCTCCTGCACGATCAGCGGCAGCCGGTCGAAGCGGCCCGGCGGCTGGCAGCCCGGCCAGCCGAGGTCACGGGCCAGGCTGGTCAGGCCGGCGCTGGCCGGGTCGCCGGTGATGGTGCCGTCGGCGGCGGTGTAGCCGGCGTAGCGGGTCAGCTGCGAGCTGAGGATCCGCGGGCCTGGCCGGCCGGGCGCGTCCGGCGCGAACACCGTGATGAGCGGCCGGATCCGGCCGTCGCTGGTCGCCTCGCGCAGGTGCCCGGCCGACTCGGCGGCGACCTCCGCGGCCGAGGTGATCTCGCGCCGGTCGCGGACCCGCAGGCTGTTCCAGTGCAGCCGCCCGATGCAGCGCGCGCTGTTGCGCCAGGCGACACGCGCCCCGAACTCCAGCTCCGCGGCGGTGTGCCAGTAAGTGCCCGTGGTCTCGATCTCGTGGCGGACCCTGCGCAGCCGCTGGCCCGGCGGGCCAGCCTGAGCCTCGTGGTGGAACAGCGTGATGAACCGCTCGGCGCTGGCTAGCAGGCTGTCGAGGGCGAAGGAGTCATCGCCCGCCAGCGACCGCCCGGCCGACAGCATGCTCAGGTCGGCGGCCAGGCCGGCGATCACGTCGTCGTGCGGCACCGGGCAGGCCGGCGGCCGCGGGACGCTGGCCGGTGCCGGTGCCGGTGCCGGTGCCGGTGCGGGTGCGGGGCCCGCTCGGTGGTGGCCGCTTGCCCGGCCGCGGCCGGGCAGGCGCCAGCGGGACTCCGGCGGGATTCGACGGTGGTTCAGGCCCACGCAGACCTCCGGGGTAGCTGCCGCTCACGACGCCACCATCGTCTGCGGCGCACCCGGATGCCTTTCTTGCACCTACCTTGACGCCCGCCTTGCCGCGCAGGTCAGGCGCGAGGTCCGT
>DASUBV010000241.1:0-11656 GCA_035763085.1 Streptosporangiaceae bacterium | reverse complement strand
CCCCGGTACGCGGCGGCGGAGCCCGCGGCTCAGGAGTAGAGCTGGCCGGCGAGGTACTTCAGGCCGCTGTCCACCTGGATGGTGACCACCCGGTGGCCGGGGCCGAGCCGCCGGGCGATGCGCAGCGCGGCGGCCAGGTTGGCGCCGGTCGAGGGCCCGGAGAAGATGCCCTCGGCGCGCGCGGCCTGACGGGCTGTCTCGAACGCATCGGCCTTGCCGCCGATGGCCGCGAGCCCGCCCGGACGGTCCACCCGAAGCCTCCGTTCCGCGCGTCGTCACCGCACCCCCAGCGTACGGCCGCAGCTCAGGCACCGCCGCTCCCGGACCCCGGGCGGATGTAGCTGACCTGCGAGGACCTTGTCAGCGGGGCGGGGCCGGCGGCTGGGCGCCAGGTGCTGGTGATCCCAGTGCATCGTGCCAGCGCGCGGTATCGGTGACCTGGACCAGCTCGCGCACCCGGCCATCGGCGATGCGCAGCACGTGCGCGAAGGCCGCCGACAGCGGCCTGCCCGTGCCGCGAGCGGTGCCCTCATAGCGGCCGAGCACGACCATCCGGTCACCGGCGGCGAGCAGGTACTCGGCGGGGACCGGGCGGAGTTCCAGCAGCTCGAACACGCGGGCCCAGCATTCCCGGAGCATGGTCTCGGCCCCGTCGTAGGCACCGCCCAGGCCCTGCGGCATGCCCTCGGCGACCACGCCGCGGAACCCCGGCGCGAGCACGGCGAGCAGCGCCGCGGCATCGTGCGCGGCGAACGCCTCATACAGCCGCCGGGCGGTCTGCAGCCGGTCGCCGGTCATGCTCTGCCCGCCATGATCATCCGTCACGAGCCTGTCCTTTCCAGTAGGCGGCTGCGGTCGCGGTCAGGCGACCCAGGAGGGGACGGCCTGGGCCAGCCGGTCCTGGTCGGTCATCGTGCGGATCGCCGTGATGGCGCCGCCGGTGACCGTGAACGCCATGGCCAGGACCGGCCGCCCGCCGGCCGTCATGAGGTAGCCCGGCGCACCGTCGATGAGCGCCGGGTGGAACCGCGCGCCCTGGCGCGTGCCCGCGCCCGCCGTCGCCGAGGCCGCGACCTCGCGCGCGCCGCGCACCACGACGTCCCCCTCCGGGCCCTGCGCCCGGAGCTCCACGTCGGGGGCGAGCACGGCGAGCAGCCCCGCGAGGTCGCCGCGGCCGACGGCCGCGAAGAACGCGCTGATGACCTCCCGGGCCGCGGTGTCCGCGGCCGTCGCCGGCGTGCCCAGCCGGATCCGCCCGCGGGCCCGGCTGGCCAGCATCTTCGTGGCCGCGGTGCTCCGGCCGAGGATCGAGCCGATCGCGTCGAACGGGACCTCGAACACGTCATGCAGGACGAACGACACCCGCTCCGCCGGGGTGAGGGCATCCATGACGACATACAGCGCCAGGCCGACCGAGTCCGCGATCAGGGCCTCCTCCTCGGGATCGATCCGGGAGTTCCCGGCCGCCTCCCGCGGCAGCATCCCGACCGTGAGCTCGAGCGGTTGCTCGCCGCGCACGCCGCGCCGACGCAGGGCGTCCAGGCAGATCCGCCCGGTCACGGTGGTGAGCCAGCCGCGCAGGTCCTCGATGCCCCCGCCGCCGGCCCGGGCCAGGCGCAGCCACGCCTCCTGCACGGCGTCATCCGCGTCGGCGTGCGAGCCGAGCGTCCGGAACGCGATGGCATGGAGATAAGGGCGATGGGCCTCGAACTCGGCCGCCAGCTGTTCTTGTCCGGTCACGGGCCTTCCCGTCCTCATCGGTCACCGTCTGCCGGGCCCCGGCCCGGCGCGAACGGCAGTCTTACTAGCAGGACGCAGCACACGCTGCAGAGGTAACGCGCCGGGGCCGGCGTTACCTCCCGAGGCGTCCGGACGTCGTAGTGCCGTCCACTGATCCGCAATCTGCTCCACGGAGGAGTCATGACCGCACGAATCCAGAACGCCGCGCCCCAGCCCGACGTCATGACGGGCGTCCAGCACCTGTTCAAGGCCGTGTACGCCGGCGGCGTCCCGCGCCAGACGCTGGAGCTGGTGCACCTGCGGGCGAGCCAGATCAACGGCTGCAGCGCCTGTGTCGACGCCGGCGCCGCGACCGCGGCCAAGGCCGGCGTCAGCTCCGAGAAGCTGCTCACCGTGGCCGCCTGGTATGAGAACCCGCTGTTCGACGATGCCGAGCGGGCCGCGCTGGCGCTCACCGAGGCCGCGACCCGGCTCTCCGACCGGCCCGGCGCGGTCACTGACGAGATCTGGGCCGATGCCGCGAAGCACTACGACGAGCGGCAGCTCGGCGCCCTGGTGCTGATGGTGGCGATCACCAACTTCTTCAACCGCCTCAACACGACCTTCCGGGTGCCGGCCGGCACCCAGTGGAGCTGACCCCGGCCGGCTGTCCCGCCGGCGGGCGCGCGCGCAGGGGCGGCACACCGGGCGGGAGCGGCCAGACCTGCTGCTCCCGCCCGGCCCCTGCGGCTTGCTCGCGGTCAGCTGGCGCGCGGGGCCCGGCGGTCCCGCCGCCGGATGAGCTCGTCTTCATCCACGAACGTGAGCATCGGCTGACCTGGCTCGCACAGCATCGTGACGGTGAAGCGCAGCGGGATGTCGTCGCGGTTGTTGCCGTCCTGATAGTGGATGACATCGCCGCCCGGCTCCCAGAACGCCCCGCCGGCCGGGACGACGCGCGGCGGGTCACCTTCGAGCTCGAACACCATCTCGCCCTCCAGCACATAGCCGAAGGCCGGCCCGGGGTGCCGGTGCGGCGGGTTGCCCGGGCTGCCCGGCGGGAACTCGACGACGACGGTCATCGCGTGCGCGCCTGCCGGGATGAACGGAGGCTCCGCCTCCTGCACCACGGTAATCGTTGCCTGTCCCAGGGTCATCGACTCGGCGTCCGGCATGGAAATCCCCCCGTCGGCAATGGGACGCGGGCTCCGCTCACCCCGAGGACGGGACGGCTCCCGCGCGGGTCATGACACCTGATTGCGAGGCTACGCCCCGGCCGCCGGGTCAGGTCGCCCGCTCCCCTCGCCTCAGGAACAGGAATCCCGAACTGTCTGACGTTTCCGGCCCGCCCGGGGCGAGTCATCTGGCCGGCTGGCCCAGCTGGCGCGGCGCCCGGAGGGTGGCCTCGATGCTGGGCCGGCGGCAGCAGGATCCTGACGATGTCCGCGCCGCGGGCCCACGGCCGGCGGCTGAGCCCGGCACACCGCCGGCGCCAGGTGCTAGGGCAGGCCGATCGAGCTTGTCCCGAGGGTCTGGTAGGAGGTGGCACGCTGGCCCGTGACCGGGGCGAAGGGCAGCGCTGTCGTCGGCTGGCCCGCCGGCTCGGCCAGGTAGGAGTGCCCGGCCTGCATCGCGACCGGGAACTGCGCCGCCGAGGTGGGGCTGCCCATCAGGCGGCCAGGACTCCCGCCGTCGTATTCCACGAGCTGGACCTGCTGTCCGGGCCACGGGTTAGCGAGCTGGATCGTTTCGTCGGATCCTGACTGCACGGCCACGGTGGTGACCTGACCCGACTCGACCTGCACGTCGACCCGGCTGCGGCCGGGGATGGCGACCGAGCCGGACACGTCCCAGTCTCCCGGCCAGGCCGGCGCCACCTGCACGACGCCCGCGTTGTCCTGGACCAGAGCCGTCTGCAGGGCGAGGGCCACGTTGGCGCTCTGCTCGACATACGGCGGGCTGCCGGAGAACCGGGCCATGCCCGAGGGGAATTTCTGGTACTTCTCGGTGATGGCCACCAGGTTGTCCTGTACCGCGCCGGGCAGGCCGAGCTGGGCGGCGTCGACGGCGTCGAAGCTCCAGTCGTTGTCGTCGGTGAACAGCCGGTCGGTAAAGGTGCGCAGGGCCAGCGGGCCGTCCGGGCCGGCCGCGGAGATCAGCTTGTAGGGCCACACGGTCTCCAGGCCGATGTTCTCGGTGTTGTGGCGCGCCGCGGCGGGCTGGTACGACTCGCCGATCACGTCATTGCCGGCCGCGTCGGCGCTGGGCGGCAGCAACTGGGTCTCCGTCGCCGCGTCGGCCCGCGGGAATGCCGGCAGGCGGGTGAGGGCGGACTTCAGCTGGCTGACCAGGCCGGGATCCCGGTGCAGGAGCTGAGCGGCCTGGATGATGACCGGGAACACGGCCTGCATGGCGGCGATGTCGGTGGTCGGGTCGGTGACCTCCCACTGGGTCTCGTGGGAGTTGGCCGTGGTGTGCAGCGTCCCGTCGGGACCCGGCTGGGCATAGGCCAGCAGGAACGTCGCCACGTCGGCCATCAGCGGGTACATGCCGCGCAGGAAGGCCAGGTCGCCGGTGTCCAGGTACTGCCACCACGCGTACAGGCTGACCTCGGCCCCGCTGGTGATGTTCTCGCCGTTGTAGGTGGGCGGGACCAGGCTGCTGCACGACAGGTTCCTGGTGGCGTGCGTGCCGCCGTTGTAGGCCTGCGTCCCGTTGGAATAGCCGTTCCCGTTGAACCGCATGGTCTCGGGCACGCAGGCGCCGGGCAGGCCAGGGAACTGCTGGGCCGTCCAGGCCCGGATGGCGGGCAGGTTGTCGCGGTACATGGCGAAGAACGGGTCGTTGAGGAACGGCACGCCGGCGCCCTGGTCGGCGACCAGCTGCATGCGCTGGTTCCACACCCAGTAGGCCGCCGGGTCCCACTTCACGCTGTCCTGCAGCCAGCTGAACAGGTCGGCGGTCCCGGCCTGGGAGCCGGCCAGGTCACCGGAGCCCCGCTCGGCCGCTGCCGCGTACAGGTAGATGGTGCGCAGGCTCTCCAGGTAGGAGCCGGCGCCGTCCGCGGAGGTGATCTTCATCAGGTCGGCCTGCTGCCAGTACCGGTGCCACCAGGCCTGGCTGCTGGCGGTCAGCGCCGCCGCCGGCTCCTGCGCCGGGGCGGCCAGCAGGCTCGCGGCGGTGGCCTGAGCGTCGCCGCCCGTCCAGCCCGGCGCGGCGACCACGACGCGGTAGCTGCCATCGGGATGCGGCCGGAAGCTCACCTGGACGGTCAGCGGGTTCACCACGCTGGCCTGCACGTCGCGGCCCCCGGCGGTGATGCCGGCCAGCGTGCCGAACGTCGCGCCGGACCCGCCCGGGTAGGCGGGGTCGCCGGAGTCGGCCCAGGTCTGGCTCAGGGTGCCGATCGCCCCCTGCGCTGCCGCCGCCGGCGTGCGCGGCTGCCAGAGCTGGATGCTGGCGGTCTGCACGGCGGCGGGGTCAGCTCCGGTGACCGACACGACCAGGTCGGGCCGGCCGGGCAGCACCGAGACGGTGGCGGTCATGCCGCCGCCGGACTCGGTCAGCTCGCCGTTGTACAGGTCGAGGGTGCCGTGGAAGTCCGGGGCTCCGGAGAGCTTGCTGAGGCCGGGGATGTTCACCCAGCCGGGCGAGTACCGGTAGGGCATCGAGTCGGCCCGGTTGAGCTGCACGGTCATCCCGCCGGCCGCCCAGACAGCCGCCCCCAGCTGGCCGTCGCCCAGCGGCATGGACTGGCCGGGCTGGGTGTTGGCGTGGCCGAGCACGATGTCCGAGCGGCTCACCACGCCGTCCGGGTCGACGGCGAACCGACCATCCTGCCAGGCGGTCGTCTGCCCGGCCGCCGCGCTGGCGGCCCGGGCTCCGGTGGCCGGGGCCCGGGCGGCGACGGCGGACCCGGAGGCAGGGACGGCCGCGACGAGCGAGCTGGCCAGGACGGCGCAGCCGCCAGCCGCGAGCGCCGTCATCCGGCATGCGAAACGAAGGCGAGTCATGGTTACCCCTCTCCCAGGGAGAACTCACCCTGGAGCGGCAGGCCGGCGAGCGCCGAGGAGTCGCCGACATAGACCTGGTAGGTGCCGGGCGCGGTGGCCCAGCCCTGGCTGGCGGTGTCCCAGTAGGCCAGCGCGCTGGCCGGCAGGGTGAAGTGCACCACCTGATGCTGGCCGGGCTGCAGCGTCACCCGCTGGAAGCCGCGCAGCTGTCGCGGCGGCTCCCCTGCGGCTGCCGGGTCACCGATGTACAGCTGGGCCACCTCGGTCCCGGCCCGCTGGCCGGTGTTGGTGACCTGAGCGTCCACCCGGACCGTGCCGCCCGGCCCGGCCGGGCCGGCCACGGCCAGGTGCGAGAAGCCGAAGGTCGTGTAGGACAGCCCGTACCCGAACGGGAACAGCGGCGTGATGCCCGCGGCGTCGTCATAGCGGTAGCCCACGTCCAGGCCCTCGCTGTACACGGCGGTGCCGTCGATCCCCGGATACTGGGCGGGCGTACTGGCGGGGACGGCGCTGCCGGAGGCCGGGAAGGTGATGGGCAGCTTCCCGGCGGGATCGGCGTCGCCGAACAGCATGGCGGCGATGGCGCTGCCGTCCTCCTCACCCGGGTACCAGGCCTCGAGCACGGCCGGGACCTGGCTGAGCCAGGGCATCAGCACCGGGCCGCCGGTGTTCAGCACCACGATGGTGCGCGGGTTGGCCCGGGCCACGGCCTCGATCAGCTGGTCCTGGAAGCCGGGCAGCGACAGGTCCGGCCGGTCGACGCCCTCGCTCTCCTGGTCGCCGGCGAAGACCACGGCCACGTCGCTGGCCTTCGCGGCGCTGACGGCCTGGTCGATCAGCGGGTTGCCGGCACCGGCCGGCGGCTGCCAGCTGAGCTCGGCCACCGCCATCCCGCTGGTCCGGTAGTCGACCCGGATGGCGTAGGGCGTTCCCGCCGTCAGGCTGACCGTCTGGCCCGCGGTCTGCGCCGGGAAGCTCCCGCCGTCACTGGCCAGCTTCTGCCCGCTGAGGTAGAGCGTGCTGGCCGAGTGCGTGGTCACGCTCAGCGTGTACGGGCCGGACACGGTCGGGGTGAGGGTCCCGGTCCAGCGGACCGAGTAGGTCTGGCCCGAGTTGACGCCGGCGGGCGGCAGCGCGTTCTCGTCGATGTAGGGCTCCACCCGCGACACGGCCGGCGTGCCCTGCCAGTTGCTGTTATCAAAATACTGGGCCAGGAGGCCGTGCTGGCCGGGCGTGCCGCCCGCCGGCGTCAGGGCGTAGGAGGGAATAGCGTCCGGTCCCAGGTTCACCGGTGGTGCACCCGCGAAGTTAACTGCGATGTGGTGGCGGGCGGCCGCGGCGCCGATGGCTTGCAGCGGGCTCACAGTCCGGATCGGGGCCACCTTGGGGCTGCCCGCGCCGCCCGTCGAGGCGGTGCCCGCCTCCGGGCCGATCAGCGCGATCGACTGCAGCCGGCCCGGGTCCAGCGGCAGCGCGGCCGAGTCATTCTTGAGCAGGACGGTGCCGGCCTCGGCCAGCGACCGGGCGGCCGCCGCGTCACTGCCCGCCGGGATAGGCGCCGGGATGGGCGCGGGCCGGTCGAACAGGCCCAGGCGGAACATGGTGAAGAAGATCCGCTCGACCATGTCGTCCACCGTGGCCTTGCTGACCTGCCCGGCCTGCACCGCGGCGGCCAGGGCCGACCCGAAGTAGCTGGCGCTGGGCAGCTCCAGGCTGGTCCCGGCATCGGCCGCCTGCACGGTGTCGTGGATGGAACTGAAGTCCGACACCACGAAGCCGGGGAAGTGCCAGTCCTTTTCCAGCACCCCGATCAGGTCGGCGCTGTCGCAGGCATGGGTGCCGTTGACCAGGTTCTTCGCGCACATGACCGAGCCCACGCCGGCCTGGACCGCGGCCTGGAAGGCGGGCAGGTAGATCTCGTGCAGGGTCCGCTGGTCGATCAGCTCGTTGATGGTGGTACGGCTGGTCTCCTGGTTGTTGGCGGCGTAGTGCTTGACGGTGGCGATGACCCCGCGGGAC
The DNA here is from genome assembly GCA_035763085.1 of Streptosporangiaceae bacterium. Taxonomy (GTDB): domain Bacteria; phylum Actinomycetota; class Actinomycetes; order Streptosporangiales; family Streptosporangiaceae; genus DASUBV01. The sequence goes on along the minus strand of DASUBV010000241.1, from coordinate 3,905 downwards.
TGGATCCCGGTGACGTCGCCGGCGGCGATCTGGCCGGCCAGGTACGGATCCTCGCCGTAGGCCTCGAACGTGCGCCCGTTGACGGGCACCCGGGCGATGTTGATGTCCGGGCCCTCCACATCGTTACGGCCCTGGTCCAGCGCCTCGGTGCCTTCCACCTGCCCGTACTGGCTGGCGGCGGCCGGACTCCAGGTCGACGCCAGGGAGATAGGAGCGGGCAGCGCGGTGGCCGGCTCCTGGACCGGGCCGCCGGTGCTGATCCCGGCCGATCCGTTGGTGAGCAGCAGGGCGGGGATGCACAGCGCCGGGATGGCGGGCACCTCCCGGCTCTCGGTCGCCGTGGAGACCGAGGCGGTCATCTGGACTTCCTGATCCAGGGTCATGGCGCTGACTAGCAGCCGGGCCCGCTGGCCGGGCGGTAGCTGCCGGTTCATCCATGGGGCGGGCTGCCCCTCGCAGGTCGCGGCCGCCGCCGGGGCCGCCGCACGGGCGGCCGCGACCGGGGCGACCGCGCGGGCAGCTAACGCCGGGGTGACCGTGCGGGCGACCGCGGCCGGGGCGACCGTCAGCCCGGCCGCGGCCGCCACCGCCGCGCCGGCCAGGGCGATGGCCGTTAAAGCCCGCCGCCGCCATCTCCGTGACACAGACCTCGGCCGACGGTACCTCGACGGCGTGGCCTTCACTGACATGAGCTCCCCTGGTCGTCGGGCCGGACGAGCAGCAGCCGCGATCCGTGCGGCGGGATGGTGGCCGTGAAGCCGCTGGCGAACTGACCCAGTTCCTGGTTGGCCCACACGTCCTGCACGCTGGCCGGCCCGCAGACCCCGATGTCGGACCAGCTCGCGCTGACCGGCGCGGCCGAGCTGCCCAGGTTGAACAGGGCCACCGCCACCGTGCCGCCCGGCATGGCCGCGTGCCAGACCTGCTGCTGCCCGCCGGCCTGCACCGGTGTCCCGCCCGGCAGGCCGGCCTGGTCGATCGCCAGCATGCCCCGGTTGGTCAGCAGCGACAGCCCGGCCGGGGTCAGCGCCGACAGGTCGTCCCCGGTATAGATCGGCGACCGGGCGATCGCCCACAGCGTCATCATCGTCTGGCTCTCCGTCGCGGTGAGCCCGTCGGTGGCGCTGTTGCCGACCAGCACGGAGTCCAGGTCGGTCCAGCCGCCGGGGCCCGTGTAGGGAGCCCAGGGCACGGCATCGGAGAACCGCGCGGCCACCTTGGCCCAGTCGGTGAGCACGCCCGGGCACTTGCTGTAGCAGTCGATGTCACCGTCGGCCCGCCAGCCGTTGGCGTACTGCTGCCAGAAGCTGGCGTAGGCCGGGTCGATGATCGAGGAGATCTCCAGCCAGATCGGCCGGCCGGTCTGGCGCAGGGCCGCGGACCAGGCCTGGACGTCGGCCATCGTGTTGTAACCCGCCACGCCCGAGCCGGGGGCCACGCCGTCGAGCTTGAGGTAGTCGGCGCCCTGGCTGGCCAGGTAGCGGGCCCAGCCGTCGATGTAGGCCTGCGCGCCGGGCCGGGAGTAGTCGATCTTGTAGGTGTTCTGGAAGTGGTTCCCGTAGACGGTGGTCCCGTAGATGATGTCCTGCGCGTGATAGGGGGTGCCGGCGATCGGCGTGTTCTCCTGCACGGCCTGGATGGGGATGCCGGGGACGCCGTAGACGCCCAGCTTCAGGCCCAGGTGGTGCACGTACGCGGCCACCGGGGCGATGCCGCCGGGGAACTGGGCCGGGTTGTACACGAAGTAGCCGTCGGAGTTGACGGCGAAGTTGCCGCAGTCGGAGTCGATGTTGACGTAGCGGTACCCGTACGGCTGCAGGTAGCGGTGCATGAGCAGGGCCTGCTGCTCGATCAGGCTGGCGCTGATGTTGCACCGGAAGGTGTCCCAGCTCGTCCAGCCCAGGTAGGGCCGGGCACCGACAAGGGCGTGCGCCGCCGGGGCCTGTGCCGGCCCGGTCCGGGCCGGTGCGCTCTGCGCCAGGGCCGATCCCGGTGCCAGGGCGGCCAGGCCCGCGGCGATCAGCAGCGCGACCAGGACCGGAAGTAGTGACGGCCAGCGAAACGCAGACCTCGGATGTCTCGTGCTCATGCCGCGACCTCTTTACCGTTATTCGCCAGCTTTATGGCAGTCTCGCTGCCACCAAGGAACGCTAACATCCGATGATTTCCTGTCAAGGGTCACTAAGCCGGGAGTCCTTCCCGGCCCGGTGCGGCCGGCGGCCTGCCAGCCGCCTGGCGCAGGTGGCCGCCATGGCCCCCGGGCAAGGCGAATGAGATGCTGCGCGGATGATCCTGGAGACTCCCCGGCTGCTGCTCCGGCGCTTTCAGCCCGGGGACACCGCGGCCTTTGCCGCCTACCGCTCTGACCCGGCGGTTGCCCGGTACCAGAGCTGGACGGCCCCGGTGCCCGCGGCGCAGGCAGCGGCCCTGGTCCGCGAGCTCGCCGACGGGGATCCCGGCCAGCCGGGCTGGTTCCAGTACGCGGTCGAGGTCAGGGCCGGCGGCGGCCTGGCCGGGGATGTCGGCGTGAACCTGCACGAGAACCGGCGGCAGGCTGAGCTGGGGTTCACCCTGGCCCCGCAGTGGCAGGGCCAGGGCTATGCCACCGAGGCCGTGCGCGCCGTGCTGCAGGACCTGTTCGCCCGGCGCGGCCTGCACCGCGTCTCGGCCGAGTGCGACGCCCGTAACCGCCGCTCCGCCCGGCTCCTGGAACGGGTGGGCTTCCGGCAGGAAGGGCGGCGGCCGGAGTTCACCTGGATCAAGGGCGAGTGGACCGACGACCTGCTGTTCGGCCTGCTGGCCAGCCGCTGGAGTCAGCTCACCGCCCCGGCACCGCGCGGCTTTCCGCCAGGGCCCTGAGCCGGGCCAGGTCGCCTCGCAGCTGGCTCTTGTAGACCAGCGCGAGCAGCGGTTCCATGGCCCGCCACGGGCCGCGCAGGCGCAGCTCGGTCGCCACCGTCACCCGGCTGCCGCCCGGGGCGGGCTCGACGCGCCGGGTGCCGGAGGCGGCCAGGCGCGCTCCCGCCGCCCGCCAGGCCAGCAGCTCGCCGTCGGTGACGGCCGTCACCTGGCCTGGAGTGCGGGTGGTGATGCCCAGGAACCGGATGACCTCGTCGGTCGTCGTGCCGGGCCGGGCCGGCCCCGGCGGGTCCGGTCGCATGGTGACCACGCCCCGGCGCCAGCGCGGGTCCTGCCGGTAGTCGCCGAGCACCGCGAAGACGTCTGCCGGGCGCGCCGCGACCTGGACGGAGGCCTCGAACCGCATTCTCGGCATGGTAAGCGCCGCCAGCGTGCAGGACCAGGCCGGCCAGCGCGGCCCGGGTACCGGGAGGAGACCGCAAGCCTGATCAAGCGACCGGGCGGAACCAGGTGCTGTACTGGCCAGATGAGCACAGGAACGGAGGCCGGCGTCCGGGTCGCCCTGGTGGCGGGCGCTACCCGCGGCGCGGGCCGGGCGATCGCCGTCGAGCTCGCCCGGGCGGGCTTGTTCGTGTACGCCACCGGCCGCAGCAGCCGGGCATCGGGGCGCTCGGAGCTGGACCGGCCCGAGACCATCGAGGAGACCGGCGAGCTGATCCAGGCCGCTGGCGGGACCGGCTCCGCGCTGGTCGTCAATCATGAGGACCCGGCGGCCGTGGCCGGGCTCGTCGCGTCCGTTGAGCGCGATCACGGCCGGCTCGACGTGCTGGTCAACGACATCTTCGGCGGTGACCGGTACGCCGAGTGGGAGAAGCCGCTGTGGGAGCACGACTGGGCCGGCGGGCTGCGGATGCTGCAGATGGGCGTGCACACCCACCTGATCACCTGCCGGGCAGCGATCCCGCTGATGCTGCGCACGGCCGGCGCGCGCGGCAGCCGGGGGCTGATCATCGAGATGACCGACGGCACGGCGCAGGCCAATGCGC